>CAZMZR010000005.1:0-7162 GCA_964570855.1 uncultured Pirellulales bacterium
GCAAGGGATCTGTGTGACAAAATCACGGATATAATACAAAAAAACTAGGGCTGTTTACCTATTTAAGTGTGTTAAAGCGCCAAGTAAGAAAGTAGAAAAAGAAGGCCTAAGCGGATAAAAAAACGTAGGAGATAGATAAGTTAAAGGGAGAATTAAATGTGTCCGCCTGCCGTATGGGGGAATGTTTTTGCTCGCAGTATTTGAGGGCATAATTTTAATATTGGCTATTACAGTTTGAGGAATTTATTACGGGTGCTTGTTACGGTGACACCGAAAAAGGGTCAGCGTGTTCGCCGAGGGAAAGGCTATTGACGCTGACCCATCCTGGGCGATACAGGATACGTCCCGTACCGTAACATCACTCTTAACCGTATGAGAATATATTATTACCGAAATAATATCCGTCACATTCGGTAACACTCTTTAGTGTCTATATACATGTGCCTTTATCGGTGTCAAATGTAACGATTTTTCCGCATTTAGCGATTGTCACCACTATCGGTATGTAACGAGCAAATGCGAAATATTCAAGTGACATCAATATTGTTTTGCGGTAGGTTACTAAGAAGCTTTTCCGGATTCGTATTTTTTGTATGTAGATTTTGATTTTCCTGGGGCGACTATCTTTACGTCACACTTGGTTGCATACAGTGACTTTACCGGGGATATGCTCTCATCTATGCTGCCTGCGGAACTTCTTTGTAGGTTGAATCTGAGTATGGACGATTTCGAGCAGAGGTTTTGCCTGGCATTCGTTGTTCCTTAAGAATATATTCAGAAGGTTTTTCTTCTTAAGGCCCTCGGCAAGATTCCGGAACTTGGGATGCAATGAAAGCCTTATATCCATGGAAATCTCGGAAAACTCCGGATATTTCGCTGTCATCACTCGAAAAAATCTTCCGGCAGGTTAATCATGTTTTGTATCTCAAATCAAAAATCTTGTTACCGGATTAAGGAAAGTTTATGAAACGTGCTTGCAGAATACCAACATAATTTTATATATTAATCTTGCAATGAAAATAATTAAGAGAAAGGCACTATGGCAAAATTAACATTCGGTCTCGAAGAACTTGTGAAAATCCTGATTTCCAATGAGCTTTTACCTCGAAAAATAACACGTATAAGAGTCAAAGATGACGAGGTCCATTTCGTGATAAAAACTCAGTCGTTTATTTTGCCGTTTATTCCCGCCTCGTTGAAATACTTAAGATTCGAGAATAATTGTGCAATTTTTGAACTTACTCTTATCAGCGGGCGGGCGGATAAAATTATAAGTATGTTCGATCAGGCGCTTGAACTAAAATTGCCGGCGTATATAAAATTTGAGTATCCTAATATTATCGTTGATATCGACAAACTATTTCTTGAAAACAATATCAAAAGCGTGAGGGTGGAGAATGCCTTATTTGAAGATGGTCGATTCACTATCGTCACTGGTGGTAATTGAATAGATTGTGATTTGTAAGTCAGGTTGATTTCTTCGGGGGCTTTTTGGTGGGTTTGGTTTTTGTATCCTGTTTTGTATCGGTTTTTGATTCCTTTTCGGATTTTGGAGTCTCTTTCTTTTTGTCGTCCGAGCTTTTCTTTTCGCTTTCGGCGGCCTTTTTATAACTTTCGCTTCTGTAATCGGTTTGATAGAAACCGGAACCTTTGAAGATAATGCCCGCTCCGGTGCCGATAAGACGTTTGAGCTTCTTTTTGCCACACTCAGGACAGGTTCGCAGGGATTTGGCGGTTATAGTCTGAAATTTTTCCAATTCGAATCCACAATTCTCACAGATATACTCGTAAGTCGGCATCGTAATTACTCCGAATCGGTTGTTTCAAATTCATCAGTGACTTCGTCCTGGTTTGTTTGCTGCTGTAAGTCTGTTTTATCCGCTGCGAGTTTATTAACGACTACCTTGCCCGGGCGAATCACCCGGCCGTTGAGTTTGTATCCCTTCTGAAATTCCTGCAGTATGATATTATCTTCCTTCCGGGGTTCGGCCATTTGCATCACTGCTTCGTGCATGGAGGGATTGAAATTTTCACCTAATGCCTTTATATACTCTACGCCATGTGATTTAAGGATGTCGAGCATTTGGTCGTAAATGATTTTGATACCCTTGACAAGCGCATCCGGATTCTCCACTGAATGTGTGTTTTGAAGAGTATGCTCGAAATTATCCAGGGCCGGCAGAAGAGATTTTATAATTGTCTCTTTCTCGTATGCAACGGTATCGGCTATTTGCTTCGGAACTCGTTTTTGGAAATTTGCATAATCGGCGCTTATACGCTGGAGTTTTTCGAAAAGCTCATTCTTTTCTTTTTGCAGATTCTCTATAGTGTTGCGAAGCTCTTCCGACTCGTCGTTTTTCCCGGGGCCTTTGTTGTCCGCTTCGTGTGAATTTTCGGTTTTATATTTTTCTTTATTCTTCTTTTTCATTGATTTTTACCGGGGTGTCTTTTTTAATTTCTCAAAAAAGCTTTGGGATTTCGGAGACACTTTCTTGTTTTCGGTTTTAGCGAATTCTCTCAACAACTCCTGTTGTTCTTTATTCAGCTTTGTCGGCGTTTCGATTATAATCTGTACGAGCTGGTCACCGGTTTGGTGTGTTCTCATGTCCGGAAGCCCCTGACCTTTTATTCTGAATATGCCTCCGTACTGGGTTCCGGGCGGAATTTTGAGTCCGCGTGTGCCGTTGAGGCTCGGTACGTCAATGGTCGTTCCAAGAGCGGCCTGTGTAAAACTTATTGGAACCAAAGCGATCAGATTATTTCCATCACGCTGCAGGAACTCATGGGGTTTCAATCTGACGTAACAGTAAAGGTCACCTCTCGGACCTCCACCTCCGCCCGGCTCACCTTCGTTGGTGACTCTTATGCCCTGTCCTTCATGAACACCGGCCGGGATTTTAATATTGACGGTTCTTCTTTTCGGTATTCTGCCGGTCCCTTTACATTTCTTGCAGGGATTGGTTATGATTTGCCCTGTGCCGCCGCATTGTCGGCAGGACGAAACCATCTGGAAGAATCCGCCTCCTCGTGCGACCTGTCCGGTTCCTCTGCACGTCGGACATTTACCGGGTGAGCTTCCCTTTGCACAGCCGCTCCCGTTGCATTCGGTGCATGTGTCCTGACGTGTAAATTCGATAGTCTTCTCAGCGCCTTTGGCGACGTCGTTGAGAGTAAGTTCCACTGCTGTTTCCAGGTCGTAACCGCGGGTAGGTCCGGCTCTGCGGCTCGACTTTCTGCCGTGTCCTCCGAAGATGCCGCCGAAGAAATCGTCGAAGCCGAACATACTGAAAATATCTTCGACGTTCATTCGAGAGAAATCATGCATACTGGTGCCGCGAAGACCTTCGTGTCCGAACTGGTCGTAACTCTGCCTTTTGGTCGGGTCACTCAGTACTTCGTAGGCTTCGGCGCATTCCTTGAATTTTGCCTCGGCTTCTTTATCGCCCGGATTCTTATCGGGATGGTATTTAATCGCCATGCGCCGATATGCGCGTTTAATCTCGTCGGCGGAGGCTTTCTTATCTACGCCTAAAACTTCGTAATAGTCTCGTTTGGCCATTGTATCGTATCCCATGACTTGTCGCTCGTAAGTCCGAATCGCAGACACATGTCACAGGCCATTTTTATTACCTTACGGATCCCTGAATCGGCTCTTCGTCTTTGTCTTTAAGCTCCGTTACCAGCACATTGGTAGTAAGCATCAGACCTGCAACCGAGGCGGCCATTTCCAGCGCGGTTCTGGCGACCTTCGCCGGGTCGATAATTCCTGCCTTAAACATATCGACGAACTGGCCGGTGTTGGCGTCGTAGCCGATATTCTTGCCTTTTTCGAGCAGTTGTGCGACAATCACGTCACCCGGTTCGCCGCAGTTGTCAACAATCTGATTTGTAGGTGCTTTGAGGGCGTTGATTACAATGTCAAAGCCGATTTTTTCATCGCCTTTTGCCTTTGTTCTGGCCTTTTCCACTTCGCTAATTGCCTGCAGGAACACGATTCCACCGCCCGGGACGACACCTTCCTGGGTCGCCGCTCTTGTGGCATGAAGCGCATCGTCCAGCAGGTCTTTTCGCTCCTTCATTTCCGTTTCGGTTGCGGCCCCGGCTTTGATAACGGCGATGCCACCGGTCAATTTGGCTAAACGCTCCTGTAATTTCTCACGGTCGTAATCACTGGTTGTTTTCTGAATCTGATTGCGGATCTGGTCGCATCGTGCGTTAATATCTTTCTTTTTTCCGGCCCCTTCGATTATTGTCGTTGTTTCCTTGTCCACAACGATTTTCTTTGCCTGGCCTAACTTGGAAAGTTCGATTTTTTCGAGCTTAATTCCCAAATCTTCGGAAATTACCTGTCCGCCTGTCGAAACGGCCAGGTCTGCGAGCATTGCTTTCCTGCGGTCCCCGAAGCCGGGAGCCTTGACCGCACATACTTTCAAAATGCCCTGCAGACGGTTAATAACCAGCGCGGCCAACGCCTCGCCTTCGACATCCTCGGCGATTATCAGCAGGGGCCTGCCAACCTGGGCGACTTTTTCGAGCAGGGGGATAAGCTCGCGAACGTTGGATATTTTCTTCTCATGCAGCAGGATGTAAGCATCTTCGAATATCGCTTCGAGCGTTTCGGCGTTTGTCATAAAATATGGTGAGATGTAACCCTTGTCGAACTGCATACCTTCGACAACATTCAGCTCGTTTTTCATTCCTTTGCCTTCTTCGACTTCGATGACGCCTTCTGCACCGACCGCATCGAGTGCATCGGCCAGGATTTCTCCTACCGACGGGTCGTTATTTGCGCTGATGGTCGCAACCTTGGCTATATCGCTGTGGCCTTTCACCGGGACGCTGACCGACTGTATGTATTTGGTGGCTGCTTCCGCCGCCTTGCTGATTCCCCGCTGAATGGACATGGGATTCGCGCCGACGGTCACGTATTTGAGACCGGCCAGATAGATTGCTTCGGCAAGAACAGTGGAAGTTGTGGTCCCGTCGCCGACAACGTCGGATGTTTTACTGGCGACCTCATTAACCATTTTTGCCCCCATATTTTTAAATGGTTCCGGCAGTTCGATCTCCTTGCTCACTGAGACACCGTCTTTTGTCACCTTCGGTGAGCCCCAGCTTTTCTGCAGGATAACGTTTTTGCCGGTCGGGCCGAGAGTCACTTTAACCGCTCCGGCCAATTGTGACAGGCCGTCTTTAAGCTGTGCCCGTGCTGCATCGTCAAACATTAATTGTTTTGCCATTTTTATTACCTCTTATTGATTATTATAAAACCACTTTATTCGGTGTTCCATTGCTTTGTTTGCGGATCATTTTATCTTTCGACGATTCCGAGTATATCGCTTTCTCTGAGAATTACGTATTTTTCATCGTCGATTTCAACGTCACTTCCCATATACTTCGCGTAAATAACTTCATCTTTTTTCTTTACCGACATTTTCCCCCTCTTGCCGTCATCGAGTATTTTGCCGGGTCCGATAGCTACGACTGTCCCTATTTGCGGTTTTTCTCTCGCAGTGTCCGGCAGAATGATTCCGCCGGAGGTTTTTTCTTCAGCATCTGATTGTTTAATTACAATCCTGTCGTCCAGAGGTTTTAGGTTCATAACTCACTCCTTATCTCTTTTAGGGTTTTATTTCTTAAGTTTTTATTTATCTTTTATTTCGAGTACGATAACGGTATTGATCTTGTCCGGTACTTTCGGCGGCACATTTATAACGAGATTATTCTGGCCTTCTTTAGTGAAAGTTAATGCGGCCTTTTCTTTATCAGCAAGCAGATAGGCCTTTGTTACGGCGGTTTTAAGAGCCGGGACTTCCAGCCTGGCATCCGTCGGCCAGTCGAATACATGCAGATATAACCTGCCGGGCTTTGCAGTACACCGGCCCCATGATATTTCACCGAGCGGGCTTGCCGTTGTTCCATAAATACTCTCGCTGTTTACTTCCAGCCATCGACCTACAGCCGCCAGCCGCTCGACGCTTGGTTCCGGGATTAGACCATCTGCAGTAGGGCCGACGTTCAGCAGAAAATTGCCTCCTTTGCTTGCGATATCGGCCAGCTTGCGAAGCAGCTCTTCTGTTGACTTCCAGTTATCGTCGTATGATTTATAGCCCCACGTATCGTTCATCGTCATGCAGGTTTCCCAGTTGACGCCGGGCAAACCTTTTGGAGGAATCCGCTGTTCGGGGGTGCCGAAATCGCCGACAGGTTCGTTGCTGTCACTGAATCCTTCCAATCCTTTGCGTCCCTTGCCGACACGGTTGTTGATAATAATATTCGGCTGAAGTTCAAGGACGTAATTGTACATATCCCTGCCCATAGGCTCGGTCCAGTCCTTTACCCATTCGCCGTCGAACCACAATACTCCGAGCGGACCATAGTTTTCCACCAGCTCTTTAATCTGAGGTTTGAGATAATTTTCGACGTATCGAGTGAAGTTGGGATTCGAATTTTGTGCATCGTAGTTCGGATGATACTGTCCCTGGGCATCGGGATGATGCCAGTCCATAATCGAATGGTAAAAGCAAAGTTTCAGACCGTTTTTCCGGCACGCCCGGGACAATTCCTTTAGCACATCCCGCTTGAACGGCGTCGCGTCGATAATATCGTAATCCGTGACTTTTGAATCCCACATGCAAAATCCGTCATGGTGCTTGGATGTTATTACAATGTACTTCATACCGGCATTTTTGGCGATTTGCACCCATTGTTCCGCATCGAACTTTACCGGATTAAACTGCCCGGTAAGCTGTTCGTAGTCCGGGATTGGAATATCTGCTTTGTCCATAATCCATTCGCCGATCCCCGGAATCTTTTTGCCTTCCCATTCGCCCGCCGGTATCGCGTAAAGACCCCAATGAATGAACATACCGAATCTTGCTTCGTGCCACCACTTCATTCGTTCTTCTCTGGTAAGCGGCTTGCTTTTCGTATCAATCATGGAACCGCTCGATTCCGAATATCCTGTAATAATAACCAATCCGCAGACCACAATCATAAGAACAACCGAAACAACAAATCTCTTTTTGTTTGAATTGTTTGTCATGTTCTATTCCTTATGATTATTGCAAATTCTTATACGTTCCCTTCTCGAACCTGAGCGGGAGCGACATTTTTTCTCTTACATCATACCCATGCCGCCCATGCCACCCATGCCGCCCAT
>CAZMZR010000005.1:7262-66521 GCA_964570855.1 uncultured Pirellulales bacterium
GACATTTTTTCTCTTACATCATACCCATGCCGCCCATGCCACCCATGCCGCCCATACCTCCCATGCCACCCATGCCTGGGTCCATACCACCGGGGCCGCCGGCAGGCATGTCGTCTTTTTCTTTCGGCTTTTCGGTAACAAGGCAGTTGGTTGTCAGAAGCAGTCCGGCAATGCTGACGGCGTTTTGAAGAGCGATTCGGGTGACCTTGGCCGGGTCGATTACGCCGGCTTCCAGCAAATCTTCGTATTTGTCCGTATTGGCGTTATAACCGAAGCCGCCTTTGCCTTCCGATACCTTGTTAACTACGATATTGGGAGTTGCGCCGGCATTGTATGCGATATAGTAGCAGGGCATCGATAGAGCTTTTACCAGAATATCCGCACCGGTTTGCTCGTCGCCTTCAAGCTTTAGCTTTTTGACTGCATCGATACAACGGATCAGTGCCACGCCTCCACCCGGCACGATACCTTCTTCGATGGCTGCTCTGGTGGCGTGCAGAGCATCTTCGATACGGGCTTTTCTTTCCTTCAATTCCGCTTCACTTGCAGCGCCGACGTTTATTTGAGCCACTCCGCCGGTTAGTTTTGCCAATCGTTCCTGGAGCTTCTCGCGGTCATAGTCACTTGTTGTGATATCTATTTCGCTTTTTATTTGATTGATTCTGCCGTTGATAGCGTCCTGGCTACCCGCTCCCTCGATAATAATTGTTTTATCATTGTCGATAGTGACTTTCTTTGCCTGTCCGAGCTGTTTGATGCCGATGTTTTCCATCTCGATTCCGAGGTCCTTGAAAATCGGCTCGGCCCCGGTCAGCACGGCGATATCCTGCAGCATGGCTTTTCTGCGGTCGCCGTAGCCGGGCGCCTTGACGGCCGCCACCTGCAGAACGCCTTTGAGTTTGTTGACGACAAGAGTTGCAAGTGCTTCGCTTTCGACGTCCTCGGCGATTATCAGCAGCGGTTTTCTGGCTTTCGCAGTTTTCTCAAGCAGCGGTATGAGCTTGGCTACGCTGCTGATTTTCTCTTCGTATATCAGTATGAACGGTTTCTCCAGCACGCAAACCATATTATCAGTATCGGTTGCAAAGTGCGGGGAAAGGTAGCCGCGATCGAACTGCATACCTTCGACGAACTCGATGGTCGTCTCGAAGCTTTTACCTTCTTCGACCGTGATAACGCCGTCTTTGCCGACCTTCTGGAATGCTTCGGCCATTTTCTTTCCGATTTCCACGTCGTTGTTGGCCGATATCGAGGCGATATTGATTATATCGTTGGCTTTTGTGATATCGATAGGTTTGACCAGAGTGGCAAGCTTATCCATCACCGCCTTTGCCGCCTGTTGCATGCCGCGGTTCAATGCCATAGCATCGGCGCCGGCTGCCAGGTTTTTACAGGCTTCCCTGAACAGAGCTTCGGTCAGAACCGTTGCCGTTGTTGTTCCGTCTCCGGCGATTTTCGAGGTCTTGCTTGCGGCTTCCTTTACGAGTTTTGCACCGAGGTTCTCGTTCTTATCGATCAGGTCAATTTCTTCGGCAACCGTTACGCCGTCTTTGGTCACCGTCGGTCCGCCCCAGCTTTTATCGATAACGGCGTTTCGACCGCGCGGGCCGAGGGTAAGTTTGACCGCCGATGCGAGTTTCTCCACGCCGGCCAGCAGACTGGCTCTTGCCTCGGATTGGAATGCTAATTCTTTAACTGCCATAATTGCTTGCCTCCTTATTTATTCTGGCTTCTAAAAAGATTTAATCGTTAATTTTAGCATAATTAATACCAAACCTGCAAAAGATATACCAGCTTTTATGAGCACAGATGGCTCTATAGTATAAATTTACATAAGCATTTTTTTATAAAGAAGTTATATTGTATTAAAATTGGCGAATATCTGTAGTCGGCTCACTTTTTTGCATGGAAAAGGTGCCAATATTGGTATTCGAACCTGCCCGGCCACGCCAAGATGACAGGCTTGACGGATTTTTCGTGTAACTTAATATACCGATGTGCGTCTATCATATTAGAAATCAAGTTAAAACAGGGATGAAGATTGTGTTCCTAAAAATTAGCAAAATCGGTTTGTTTATTGTATTTCTATGTCTTACCCAAATTCTCATCCCGGCAGTTTCTCCATGCAAGGCTCGTGAACAGGAGTCTATGGGGCAGTTGAAGCTTGAGGGCGGCAGCGTCCGGCAGTTGACTCTTCGCCGGAAGGATGGACAAACGGAAAAGTTCAATCAGCCGGAGCAGATTATAAGCCTACCTTTGGGAGAATACCAATTACAACAAGTAGATCTGGTCGATGGATATAAATGCCGGGTATTGAGATTTCCCAAACATGATTGGATAAAGGTTACCGAGGACAAACCGGCGGTCTTAAAAGTTGGTGCCCCTCTTAAACAAACAGTCGAGGTGAAACGACAGGGCAGAATGCTTGTATTGAATTACAAGCTGTTTGGAATCGGCGGGGAGAACTATACAGGTGGTAACAGAGAAAAGCCGCCGAGTTTTTCGGTTTATAAAGGTGACCAGATATTAGACTCAGGTCAATTTCAATACGGCTGAGGCGGCACATGTTCGTACTCGTGGCGGGTACCTTTAACAAAATTCGGTGAATTGAAGTTCGTCGCTTCCATGGATATCGGTGATTTGGGACCGAAATATAGCGAAGCGACGGTGTATAACTGGAAATTGTATCATAGCATTCCCTCTTTGATGCCGTGGTTTATTTTGCTTGGTGCAATCGTTCTGGAAAAAACTAATCGCAATCCTCAGGCGTTACTTATTTTCATACCGTTGTTTATAATATTTTTGCTCTGGCTTGGATTTGTTTTTCTATTAAATATTCCATTCTCTGCTAAAGCGCAGTTCGATCCGATTATCGTTTCATATTCTGTGGGTATTGCTATGTTATGGTTGTTGGTTCACAAATTTGGCAATCGAAAGCGATTGGTTAGATTTATTTTTGCTTTTGGTGTTATGGCGGTTATCGGTATCGTAGGTTCTATCTCATACGCCGGACTGGAATTTTCTCAACAAAACTTTGCATTGCTGATGATGTTGGCTATTTTATCGTTTGCAATGCTGTTAGGTTTTGTCATGGCGGGCTGGCAATGCAGAAATAGATATGGTCATGTTCGTTTTATATTATGGTTGGCTTTCTGGACTATAGTTTCAACTCTCATGTGCATACTTGTTTTTTATTCGATTTTCTTTCTTGTAGAGCAAATTTCTGTTGAGTTTTCGAGGGTATTTTTGGTGTTATTAATATCTGGGTCGATAACAGGATTGATTTCGTTTTTAATTAATCTGCCATTTATGATTTTAGCATTCATCAATCCATTCTTCCGTAAGAGGTTTTATGCCTGTTTGCGTTTGAGGTCGATGCCTGCAATTGCGGATTACGATTCAGGAAAAGAGATTCTAAATGGGCGGTTCCTTGATCCGGGAAAAACCGAAGATAACATTTATAGCTGAAAAACGACGATAGGGTCAAGGTTGCCGGAAGAAAAGTAGAAAAATGTAAAAAAATTGTTACATTTCATCGAAGTTTTCGTCTTAATATATAAGGTGTGGGATTAATAGCGACGCATATTCTAATTAATGTTGGAATCCTAAATTTTGAGGCTCGGAGATGATAAAAAAAATGAATTTGTGTCTTATTATAATCGGCCTGTTTATTCTGGCGGCGAATGCTCGTGCACAGGATGAGCAATGGCTCCAGTATCATTCGGCCCGTGAGGTTCAACTGATTGGATTTAGTCTGAATTATAAGAATCTGGAAGTCATCACCGACAAGCCGGCCGGGGTGGAGATGCCACAGTTCAAGTCGAAGGATATACTATTCGCCAAATGGCCGACACCTATGATTCAAAGCGGTTACATTTTGCTGGCACTGGATAAAACTCACAAACGCGGCTCACATGATAATCTTTATATAGACTCGAACGGTGACGGCAATCTAAGCGACGAAACCGCTATAAAAGCATATCGCACTACGCAAAATAATATGTATTTCGGGCCGGTGAAAGTAGTTTTCCAGATAGAAGACGGCCCCGTGACGTATCATTTCAACATTCGGTATTACAGCTCTGGTAACAATAAAAGAAGAAGGATATACGCGACAACGGGCTGCTGGTATGAAGGTGACATTACTGTCGATGGGATTAAAAAACACTGCGTGATTTTCGACTACAATGTAAATGGGACGTTTAATGACAAATCCCTCGAAGCCGGCGAATCCGACCGTATCAGAATCGGTGAGTTAGACAGTCGAGCCACACGTTTTGTAGGCAACTACATCAAGGTTGACGGCAAATTGTACCGTCCTGAGATTGCGCGTGATGGTGCGTATATAAAGATAACCAGGGCGGATGATGTGAATTTCGGGAACATCCGGCTGCCGGAATCGATCACCGAGTTTTCCGCAGGCGGTGAGAACGGACTATTTACAATTAATCCTGAAAATGGAACCGGTTCACTACCTGTCGGGAGATATAAAATCAGTAGTTGGGCCGTCGAGCGCAAGGACGACAAAGATACGCAGTGGAAAATGGAGGGAACTCAATACTACTACAGCGGAAAAGGATATTTCGATATTACCGAGACCGATGAGGCGGAACTTAGCATTGGTGAGCCGGTTATATCCACACTTGAAGCATCGTTTCGGGATGGAATGCATTACTTTCGTCAGGCCGTCAAAGGTCGGGACGATGAGCGGATTGAATTGACCCGCAACGGTACCCGGCCGCAGGCCCCGAAACTGAATATAAAGAGCGAAGACGGAAAATATGACAGGACCTATAGTTTCAGGTATGGGTGAGGTGGCACATGTTCGCTCTCGTGGCGAGAGCCGAAAAACGTAAAAGGGCCTTTTACTGCGACACTGATGATTAGTTCCCCGTTTAAGATACAAAATGAACCTTACGTTATAGCGGCCCGGACAAGTGAGCCCGGGGCGCCGGCCAGGCATAATCTATTGGCGACGGTTGTTGTTTTATCTATCGTGGCGGCCGGTGTGATTGTCTTTGCGTTTATTAAAAGAACGGCATCGTAAGTAATAGTAAACGGCTGTTTATTATATTGATAATTCAATTGTTATAAAGATGCGGAAGGGGAGATTGTATGCCCAGAAATTTTTTTTCACTTTTCTTCGACCGTTTTTTTACTAATTGGTTTTTTGCTTTTGCTCAGTGTCTCATCGAAAATGCTGCTTAGTGTCAGTGCTTCGGGGGCGCATTGGGTGCATTCGAGACAGCGGATACAACTCAGGTCGTTCGGACTTTTCTCCGGCGCTATGCCGTATTCACACAGCCTGTGACAGAATTTGCAGTCGGTGCATTTGTCGGCATTGAAGTGCAGAAAAAAGGCTGAGAAACGGTTGAAAAGAGAAAATATCGCTCCGAGCGGACATAATACTCTGCACCAC
Organism: uncultured Pirellulales bacterium; assembly: GCA_964570855.1. Taxonomy (GTDB): domain Bacteria; phylum Planctomycetota; class Phycisphaerae; order Sedimentisphaerales; family Anaerobacaceae; genus JAFGPS01. The sequence goes on from CAZMZR010000005.1 coordinate 12,682, forward strand.
GGCCTTTTAACGAAGAAAACTGCTATTATAAACAACACGAGCACGGTCATTTTAATCTCGTTCGGCCAGATAATCCGCTGCCCGCTTTTCACCTGGCCGGCCATATTCGGTACCGCAGTTTCTACCGCCCCGGCGGGGCAAATCCGGCATATAAAAAGCGGATGCCCTTCGCCGAAGAAGTAGGGGATAAGTAATACCGCCCCGATCAGCATTACATAACGAAAATAGCCGGTGAATTTCGGCAGGTCGTATTTCGGCGTCGGGATTTTTGCGAACAAATCCTGCAGGAGTCCGAAGGGACATACCCAGCCGCATATCAGCGTGCCGAACAAAACACCAACCGTGACAAGTATGCCGATTGCGATGAAGGGAAACACGTGCAGTGCGCTGAACTGGGCCATGACGCCGATAGGGCAGGCGAAAGTAGCCAGCGGACATGCGTAGCAGTGAAAGACCGGCGAGCAGACCGTATGCAAACGCAGGCCCAGCGGATCCAGCCAGAGGAGCAGGAACGCCGTCTGAATCCACATGCGCCAGCCGAGCAGTTTCGAGGATATTGTACTTGTCAATTTTTTGACCATGGCCACCATGGTCCCTTTTTAACTGCCTCACGTCGGGCAGGTTTCAGGAGGCTTTTCACCTTCTAAGTATGTTTGTTTAATCTCTCCGGATTCATCTCTAATCACACCGCCGACCGAGACATCTTTAACCAAGGCCGGTTCCTGCTTGAAAGTCGTAACGGAACCTCCTTTTACCGGGGTGGTAATCTCGGTGGAATGAAAGAAAGCGCCGTAGGAAAACAAAGCAACTCCGAGCAGAATGAAAAGGCCGACGATGATCATTTTTGTCTGTTTTTTCATCTGAAAGTTACCTTGTTAATACTGCATTTCCGGAATTTTTACATTTTATATATCGGCAAAACATACGAAAATAGTGCGTTTTTGTTCACAGCCATCGTTAAATGGCGGAGGCGAATGGGAATCGAACCCACCCGGGACCTTATCGACCCCACACTGGTTTTGAAGACCAGGGGCACCACCAGGCACCAGTCACCTCCACGAGAGCTTCGTATATTATCGAATATCATCATATATAATCCGCTTTCCCCGGTCAATGAACTCTATGGACAGAAGACAGAAGACGGAGGACGGATGACCGAGTTATATGTCTGCCTTTGCCGTAAGGCATCCTGTGGACTGTCATCTGTCATCTACCTTTGGGTTTGAAAATTCGCTTTGATTGGGTTTGTTTTTCATTTTTTCTACTGTCTTCTGCCTTCGGTTTTCTGTCTTCTGTCGTTACGGATTGGGTTTGTTTTTACTAAGTGTCCAATCGCTCATTTCTGCGATAATTCCTTGTTAATAATAGACTTAAACTGACTTGACTTTTTCCGAAATTGGGTTTGTTTTTTCAAATCGCCCCGATTTGTAGAGAGTTCTCTACATTTGTCGAATCCTATCCTTTTTAGGACCCGCCAATAAATTGACGGGCTAAATATTGAGTTTTGAACATTTGGATTTTTGAACATTCCAAGATTGTTTAGGATTTCGGATTTAGTGCTTAGAATTTTTGGGCTTGTTCTGCATTCGCTATTCGATATTCATTATTCAATTATTTGATACATATTGTACCAAAAAACCGCCGAAATACAAACCAAATCCTCGTTTTTCGGCGAAAAATGTCCATGACTTATCCCCCGCTACTTAGTTTTGCTTTGCAAAACTACGGGGGTGTATCTGGTATTGCGTATTGAGTTGTGCGTATTGCGTATAAAGAAAAGGCAAAACCGAATGGATCCGGCCAACGATTTTAATATCGACCCGGATGTCTTTAATCCTCCCGGCTTTCCTGGATCACCTGCGCGAACAGGAGAGGGAAGATGCCAAGGCAATCGAAAGTGGACACACGAGCCCTGGAGAGATACAATGCTCAAAGAAATACTATCGACAAGAAGGAGTGTACCATGCGTATCATAACGAGTGCTTTTGCGATCCTGCTCATGGCGAGTGCCTGTGTCCATGCCCAAACCGATATTCCGACCGACTGGATCGACCCGGATACCGGACATCGGGTCATCCGTTTATCACGCGAGGACGGCAGCCAAAGCTCCTACTTCCACCAGAACGAGTTTACCCCCGACGGCAGGAAACTGGTCTTTACCTCGCCGAGCGGGCTCTACACCGTAGACCTGGAGACCCGTGCGATTGAACAGATTCGAGAGGGACGAATCCGCTTAATCTGCGTTGGCCGCAAGACGGGCCGGGCCTTTTACATATCCAGAGGCGACCAGGGAATGGCGATTTGGGCCGTGGACCCGGCAACCAAAGAAGACATTAAAATCGTCGATGTCCCCCGCGGCCTGTCGATTGCCAATATAAATTGCGACGAGACATTAGCCGGAGGCACGTTCGACCTTAATCCGCCGCAAAGGTCCGGCGGCCCGCGCTCAGGCCGGCGCCCGGGTTTCGGCACCCCGAATACGGATCGTGACATGCAGCTTATCACTATCGATTTGAAAAACGGCGAAGTCAACAAGTTCAACGAGAGCCGTGCCTGGCTGAACCACGTGCAATTCTCCCCGACCGACCCGCATCAAATGCTCTTTTGTCACGAGGGAACCTGGCAGCTCATGGACCGGACCTGGATCATCCGCACCGACGGCGCCGGATTGACCAACGTCCAGCCACGTTTCATGAACTTTCAAATCAACGGCCACGAGTTCTTCAGCCCGGACGGCAAGAGTATCCTGTATGACCTGCAGACGCCGCGCAGCCACGTTTTCTGGGTTGGTCGCTACGACATCGAGACCAAGACGCGGACGTGGTACAACCTGCAGAAGAAGGAGTGGTCCGTGCACTTCAATATCTCGCCGGACCAGACGCTCTATTGCGGCGACGGCGGCGGACCCAACAGCGTGGCTGCGCCGGATAACGGCCAATGGATATACCTCTTCCGGCCGCATTTGATCCCGCCGGTGACCGGCGGCGCCAGCGACCCGAACACTCTGATACGCAGTGGCTATTTCGAATCAGAGAAGCTCGTCAACCTAACTAAGCATAACTACTCGCTGGAGCCGAACTGTCAGTTCACGCCAGATGGCAAGTGGATTGTCTTCCGCTCCGACCTTTTCGGTCCGACACATGTTTACGAGGTCGAGGTGGCTAAGGCCGCTGACGCGGACAAGGCGGCGATGGAAAAGACGCCCAAGGATTAATATTAGATTAATAGGGTCGCATCTTTTTTTTACATCTTATTTACAGGTAACTCCTATGAATTCCGTCCACAGTTATGTTCAAGTTAGTCTTCGTTTGAAGAATCTTTATGCCTGGACATCTTGTTCGGTGGCAAGTGCTAAGGCTAACTCTTCACTTAACTTTTCAACAAGTGCTTTTACGGGTACAATTTCGGTGCACCTGTAAGCTTCTGTACCGGCAAATACAAAAGATTCATCGAGTTTTCCCTGTGCAGCATTTGCAAGGACCTGAGCGATACAGTAAGGTGCCTTCTTAGGATCACAGGTTTTGAGACATTTATAATTACACTTAAAAGGTATGGTCTTACCCTGTTTGATTTTTTCAACAAAACTGTTATTTATAATTCTTCCCGGCAATCCGACAGGACTTTTTATGATTATTATATCCTCAGCCTTAGCATTTAAATAAGCCTGCTTGAAATTGTCGTGGGCATCACATTCATCTGTACAGACAAAACGAGTTGCCATTTGGACTCCGGAAACACCTAATTTGAGAAAATGGGCAATATCTTTACCATCAAAGATTCCTCCCGCAGCAATAACAGGTATAGCAGGTGTGAAATTATCAGCGATCTTAACTACTTCTTTAATTATTTGTTCGAGTGCAGAGACAGTTCCATCTGTTATTGACTCATAGGAATAGCCCAAATGACCACCTGCTTTAACGCCTTCGGCAATTACGGCGTCAGGCAGTTTATTAAAACGGTTTTTCCATCTTTTACAGATGATTTGAAAAGCTCTTGCTGAGGAAACGACAGGAATTAATTTAATATCCTTGCCATTAAGGTATTCGGGCAAATTCAACGGCAAACCTGCACCGGAGATTATTAAATCAACATCCTCCTCGACAGCGGTTTTTACGAGGTTGTCATAATCGGAAAGAGCAACCATTATGTTGACACCAATTATTCCGCTGGTCAGGCTTTTTGCTTTTCTAATTTCGTATCTTAAAGCTTCTTCATTGACTCTCACAAATTCAGAGCCCGGGAAGTTTTCAAATTGTCCTAATCCGACACTGGCGATAATCCCGGCACATCCCGTGTTTGCTACAGCAGAAGCCAGATTTGCTCTTGATACTCTGACGCCCATTCCACCTTGTATGATAGGCGGACTTATTTCCAGGTTTCCTATTTTCAGAGCTGGTATGCGATCCACGTACATAAAATTCCTTGCTAAGTAAAAACTAGTAGAATATAAGAAACGATGATAATAGCAGATATAAAGAATGCTACTTCGGGGCGATGTCTCATACCAAATTTACAGAAAAAAATTACACTAACTGCTGTGTCAACGTTCTATTAAACAATCATTTAAATTTAACAACCAATTTATACTATTAGTATCGTCATAGCACAACAAATATTTTTTATACGAAAATATAATCAAAATAGAATAAAAAAATAAAGTCACATCTTTTTACAACTTATTTACAGGTAACTCTTATAGCTTCAATCCGGTGTTTGTTAATAACTGTCTTAATTTCACATCCCTCAGAAATTAATGGTGGGGTACCTGTGGCAGTCCTATGGACTCCTTATGGAGAACCAAGCCTCCATCCTACGATTTATTCTGTTCGTAAAAGACCATTGCGTGTGAGCCGCAACGTTGGAGGGAAAATTTTCCAGAAAAATTGTAACGTTTTTCAAATAAAGCGCCTCTTATATAAGAGAGATTCAATTCTTAATGAAAGTATGAGTTGGAAAGTATATTTTGGTTAAGTTTCTTGTTTTAAAGAAGGGAGAATTCCTTATGTTTCGCTCAATCGATGTGAAAAGTGTTCTAATTGGCGGCCTGTTGGCGGTGATGATTTTATGTTTAGCTGGAGCTGTACCTTTTGTGCCGCCGGAGGAATATGGACGGTTCCAGATCGTAACGAATGAAAGTCACGCTTTCATTCTGGATTCTGCAACCGGCCAGGTCTGGTCATCAATGTTTCCAGATCCTCAATTAGGTCTTATTGTAGATCCTGATCCGAATTTCCATGCTCCCAAGACATCCCATGCGGAAGTTGCTTTGTAACGATAACTTGTCGAAACTTTATCTTACTGCAGGATCTTACGATGGAACGAACGAGTCATCCTGTCCGGATGGGTCAAAATTCTATTAATGTTAATCCGTGTCTAAGATGCAGGATTTTCAGGTAGTTGGTTAGGGTGTAGTCCAGAGAACTTTGTTGTTTTCGCCGAAGAAGCCGAGCTTGCCGTCTTGCTGGTTGACTTTAATATTCACCGATTTGCCTTCATCCCCGCCTAACAATAAAGATGTGCCTTTGCCGTTTTCCAGTATTAAAAGACCGGCCTGAATGTCCGCTGTACGCGGACCCTTTATCAAATTAATCATTGTCGCACCCGGACTGTCCCCGGTCGGTGAGATACTTTTTAAGATGATACCTCTGGGATTTTGGCTCGGCTCTCGACCATCGAACATGGCCAGTGACGAGCCGTTATCGTCAACCTCAGCCAAAAACAGCGGCGCTTCAGCGTGCTTCATTAACACTAAGTGGACGCCTTCTTTGTTGGCCATCAGTGAAATCACCCGCTTATGGTCCCGGCCCTGGGCGGTTAGTCCTAAAGATGAGCCGTTATCGTCGGTGCTGAGTACTATACCCGGCTTGCCGTCAGGAGCAAGGACCTCAATCCGCCGGGCCTGCAGCACATCCGGTACCGAATCGGGAAGTTTTGCGCCGACGGTCAATGATACCAGTAGCAAGGCAGCGAATAATCCCGTCATGTATCGCCAGCGGCGGTTTGTTCTTTCAAGCGATTCTATTCTTTTTTCAATTTCCGACATGATTATTTCTCCTTATTTTGTTCGTAGAAGACCATTGCCGGCGAGCTGCCAAAGCTGATACCCATCCAGGCGGCTTAGTTTTTTCAGATTAATTTTCGCAAAGGTATTATCCTGAAAACTATAATTCCCAGTCCAGCGCCTGCTATATTGCATAGAAGATCGAGTGACGATGGCGTCCGCGTCGGCAAACCTATCTGGACGGTTTCGATGATGAGGCTCAGGATCGCACCGGCCAGTACTGTCAGAAAGGCGGTCTGCCTGGAGGACACGTTCCTATTTCCGCTCAGATACATTAGCATACACAAGGCAAAGGGGACGAAACCGAGAATATTGACGAGGATGTCCTTCATGGTCCCTTCATCCCAGTAGATGTCTCGCCAGAACCGCACCTCAATCTCCTTTTTGAGGGCCTTGAATGTCGAAGGAATGGTCAGGTGGTTCGTATTGCCCATTTGGTTGTGCACTGAGGCGCCTTTTCGCTCTGTAAAAGTGTACAAAATCATTGGCTCAGGCTCAATAGCGGCGAGTTTGTCCGCCGACCTGTTGGCCCAGAATTCGTAGTGTTCTCGGATTTGCTCGGACGTTAACAGCGTGTCATATAGGGCCAAACCATACAGGTTCCCAACCCAGGCATTATGCCCGATTGACGAATTCCCCAGATTAAGGTAGCCACAGAAATGCTCCACTCCTATCAGTGACCGAATGTCGTACGACCGGGCCAGCTCTCCGTTGACATAAATCTCGGTTCGCTCGGGCCCGGAGGCTATCGTGATCTGCCTTTTTTCATTTGTGATGAGTCCGTCATTGAGGTCGATTTCACGATAGGTATCGCGAGCAACATTCTGGTTGTCTCTGCTGCGTATAACCAGTTCGGTCTTCCATTGGCCAATGACCAACGGCGAGTGAGGATAACCGTCATGGAAGGATACGATATGCGCCAAACCACCACCTTTTATCTCGTGCGGTTCGACATAGATTTCGATCGTGGTGGGTACAAACATATGCGCTCTCGTTCGGACATCGACAGGTGAATCACTGTAAATGACACCGCCACTTGCTCTTCGAGTTGAAAGGCCTTGCTTATAGAATTGAATGCCATCTTGCTGGGCTTGCCAGCGAACCTGATTTTCTGAAAAAAAGTTCAAAGGCCAAAGGCCGAACAATAAGGTCATGATACTGACCAAGATCAACAATGAAACGCTGAACCTACGACTTACCATTTCCAGATTGGCTCCGAGTATATTCCCATACGGATTTCCCAAATACAAATCTGCGGACAGCTTCTTATTTCTTCCTTTATCAGAGGTTTTATTATATCTCACATTGGTTGTCTGTCAGGAGTTTTTTTGCTGTTCGTAAAAGACCATTGCCGGGCTTCCGGCGAAGCTGATACCCATCCATGCAGCCTCGTCGATTTCATCCTGTGTGAAGCCTTTCTCTTTTGCCTTTTTCAGGTGCATCTCCAAACATGGCTCGCACCGCGTGGCGACCGATAGTGCAATTGCCATCGCCTGCTTGGTATAGGCGTCCAGGCCGTGCGGCGAACTGGCCGAGTCGAGAAAATCCGTGAATTTTGCCTTGATTTGAGCAACTTCGGAATCCTGCCCGGCGGATTTGCTCGAAGCGACGGCATCGGCGCAGCAGGCGACTTCCGCTCGTCCTTCGTCCATCGTCTCTCGTTCTTCATTAACCGGCTCTTTGTCGGGTGTACCTGCCAAGCTCGGCGAGGGTATTTTGCGTTTACCGGTTGTTTTGATATGTACAATTCCCGAACCTTTTTCGATAACCTTCCCGATGATTGCAGCGGCGGAAATTCCGTCACGATGAAGAGCTTTTAGAAACTTATCTGCATCTTTTTCGTTGATTGCAATCAGCAGGCCGCCGGAGGTCTGGGCATCGTAACATATATCGACCATCTCCTGCGGCAGGGCGTCCAAAGCGACGATGCGCCGGCCGCACGATTCCTTATTTCGCTCGATGGCTCCGGGTAAGATTCCCGCTGCTGCGTATTCGAGCACGCCGGCAAACAGCGGGATATCGTCCCAGATTACCTCGACGTCAACGCCGCTCGATGAGGCCATCTCGGCCAGATGCCCGCACAGGGAAAAACCGGTGACATCGGTGCAGGCGTGTGCTGCGAATTTTATCATAAGCTCGGCGGCCTTTTTATTGAGCGTAGTCATCGACGCGGTCGCAGCTTCGACGCTTGCTGGATCGGCCCTGCCTATCTGTGCGGCGAAGGCGACGATGCCGGTGCCGAGCGGCTTGGTCAAAACGAGCACATCGCCCGGTTTCGCGGCGGCGTTCGTGATTATCTTGTCCTTATCGATAGTCCCGGTGACGGCAAAGCCCGCTTTTATTTCGCTGTCGTTTATACTATGGCCTCCTATGATTGCCACGCCGGCCTCGTTCATCTTGTCGATACCGCCGGATAGAATTTCGTTCATAGTTTTATCGGGAACTTTGCGAACGGGAAAACCGAGCACCGAGACCGCGGTGATGGGCGTGCCGCCCATGGCGTAAATGTCACTGACGGAATTGGCCGCCGCCACCTGCCCGAATGTATATGGGTCATCCACCGACGGCGTAAAGACATCTACGGTCTGGACCAGTGCCTTGCCGTCGCCCATATCGTAAACGCCGGCGTCGTCACCGGCCGGGACGCCGACGAGCACGCGGGGATCGTTGACGGCGGGCAGGTCCTTCAATACCTGTTTTAGGAACGCCTGGTCGATTTTCGAAGCGCAGCCGGCTTTTTCCACGAGTTGTGTCAGCCGGACCGGCCCGACAGGGGATTCGAGCCGCTCGCCGGCGCACAGACATATATTTTTTTCCTTGAACAGGTCACACGGGCATGGTTGCTTGGGATCGCATATACAGTGGCCGAGCTTTATGGAACGCTGCATGACCCGTTTTCGTCTTTCAGTATTTATCATTGACGATACCTTTCTGTAGATAGGCTATTATTTCATACGAAATCGGAGATTGTAATTACTATTTTCAATTTGAATTTTTTTATATCGAATGTTCCTTTTTAGTCCAACTGCCCGGACAATGATTGTCGGATTTTGATAAATAAATCGGTGAATTCCGGATTCATTCTGTCCCGCGGGCGCGGTAAATCGACTTTGAACTCGCAGACGATTTTACCCGGACGCTCGCTCAGTACGACTACCCTGTCGCCTAATAATATGGCCTCGTCGATATTGTGAGTGACGAATATTATAGTTGTGTGATTTTCCTGCCATAATTGTGTAATCATTTGTTGCAGTTCGGCCCTGGTGGAGTCATCGACCGCCCCGAAGGGTTCATCCATTAGGAGCAGCTTTGGCTGCATGGCAAGGGCCTGAGCGATGGCCGTCCGCTGGCGCATCCCGCCCGATAGTTCATGTGCATGGGCGTTTTCAAAGCCTTCGAGTCCGACTTTGGCGAGCAGCTCGACGGGCCTGCTTTTTCGCTGTTTTCTCGGTACGCCGCGCATCTCCATAGAAAATGTCACGTTCCTAAGCGCTGTGCGCCATGGAAACAGCGTATAATGCTGGAAGACATAAGCGATATTGTCGCCGAATCGCAGGCCGTCTCTGAGGTGTATCCGGCCTTCATCCGGCGAAGCGAATCCCGCGATAAGATTAAGCAGTGTCGTCTTGCCGCAGCCGGTAGCACCGGCTAAAGTCAGGAATTCGCCGTCGTGTACGGCCAGATCGATATTCTCTAATGCCGGGACGACAGAGCCGGTATCCGAGAGGAATTGTTTGCAGATTGATTTTAATTCCAGCGCAAAATGCTCTTTTGATTGTTTTTTAATGTTTTTCTCCGTCATCGAAATGTCACACTTCCTTCCCCTTCCAGCTAACGAAACCGTACATAATTCGCCGCATCAGAAAAGCGAGCGAAGCACCGACTGCGCCGATTATCAGCATTGCTGCAATCACGATATCCATCGCGGAATTATCCGAAGCGTACATGAGCAAATAACCTATGCCGCTGTCACCGCCTGTCATCATTTCCGCGGCGATAATCACGAACCAGCTCAGGCCGAGTCCCTGTCTTAAGCCTGTGAGTATCATCGGCATCGCCGCCGGCAGGTAAACGTGAATGAATGTTTGTCTCGGAGAAGCGCCGAGAGTTTTTGCGAGCAGAAGGTAATTTCGTCTGACGCCCGCGACTCCATCGAGTGTGTTGGTGAGAATGGGGAAAAAACCGCCGACAAAGATTACGAAAATCATTCCTAACTGTACCTGGTCGAAGATGGTGTGGCTGTACCCGACGCCGAACAACTGCGGCAGAGTTCGCAGTTTGAATACCACAATAGCGAAGGGCAGCCATGCAATCGGGCATAAAGGGCGCAGCAATTCAACGACAGGCTCGAGGATGTCCCGGATGAAGGCGATTGAGCCCATAACAATACCGAGTGTCACGCCGACGACCGCCGCCAGAGAGAATCCCAACAGTACCCTCAACAAACTAATCAGAGTATTACTTAGAAGCGAACCGGAGGCGTAATGTTGCCGCAGTGGATGTGCAAGCTGAGACAGGACCCTGGTGACTGTAGGGAAAATCCACGGCTGATTCAAATATTGTGCGACCGCCTGCCATATCAACAGCAGTATGGCCGGCCCGGCAATCCAGCGAAGCAGCTTCGAGGAATGCCGGGTATTATCGATTTTGGACTCTTCTTTTTTCAAGTTTTTCTCTCGCTTGTTCCAAGAGTGAAAAATCATAGGCGGCCGCGGCGACCTGCTCCGGCTCCAGTCCGTTAAGTTTGTCTCTGAATATTCCCATAGAACCCATCGCCTTTACCCATTGTGCCATTGTCTGATACCACAACTCCGAAGGTTCCATAGAAAAGCCGCTGGTAGGTATGCTCATTCTCTCGACGTCCTCGCTGGTACCTATCCATTTTACAGCGGAAGAGACCGCTTTGTCCGGGTCATTGTTAATGGTTTCGGTGGCCTGCAAAAATAAAACAAGCAAATCGACGATGGCCTCGGATTTTTCCTGCGTGATTTGAGCGTTAGCGGCGATGCAGCAGCAGGGATGATTTCGGAATGTCCCCGGCGGAAGCTCTTCGAGGTCGCAGATAATTCTGCCGATACCTTTTTCGACAGCGATTGCCGGGAACGGATTATTGCCGACATATCCATCGACCAAATTGCCGGAAAGCGCCACGTTCAGTTTGCCGCCACCCTTGACGTTAATCATGTGCACCTGTAAATCCTGTGCGGACAAATCCCCGCCGAATGAGATACCCTCGTGTTTGAGTGCTTCCTCGAACACTATTTTGGCCACTGCAACCGGGTCTTTATAACCGATACGAATCGGCTTATCCATCGCTTTGGCCATCTCTATAAATTCTTCCCATGTTTTTGCCGGGAAGCCGGGTTTGACAACGAACATGTCACCTTTGTAATGCAACGGCGAAATCAGCTTGACCGGAGCACCGCTGTCAACGCAGGCGAGCACCGGCGCGACCCCGCCGAAGCCGACTTCGATAACGTTTTGAGCCAGTGCCGTAGGCATCTTTGACCCGCCGCCGACTTTGACAATCTGAATATCAGCAACTTTACGTTTCTGGTCGTATAGTTCGTAGAGTTTGAATTCTTCAATTGTCTTAATACTGATACCGCTTTGGCTGGCAAACTGTCCGGCGTTGTCTAAAGCGACGAATAACGCCGTATGATGGTCGTGTCCGACGTGGCCGACTGTGATTGTGACGGGTGCAGGTGTTTCGAGAGGTTCGGCTTCCTTTTGCTTACAACCGGATAAAAACAAAAATATTAAAAGCAAAACAGGAAATAGATATACCATTTTTTTCATCTCTAAGTCCTTTCATGTATGCTGTTTTTCAACAGCAACATAAATATAGGAGTATATCACCATTTGCGGAAAAGTTTCATAACTATTCCGACTCTGTCTCTGTCGGTAAATGTGGAGTCGATATTGACGGCGGCGGCGACTTTGAACGACCATCCCGGCGCGAATTTCCAGATGATACCGGGTACTACATCATGTGAATGTCCCTGATGTTCCTTATCGAGATAGTTGTATTCGACCGCAGGCCAGAAGTTGGGAGAGGATTTTACGATAAGACCGCCGTTGATTTCTCCCACCTCGGCATCGTCGTCCTCACTCCAGGTATAGCCCGGATTAAAATGCAGTGAAAAATATTCCCATGCTTTCGATATTTCCGTTGTAATTTTATATGCCCCGTCATCGCTACCCAGTTTTCGGTCCGTATCGCCGTTTGGGAAATAATACCAGAAATCGGCCGCTACCGCCGGGAAATTGTTCGTTTCTTTTATGAAGTTCCATTTCTCGAAAACGTATATGTTAGCAAGACCTTCGCTGTTGTTGGTTGTGCTGGTATCGAAATCATTAAACCAGAAGGGGACACCGATAGCAATGTGATGGTCCTCGGCCCAGCCGTATTTTGTACATAGTGTCGCTGTCAGCCTTTGTTTTTCCTGACCCGATGTTCGATTGTGATAATCGCCGTCGGTTCCTTTAACCATATCCCAGTCGAAATGCTGAACTTTTAAGGATACCGACAAATGGCCCTTGCCGACCGTCTTTGCGGTTCTTGTTTTTGTAAACATACTCATACAGTATTGATTGCACCAGGAATACGTATCACTTCCTGTCTTGCTCAAACCTTCCGGAGCTGCATTGACACTATTTACAGGAATCATAATGAATATGACTATTGTTGTTATTATTAATGCTGAAATATTTTTCATTTTACAGTCCTTTTTATCAAGAGTATTTGTCCCCCTGGTTTACTCGAACAGTATTGATTTTATATCTATATTTTTGTTATGTTTTTTTGATCTCCCTTCTTTGTTTTTATCCAATAAAAAAGGCGGGCAAGAGAAGCTTATCTCTTAACCCGCCGGTATTCGTGGCTGTATTTTTTCTCAAATCATGTGCCAGGTCTCCTCGTGTTTGGTCTCGAACGGTCCGAGATCAACGTCTATCAGTACCTGGTACCTGCCTTTGAAATTCTTTGGTACTCGCCACGAGTACCGGCGGCAGGTGCCACCTCAACCATATTGGAATTTGCCGGTTGTTAGCACGTTTCCTTCCTCATCAATAATTTTCAGTTTTGCACCGGAGATTGTTCGGTTGTTCTTTAACGCATATTTTCGGTACTGTTCTCCGGCCTGCCCGAAAATAGTAAAGTCTATCGATATCTGGTCTCTGTTATTACGAATATTCGGTTTGATTACAAACGGCGGCCCACATTTTAGCAAAGTCGTCTTATTTTTATTTACGTTTATTTTCGACAAACTCCCCCAGGGGCCGTCACTGTCAATCCGGTAATTGTGTCCGTCATGCCTGGCTGTTATGCTAAGGTGTCGCGGTTTGTGTATTATTGCACGAACTTCGGCGGGCTCGTCATCCGAGTGAATTGTTGTGTGAGCTAATAAGCTGCTGCGGAGCTGCATTGTCGCTTCGGCACCGCCGGCGTCGATTTGAATATGGCCTTTTCGTTGTGTGTAGTGGTAAAATACAGCAACCGAGCATGTAATAATGGCCAGAGAAATCAAAATATCTTTTTTCTTCATTCTTGATTCGGTTCTCTAAATACAATAAAAGGCGATTAATTATAACAAAGCCCGGAAATTGATTCAGCCGAAAAAACTGTATATACCGATTTCCGGTGCCTTTATTTTATAATAGACGTGCTGATAACCATTTCGTTTCGTATTTTTCTGTTTTTTTCTTAAAAAAATATTTGCAGCTTTTTATCTTCAGGTCCATGTATGCTGAAGATTCGCTAATCCAATTCCTGTGCAAACTTCTTGATTTTATTTCTCAATCAATTAAAATCAAATAAAAGCCTTAAAGGCTCCCTTTTTAAAAAGTTGCGAGGTAATTTATGACAAAGCATAACAAGTCTCCCGCCGGCGCACTTGAGAAACTACCTTCGGTCGATACTATCCTGAAGAATCTCGAACTGGAGAATTTAATTTCCGAGGCGGGCAGACAAGTCGTTGTCGATTCGATTCGCCGGGCGATTGACCAGGTCAGGCAAATTCTGATTTCCGGACCGGAAGTAGAAATGGATGAAGATACGATTGTTCGACAAATCATAACCGAAACGAAACGCTCTATAAATGCATTCGGAAAACCTTTCTACCGGAAAGTTATCAATGCGACCGGCATCATTTTACATACGGGTCTCGGTCGCGCGGTCCTGCCGGCTAAAGCACTGCAACAGATTCGGGAAGAATTGTCCGGATATTCGCTGCTCCAGTTGGGTACCGAGACCGGCAAACGCTCGAAACGGGATGAGTATATCGGGCAGCTTTTACGTAAGTTGACCGGCGCCGAAGCCGCCACCGTTGTCAACAACAACGCCGCCGCTACGAGTATCGTATTAAATACCGTTGCCAAGGATAAAGAGGTGATAGTCTCTCGCGGCCAGCTCGTCGAGATCGGCGGTTCGTTCCGCCTGCCGGATGTCATGGCTTTTAGCGGCGCCAAACTCATCGAGATCGGGACAACCAACAAGACGCACGCGCGTGACTACGTCAGTGCAATCACCGAAAATACCGCGGCCATTCTCCGCGTCCATCCGAGCAATTATAAAATTCAGGGCTTTTCTTCGGAAGTGCCGCTGGATGAGCTTGTTGAGATAGCACATTCGCACGAGCTTGTTATGATTGACGACGTCGGGGCCGGCGCGCTTGTCGATTTTTCCCAATTCGGATTTGAGCCTGAACCTACCCTTGCCGAATCAATCGGTAAGGGCGCTGATATTGTCACTTCGAGCGCCGACAAGCTGATAGGCGCATCTCAGGGCGGAATCATTCTCGGCAGGGCGAAACTGATAGAGGCCATACGAAAGAACCAGTTTGCCAGGATCGTGCGGGTCGGCAAACTCACACTTGCCGCACTGGAAGCGACCTTGAAGCTGTTTCTCGATGTATCGGTCGCACTCCGTGAGGTTCCGACTTTGCAGATGTTGATGCGTAACGCCTCGGAGATCAAAAAACAGGCCGAATCTATTACCTCGCAGTTAGAAAAGAAAATCACCGGCGCCGAGGTCACTACAATCGGCGGTTTTTCGCAGATGGGAAGCGGCTCGCTTCCTGCGCAGAATCTGGCGACCACCTTAGTGGCGATACGGCCGGAAAAGATTTCCGCAGAATCGCTGGCGAAACAGCTCCGCCAATACGAGACCCCGGTATTTGCCCGCATCCAGAACGACCGGGTTCTTATCGATCCGAGGACTTTGCTTGCCGGGGACGAAGATATTCTTATCAAAGCGTTGCTTGAAATTCTCGGCAGGGATTAATAATATCCATGAGCACAGTACAATTTAACATCACGCTCGGCACCGCCGGCCATATCGACCATGGCAAGACGGCCCTGATTAAATGCCTGACCGGATGTGATACGGACCGGCTCAAAGCCGAGAAGGAACGAGGGATGTCAATCGACCTTGGGTTTGCGCCGTGTACGGTTTCCGACCTTGAAGTCGGTATAGTCGATGTCCCCGGGCATGAAAATTTTATCAAGACGATGGTCGCCGGGGCCAGCGGCATCGACGGTGTGATTTTCGTTATCGCCGCCGATGACGGCGTTATGCCGCAGACCCGCGAGCATCTCGATATTCTGACTTTACTCGGTGTCGAACACGGTATTGTGGCTTTGACCAAAGCCGATTGCGTCGGGCCTGACAGACTCGAGAGTGTAACCGCCGAGATAAAAGATTTTCTTGTCGGTACTTTCCTGGAAAACGCCCCGATTATTCCCGTATCCAGTATAACAGGACAGGGCTTCGATACTTTTTCCGAGGCCCTCAAAGAGCTTGTAAATTCAATCGAGCCAAAGAAAACGGACGGCGTGTTCAGGCTGCCGGTCGAGAGGGCTTTTTCCGTCAAGGGCTACGGCACGGTCGTTTCCGGGATACCTGTCTGCGGCTCGGTAAAAATCAGCGATGAGGTAATGCTTTTCCCGCAGGGCGTAAAAGGGCGCATCAAGGCTATACAGGTTTACAAACGACAAAGTGACAGGGCCATGGTCGGTCAGTGCGCAGCGCTTAATGTCCCCCAGTGGGACTACAAGACCATCGAGAGAGGCTGTTGTGTGACTGACGGCGAATATTTCGCGCCCCGGCAGTGGTTTCTCTGTAAGCTGCGGATTCTCGCCGGTATCAAATCGCCGCTAAAGAACGGCGCTAAAATCAAATTTCATACCGGCACATCCGAAGTGGTTGCGACGGTATATTTACTGCAGGGCAACAATATCGCCGCCGGTGACGAGTCGATTATCCAGGTCAAATTGAGTGAACCTGTCGTGGCCGGTCCCGGCGACCGCTTCATATTGCGATCTCTTTCACCCATGCAGACTATCGGCGGCGGAATGATAATTGAGGCGATTTCCGGAAAACTCAGGCGGAATCGTCCCGGTGTATTTGAAGATGCTCAGGAACGTGCAAAAGCAGTATTGAGCAGCATGGATTTTATTGAATATGCGATAAGAACCGCCGAATCGATTGCTGTCGGCCAAACCGGATTGTCGGTTCGGACAAAAACACCGCCGAATTCTTTGAATGCTGTTCTCGAAGAGCTTAGCAGCCTGGGCAACATATTGGATTTAGGCTCGAAGCTGTATATCCATCGTGACACGCTCGGTGACACCCGGCGGCGATTGCTTGATATTGTCGGCCAGTTTCATCGGGAAAAGCCAGAGAGCCCGGGGCTCGGTCCCGAGCAGCTTTACGAGGTGTCCGGATTAAAAAAGGATGTTTTCGACGGCCTGCTCAGGCTTCTTATCGCGCAGGGCGAACTCATCGAGAAAAAGCATCGCATAGCTTTGCCCGGGCACCGTGAGTCCTTCAGCGATGACGAACAGGAGCTGGCCCGGAATATCGAATCTCTTTTTAAAGCTCGTCTTTTTAATCCGCCTGACCGGCAGGAAATCATCGAGCGGTCGAAAGCGGCTTCGGATAAGGTGCAAAGAATCATTAAGATACTTATAGAGCAGGAACGTCTTGTCCGTGTCGATAAAGACATGTATTTCCATTGTGACGGCGTTGAGAAGGCTCGCGATATTTTGGTTTCGTACATTACCGAGCAGGGCGGTCTTGAGAGTGTCAAATTCAAATATCTTCTTGATACGACCAGGAAGTTCGCCATTCCGCTTCTTGATTATTTCGACAGAATAAACGTGACCCGACGGTCCGGCTATACCCGATATTTAAGAACACTGCCGTCCGGGTGACAGAGTCGGAGTACTGGAAGTTTTTTAATATCGATTTGGATATAAAAATGCGATTTGGGATATTTTCACTGATAATGTTGCTTATGACCGGAGCAGTAATACTGGTGATGTTTTTAATTCAGCCCGGGTGAGGTAATCCTCTCAACGCCCTTGGAGGGTTGCTAATAATTTTCTCATATTCGGTTTCAGTGATGTTTGGTATAACCGGCATTATTTTCGACAAAAGTAAGTTGCTTGCGATTATTGTCACCGCGGCCGCCGTTATGCCCATAATACTTTATCTGTATCTGTTTGTACTGACAGTTTGATAGTCTGTTATATCAAACCTGCGTTAATACCGAAGATTCGAATAATTAACTGTTGACTGATTGAAAAGTTGTTTATATAAACTAAGAGTAAAAGTGTTATCGGCATATTTTTCTCTTGGGAGTAAAAATGCTTTTTGGTAAACTTTCTGCGATTTTTATTGCTGTTGCTGGTGCCGTTTTTCTGACAATCTGGATACTTCAGCCCGAATGGGGCAGTCCTTTTCTGGTTCTTGGACTATTGGTACTATTGTTCTGCGTTCCGGTGTCTTTGATGTTTGGTATTATCGGAGTTCTGTTCGATAGTAAAAAATGGCTTGCAATGATAACCACCGCCATCGCCGGAGTACCTTTGATTATCTTTCTGTATTCGCTGGCAATGCGTATGGGGCTTTTTACGGTGTTTTTTGTCTTCTGAGCACAGGAAATAAACACTCAGCGATAAAATCGCTGTTTATAGTATTTGTTCCCGTCCATAAACGTTTTTTTATTGAATTATAATGACATCAATCTTTCTGGTCGAAATACAGTCTATCTGGTACAATTGTTGTAATTCCTGTAATAACTGTTCTTAAGTTATTGTTGAATGTTCCGGGCTGTTCGAGGATGAATCTTGTCTGAGGCCAAAAAGTTAACTCCGATAGGGGCGACGGCAAAAAAAGCTGGCATTTCCCGGCAATCTTTGCAATATTATCTCATGGTCGGGTTGCTTGAGCCGACGGAGGTGACGCCTACCGGAAGACGGATGTTCGACCAAAAGGCTGTTGAAAGGATTAAAATAATAAAAAAACTCAATGAAAGCGGTTATCCTTTGCGTGCCATAAGGGAATTGTTTATGGAAGGCCGCACTAATTTGAAAGGAAGCGAACAGTGAGTGATTATGAAACCACGCAAAAAAGACGTAATATAGTTGTGGGCTTTTTTGTGATAATAGGTGCTTGTGCACTGGTATGGTTGATTTTTAAGTTCGGTGATTTGCCGACGTTCGTAACAAAGCTTGATTCCTTCCAGCTATTCGTTCAATTCCCCACGGCATCCGGCGTGCAGAGAGATACACCCGTACAGTTTTGCGGTTATCAAGTCGGCCGAGTCACTAAGGTTATGGCTCCGGAGGTAAGAGAAGAACTTACCGACGGCGACAAGACCGGCAGGGAGTATTATCAAACGGTGGTTATTCTTAGTATAGACAAAGCTTATAAAACAATTCCGTCGAATGTTGAAGTTAAACTGATGACGCGCGGCTTAGGCAGCAGCTATATCGAAATCAAGCAGACCCCCGGAAAAGAAACGATTCCGCAGGATCCGAATAGACCGGAAACAAAATTTCTTGTGGACAAGATGTGGCTTCAGGGTTCGGCCGGCATGACCAGTGAATTTTTCCCGGAGGAAAGTCAGAAAAAGCTGGACGAGTTGATCGAGGGTGTGAATGAGCTTGTTACCAACGCAAATGATATAATCGGCGACCAGGCGAACAAGGACAACTTCAAACAAATCCTGGCGAATCTTAATAATACGACGGAACAGCTTCAGGGGACTTTGGATGAGATTCGAAAGTTAGCTGCAACCGGGACTTCCACCCTGGAAAAAGCCGATGCTAAAATTGAACAGGCGGTGACCGCCGTTGTCGATACGAGCGAGGATATTCGGAAACTGGCAACGACCGGAACGGAAACTCTTAAGAGTGTGGATGATAAATCGGAAAGGCTCATTGTTGCAATGGTTGAGACGAGCGAACAACTCAGCGGAGCGATGGGAGAGCTTCGGTTGGTGCTGGAAAAGGTCAACAACGGCCAGGGTTCCGCTGCTAAAATACTAAACGACGGCAGGTTCTATGAAAACCTGCTGGAAAACACCGAGCAACTCCAGCAGTTGCTGGAAGAGATGAAGACCTTCGTCGAAGAGTTGCGCGAAAAGGGAATCAAAACCAAGCTCTTCTAAGTGTTTTTTTGCCTTATTACTCCACAGTGGAACATCCGCCCTGCCTGTAGTGAGCTATGTCGAACAAGGCACTGTCGAATGGGAAGAATCCAGGTCATGGGGTTTAATTCTGCATGGTTTGTTACATTTCTTCCATTGGCCTAAACTAACAATAGTTCTTTAACATTTCTGTTATATACATAAACTGTGTGTCACATTCATACTATTACACTGAGCAAGGACCAAGACTCATTTGACGGTTTTAATTACTGCCGGGGGCAAAAAGGGCAGATGAGAACTTTTAATCGGGAAAAATTGGTAAATTGAGTATTGGACGGGGCGGCGAGTTGTCGGTAAAATACCCGCCGTGAAAGTGTACCCGTTAAAGTTCAGGCCGATACACTAAATTTTCCTGCATATATTTTTATTACCAAATTACCATACAAATACGAAGAATTGCAAATTTGTATGACAACCCATTGACCTTGTTACCATACAAAGTATAATATATCACAAATTGTATGGTAACTGCTGTGAGGCCAAAGGAAACAAAATGAAAGTCATAAAAAGCGTGTTGAAAGAAGAACTGGCCAATTCTTTGGCAATGAAAAAGGACTATGAGAAGGAACTGGCTAAATTGCCCAAAGGTTCATTGATAAAAAAGAGCGTAAAAAATAACGAGTACTATTATTTGGTTGTACGAGAAAAAGGTAAAGTTAAATTCATTTATAAAGGTAAGAAAGTCAGTGACAAAGAAATACGAAAGTATGAACAGGCCAAAGAATACCGGGCAAAATACAGGAAACTTCTTTCTGAGGTAAAGAAACAGATAAAGTTCCTGAGGAGCACATTACGTGGAAAAAAGTCAGTATGATTTGTGTGTAGAAGTTCTGCATCGGCTGGATAAAGCAGGCATATTAAAGGATATTGTTATTGTGGGCAGTTGGTGTACCTTTTTTTATAAGAATTATTTTGCCGGCCAGAAGTATATGGCCTCACTGACAACCCGGGGTATGGACTTACTAATCCCTCAACCGCGAGCTATTAAAGCGAAAGTTGATGTCGCTGAATTGCTGAAAGATCTGGGCTTTATTGTTGGATTCACCGGATCACAAGGGTATATCAGATTGGAACATCCGCAACTAATCGTTGAATTCCTGGTTCCTGAACGAGGCAGAGGTTCGAATAGGCCTTATTCTTTATCACAACTTGGCTTGAATGCTCAGTCTCTTAGGCTTCTTGAGTTTCTCTCTAAAGATACTATTAAATCCAAAGTTGGTTCAATAACGGTTACACTTCCCCACCCGGCAAATTTTGCTTTACATAAATTGCTTGTTATGGGCAGAAGACCTGAAGCAGAAAAAAAGGCAAAAGATAAGGATGCCGCGACAAAAATACTTTGTGCCCTGATAGATTCGGAACAAAGCAGTACAATTAAAAATGTATTCCAGGCAATGCCCAAAAGGTTGCAGGGCATAGTGCAAAAGCAACTGACAGATATAACCGAGAAGAAAATTCTTGAAGTTTTGAAGACATAATAGACAGTAAAAAAAGCTACTCTGTGTACGAGTTACCTTCAAAAGTGCTCTCGATCTGCTCATCGTATATAATCATTGCAAAGGAGGCAATCGGCCACAGGAACCTAATAGACATGCACATTAGCAGATGAGTATGATTTCTTCAAAGTGGGATCGGCGGTTTAGAAATAATAATCTGAAAAAAATTGGTAAATTGAGTATTGGACGGGGCGGCGAGTTGTCGGTAAAATACCCGCCGTGAAAGTGTACCCGTTAAAGTTCAGGCCGATATATAAACAGCGAATCTGGGGTGGGCAGAAGCTGCGTGAAGTTTTCGGTAAGGATTTGCCGCCGGATCAGAAAATCGGCGAAAGCTGGGAACTGGCCGATTTGCCTCAGGACAAATCCGTCATCGCCAACGGCGAACTAAAAGGGAAGACCCTCATCTCGGCGATTAATCAGTATCCGGTTGAAATCACCGGCGAACCTTATTTCGAATCGCCGTTCCCATTGCTTATCAAATTCTTAGATGCCCAGGATTTTCTGAGCGTTCAGGTCCATCCCGATAAGCAGACGGTCGAACGAATGGGCCAGGGGCAGCCCAAAACCGAATGCTGGTATATAATTTTAGCCGAGCCGGATGCGGTGATTTATAAAGGGCTCAGGAAAGGAGTCACAAAATCGCAGTTCGCCGAAGCGATTGAAAAGGGCAATGTCGCCGATTTGTTAGCCAGGGTGCCGGTCGAAGCGGGGCAGTGTCACTTCCTTCCCGCCGGCACGGCACACGCCATCGGGCCGGGGCTTGTAATAGCAGAGATTCAATTACCATCGGATACGACGTATCGCGTCTTCGACTGGAACAGAGTGGACCAGACCGGCAGGCCCAGAGAGCTGCATATCGAGCAGGCGCTGGAGAGCATCCACTTTAATAGTTCTGAGGACGAACTTCCCGTGACAACGATAGGGCGGCTTGTAAATTGCGAGTTTTTCTCTATAGACAAGGGACATCAGGCCAAAAGCTGTGAGGTGCTTCTTTCACTGGGTGAAATAAGAGTGCTGATTATCCTCACCGGCTCCGGCACGATCCTCGGAACCGATGGTTACAACGTGGAATTCAAAGCCGGTGAGTGTCTGCTCATACCCGCTGCGTATGAAGGGGCGATGCGATTTGCCGATAATTCAGAATATTTAACGGTAACCATTTGATCGATTGAAGATGTCCAAAGCAGGTAGCAATCTTGAAGCGAGCTATGTCGTGGTCCTTATAGCGGCCACAGCGCTGTATGTCTTTACATGTGCGCCGGGGGTGGTCTGGCAGGACAGCGGCGTAATACAATACCGCCTCTGGCATAATGATATCCAGGGGCACCTTGGCCTTGCTTTATCGCATCCGCTGTACTATATCATCGCTATTGTGGCAAAATACATTCCTCTGGAAGAATTTGCCTACAGAATAAACGTATTGAATGCGGTGATTTCGGCGCTGGCAGTTGCAGGTCTTTTTCTACTGTTGCGGTTGTGGCTTGACATCCCGCGGCAAATCTCTGTTGATGAAGATACAACCGCCGATTCATCGGGATTATTCAAAAGCAGAGGTTCGAGTGGTGCGGGGTGGGCCGCGTTGCTCGGCGCCGCGACTTTGGCTTTATCGCATACTTTCTGGTGGCATGCCACGGTCCCTGAAACCTACAATCTGGCTGTGGCCCTGCTTCTGGGCGAATTGATTATGCTTTTGCAATATGCCAAAACCTCCCGAAAAGGGTATTTGTATTTCCTGGCCCTCTTAAACGGCCTTGCCGTGGCCAATCACATGATGGCTTGCCTTGCGTTTGCCTGCTATTTTGTTTTTATTGTTGCTCTTGTAATTAAAAAGCAAATCAAATTGCGGGATTTAGCTGTCATGGCGCTGTTGTGGATTGTTGGCGCTCTGCCCTATGAATATCTGATAATAAAGAATATCCTGCAGAGCGGCGATTTATGGGGGACATTGGCATCGGCGGCTTTCGGTGCAAAATGGCGGGGTGACGTCCTCAATGTTTCACTTACCGCCGATATCGCCAAAGAAAACCTGATGTTTATCGCATTGAATTTTCCTACGCCGAATATCCTGCTTTTCTTTGTCGGCGTATTGTGTTTATATAAGTTTTCTCCGAAGCGATGGTTCGCGCATATTATACTGGCGTTGTTAATATTATTTTTTGTTTTTGCCTTTCGCTATACGGTTCCGGATCGCTACGCTTTTTTCATTCCGTTCTACTGCATTATGTCACTTCTGATTGGCGTCGGAGTTTACAGATTTTCATATAGAGACAGCAGGGCGATTATTTACATGTTTGTGATATTTGCCCTGGCGACCGTTCCCGTTTATATAATGGCGCCGAAAATCGCAGAGAAAATGGAAATCAAAGTCAGCGGCAGAAGAATAATCCCTTATCGGGATGACGATACATATTTCCTGCGGCCGTGGAAAATGGGGTACAAGGGTGCCGAGAAATTCGCGGTTGAAGCGTTATATACTGTCAAGCCTCTTTCGGTAATATACGCCGATGCGACCACAGCGCCACCTTTGTTATACGCCCAGGAGGTTCAGAATCAGCGGTTAGGCGATCACATAAAAATTATATCCAGTATCGGCGATAGTGAAAATTCGCCCGAATTCAACGAGCGGACAATCGAAAAATTGCTTTCGGAAAGAGCCGTTTATGTAGTCTCGCCGGCTAAAGGATATTGTCCCGACTTTCTGTTCGGGCGATACGATTTTGAACCGGCCGGCGTCCTCTGGCGCATAGTTGAAAAACAGAATAAATAGAAATTAATACAAATGCTAAAATGATTTTGCCTGATTTTGACGGCAAAGAATCTCAGGATTTGGGGTGTTTTGGATTTTCAAGCCAGACTTCACTGTCATATCGGAGCATGATAAGAGAATCTTTGAAGCCGTCGAATTTGATATTTGTTTTTTTACCGAGCATTTCCTGTAAAATCCATTTGGGGAAATTAGCACCCGCCTTGATTGATAACGGGATACCGCCGCCGAACCTCGGATTGATTTCGATAAACTTGAGCTTACCTTTGGCCGTCTGAAACAATTGCAGGGTAATAAGGCCCGGACCGGCGCCGAGAGTTTCAACCAGCTTTGCCGCCTGACTCATAATTTGATTATCTTTGACGACCTGGCCCTTGCTTACTTCGCCCGCTCTGATTTCGATGCGTTTCCTCGGAACGACACATCGGACCTTCATGGAGAAATCAACATAAACATCGCACGTATATTCGGTGCCTTGTACGAACTCCTGGCAGATGGGATTGGGAATTCTTTTGGCGTAGAAGGACAACTCCTTTTGATTAAGTACAATGGCGTTGCCCCTGCCGGCATAGCCGTCCCAGGGCTTGAGAAAATTGGGCCAGTCGAGTTTCCTCTTTAAAAGAGCGGAATGAACGGTCATAGTGACGGGCGTATCGAAACCGTTCCTGACTAAAAAACGGTATGTCAGTCTTTTGTCCTGGCAGATATCGAGCACTTCCGGTGACGAAACGAGCACACGACAGCCCAGCTCTGTGAATTTTGAATTGTTCTGGGCCAGAAGTTTCAGGTCCAGATCGACGGTCGGCACAAGCAGGTTTACATTATTGTTTTTTACTATGGACAGCAGTTGCCTGATGTAACCTGCATGTTTTATCGGCTTGACCAGGAATCCTTTGTCGCACAGTTGCAGGGCCGGGCTGAACTCGGTGGTGTCCGTGCCGAAGAATGATGCCTTTATCCTTAATTGCCCGGCCGCCCGGCGAAAGCCCTCGAGCAACGAGACCCGCCTGCCGATGCAGGTGAACAGGATGTTTAGATTTTTTGCGGTTGTGGTTTTTCTTTTTTTCAATTTTAGGTTCCGGTATATGTTTCTTATTATCCAATTTTTTAACGAAAACTCAAAATAGTCAACATCTATTTCTTAATTTCCGCAGGGAAAACGAAAAAACAATTATGTCAATTCCTTTGACATTTTGGCTTTGCGGCTCTAGAATAACGGTTTTGTTGATTAATTCAGTAGTACTTAGTGCGCCGTTTGGACAATACACAATAGAGGAAGTGAATATGCAGGAAGCGATTCAGACAGGAGTATCAATGCAGGTCCCACTTTTGGATTTAAAAGCTCAGTATGCAACCATCAGGGATGAGGTTATGCCGGCAATCAGCAGGGTCTGCGAGAGCCAGGCGCTTGCCCTCGGGCCGGCGGTGGCCGATTTCGAGGAAAAAATCGCCGCATATTGCCGATGCAAACACGCAGTCGGGGTCTCAAGTGGTACCGATGCGCTGCTTGTGAGCCTGATGGCTTTGGATATAGGGCCGGGCGATGAGGTTATAACCACACCTTTTACATTCTTTTCCACCGCCGGTTGTGTCGTCAGACTCGGAGCGAGACCGGTCTTCGTCGATGTCGAGCCTGATACTTACAACATCGATCCGGCCGGTATCGAAGAAAAAATCACCGAAAAGACAAAGGCCGTCATACCGGTACATTTGTTCGGGCAGGCCGCTAAGATGAAAGCCATTACCGAAATCGCAAAGCGATACAATCTTGCCGTCATCGAGGATGCTGCTCAGGCGATAGGAGCGAGTCGGGACGGCGTAATGTGTGGTAATTTTGGTGATTGCGGCTGTTTTTCGTTTTACCCGACCAAGAACCTCGGTGCTTTCGGCGACGGAGGTTTGGTAACAACCAACGATGATGCTCTTGCACAAAAGATTAAAATACTTCGCGACCACGGTCAGAATCCGCGGTACTTTTACGGAATGATCGGCGGCAATTTCCGCCTCGACGGCATCCAGGGGGCCGTCCTTGCAGTTAAGCTCGGGCACCTCGATTCCTGGAATAAGAAACGAAAACAAAACGCCGCCTTTTACGACGATGCTTTTTCGGGAACTCCCGTGCAGCCGCAGAAGATCGATGCCAATAATGTATGTATATATCATCAGTACACCGTGACAGTCCCCGACAGGGACCGGCTGCAGAAGTTTTTGGCGGAAAACAATATAGGTTCGGCGATATTCTATCCCAAGCCGCTGCATCTGCAGGAATGCTTCAGCGACCTTGGCTACGGGCCGGGTGATTTTCCGGTTACCGAACGGCTTTGCAACGAGGTCCTCTCGTTGCCGATTTATCCCGAATTGTCACGGGAGCAGATAGAGTATGTCGTCGGGACTGTGCTGAAGTTTTATGGAATAGATTAGAGAATTATTTGCAGGTTAATTGAATTGTTGAAGGTAAACGAAAATCCGCCGACTATCTGGCCCGAAGTGGACTCAATCCGCGACTTTGCCGGCCGGTGGTGGGTTGCACATACAAAGAGCAGGAATGAAAAGGCCCTTGCCCACGATCTGATCAGTAGAAATATCAGCTACTTTCTTCCGATGACATGGAAGGTCAGGCGGAAAAGCCACAGGACAATAAAATCGCTTCTACCTTTGTTCGGCGGGTATTTGTTTTTTTGCGGTGACGACAACCAGCGAACGGAACTGATGAAAACCGACCGAGTGGCGAATTTACTCGAAGTGAAAGACCAGGGGAAATTAGTTGACGAACTGGTTCAAATCGAGCTTGTTCTTCAAACAGGTGTTCCTCTGGTGCCCCACAAATACGTTAAGGTCGGCCAGAAGTGCCGTGTCGTCGCCGGGCCGTTGATGGGATTACAGGGTATCGTAGTCACGACCAAAGGCTCGACAAGGCTGGTTCTGCAGGTCGATATGCTTGGACAGGCGGCAAGCGTAGAAATAGACATCGATATGATAGAAAGTGTCGATTAAGCGGCTTTGATAATTCTTCGCTATACGAAGAATTTCTTTTTATAGTGACGTTTCTAAAAAGTAATTGTCACTTTTTGTCATTCCTGCGAAAGGCAGTCCCGCTGGGGACACCTTACGGTGGAATCCAGTTTTTTAGTTCTGGATTCCGCATCAAGTGCGGAATGACATAAGAAAAAAGTGAAACTTATTTAATGGAAACGGCAATAGATATGATGTTTTCGATATAGGGCGAATTGCTCGGTCTGGGTGAGTGATTACAAGAACAGGAGACTATATCATGCAAATTTGTGTCACTGGTGTCGGTTATGTGGGCCTGGTTACGGGAGCGTGCCTGGCGGAGGCGGGAAAAAATGTCATCTGCGTGGACAACGATGAAGAAAAAATCGCCGGTCTGAAAAACGGAGTCATCCCCATTTATGAACCGGGCCTGACGGAAATAGTAAAACATAACGTAAAGCTCGGCCGGCTGCATTTTACGACCGATTTGAAATACGGTGTTGATAATTCACTTATTATTTTTCTCGCGGTTGGCACGCCTTCGGCTGAAGATGGTTCTTCCGATATATCGGCAATAATTTCAGTGGCAAACGGCATCGCCGAGAGCCTCAGTGCCTATCGAATAATTGCGACCAAAAGCACTGTGCCTGTAGGGACAGGCAATAAGGTTATCGAGATCATAAAATCGAAAACCGATATTCCTTTCGATTATATCAGCAATCCGGAGTTTCTTAAAGAAGGCGCGGCGGTTGAAGATTTTATGAGTCCCGACAGGATAATCATCGGCACAACGAATCTAGAAGTCGAGAAAGTTATGGAACAGTTATACAGCCCGTTCATGAGAAAGAGCAGCCGAATACTGTTT
Organism: uncultured Pirellulales bacterium; assembly: GCA_964570855.1. Lineage (GTDB taxonomy): Bacteria > Planctomycetota > Phycisphaerae > Sedimentisphaerales > Anaerobacaceae > JAFGPS01. Next base: position 40,358 of record CAZMZR010000005.1, read on the forward strand.
ATGGACACCATCTCAGCCGAGATGACGAAGTACGCCGCCAATACCATGCTGGCGACGAGAATCTCATTTATGAATGAAATATCGGTATTATGCGAGAAGCTCGGTGCGGATGTCGAACAGGTAAGACACGGCCTCGGCAGTGACTCAAGAATAGGCTCTGCATTTTTATTTCCCGGCGTCGGCTACGGCGGCGCCTGTTTCCCGAAAGACATTCGGGCGCTGATTCATACAGGTTCCGAGCACGATGTCGAGATGACGATAGCCAAAGCGGTACAGCAGGTGAACATCAATCAGCAGCAGCGTTTCGCAAAACGCATTACCGATTATTTTGCCGGTCGTGAAAATAAGACCACGTTAGCTGTCTGGGGACTGGCCTTTAAGGCGAGAACCGACGATATCCGAGAATCACCGGCGATTAACTGTATTAAGAAATTACTCGATTGTCGGATGAAGATAAAAGCTTACGATCCCGAGGCGGCCTCTTCGGCGGCGAAAGTGCTGGGTGATAAAATCCGGATATTCCAGAACGGATACGATGCTCTCGATAACGCCGACGCCCTCGTTATCTTTACCGATTGGCAGGAATTTCGGAATCCCGATTTCGAAGCCGTTGTGGCGAAACTGAAAAATCCTGTTATTTTCGACGGCAGAAATTTATACGACCCGGATGTTGTTAAAAAAGCGGGAATTGAATACCACAGCATTGGAAGAGCTACCGTCTCCGGATAAATCGACCGGTATATTGTCCGAATAATATAGTAAATAAGTGATGCAGATGCAGATTGTTATTAAGAGTTTGGGCATTGTATTGGCTCTGATAGCAATTGTTTATATGTTGAGACCGGATATTGCAAAGCGGCTCGTTACTTTTTTTCAAAAGGGCAGCCGGATTTATTTTGACGGAGTTATAAATCTCGCCCTGGCGGCTGTTTTCTTTATCGGGGCCCGTGAATGCAGATATCCGATTGTGATATTTATCTGTGGAGTTGTTTTTATGGCCGAAGGTTTTTTAATATTTAGTTTCGGACCGAAAAAAACATCGCCTATTCTCGAATGGAGCCGGGAACAATCGGAAGGATTGTTTCAATTTATGGGCTTGATTTTAGGGGCCGTTGGAGTAGCGACTTTTTTGTCGGCGTAATTAATAATACAAAAAAATAGATTAGAAAAAACTTATGAAAGCATTGATAACAGGAGTTGCCGGTTTTATCGGCTCGCATCTTTGCGAGCGTCTTCTTGCGGGCGGTTGGAATGTGGTCGGGGTCGATAATTTCGATGATTTCTACGATCCCGGAATCAAACGCGAAAATATCAAAACGTGCCTTGAAAATCCGGGCTTCCGGCTCGTCGAGGCCGACATACGTGACAGCGTCACTATGGACGGGACGGTCGGTGACGATATCGATGTAATCGTGCATCTGGCGGCCAGAGCCGGTGTTCGTCCTTCGATTGCACAGCCTTTGCTTTACGCCGATGTCAACATCAACGGCACGATGGTCCTGCTTGAGGCGGCCAAAAAGTACAAAATCGGCAAATTCGTCTTCGCATCGAGTTCGAGTGTTTACGGTAACAACAGGAAAGTTCCATTTTCCGAAGAGGACAACGTCGATTTTCCCATCTCGCCCTATGCCGCTACCAAAAAGGCCTGCGAATTGCTTTGCCATACATATTATCATCTTGAAGGTTTGTCCATAACCTGCCTGCGTTACTTTACCGTTTACGGCCCCCGGCAGAGACCGGATCTGGCTATCCATAAATTCGCAAAACTCATCGAGCAGGGTAAAGCCATACCCGTTTACGGCGACGGCTCGATGATGCGCGACTTCACATATATTGACGATATTATCGACGGCACAACCGCGGCGATCGAAAAGTGTAAAGGCTTTAATATTTACAATCTCGGCGAGTCGCAACCGATTACGGTCAACGATTTAATCGCGGAAATTGAAAAAGCTCTCGGTAAAAAAGCCGTTCGACAGTACCTGCCTCCACAGCCCGGTGATGTCGAACACACCTACGCCGATGTCACCAGGGCCGGAAAAGATTTGGGATATAAACCTTCGACATCCATCCGGGACGGTCTGGAAAAATTCACCGCCTGGCTCAGAGAAAAAACATAGCTAAAATTAATTGTTCTATTTTGTAAAAAGAGAAAAATACATAGGAGAAAACACAATGACAGACGAAAAGAAAGCGGATTTGGCCGGTCCGGGTATCGGCGACTATAACGAACTGGAAAAAATTCTTCCCGGTGACTACAGTTCTCTGCTGAGTCCGAAGGAAACTCAGATTGCCACATACGCCGTCAAGGACTACATCGAGCAGAACCTTTGTAAAGAGCTGAACCTTATCCGCGTGACCGTTCCTTTGATTGTGGACGTCGAGAGCGGCGTCAACGACATGCTCGACCGTGACGGTTCGCGAACGCCGATCCAGTTCCATATCTCGAACGATAGAGACAAGAATCCGATCGATGTTCAGGTCGTACAGGCCGCTACGAAATGGAAACGTATGGCCCTGAAGCAATTTGAAATGAATATGGGCGAGGGCCTGCTGACCGACATGCGGGCCGTCCGTAAAGACTACTTCCTCGACCACGACCATAGCGCATACGTTGATCAGTGGGACTGGGAGCTGGCAATCACCGCCGAGCAGCGTAGCCTTAATTTTCTAAAGGAAGTTGTAGGAAAAATCTGGAAGGTTCTCAAAGGCGCCGAGACGCATGTTCAGGGGCTTTTCCCACAGTTGAAAGATAAATACCCGGACCTGCCCGATGAGCTGACCTTCATTCACGCCGAAGAGATACTCGAAAAATTCCCAGATTTACCTCGCAAGCAGCGAGAGACAGAGATTTTACAGGAATATCCGGCTGTTTTCATTATCGGCATAGGCTGGGTCCTGGAGGACGGCTATCCGCACGAGATGCGGGCTGCGGACTACGACGACTGGGTCACCGAAACGAAAACCGAAGACGGCCGGACAATGCACGGTATGAACGGTGACATTCTCGTCTGGAACCCTGTAACCAAACGTCGCCATGAGCTTACATCCATGGGCATCCGTGTTAATGCCGAGACACTTGTCGAGCAACTGGAGCTTTCCGGTCTGCTCAATATGCTCGAATATCCGTATCATCAGGCCATCGTCAATAATGAAATTCCTCTGAGCATCGGCGGCGGCATCGGGCAATCCCGCACATTTATGCTCCTGCTCAAAAAGGCCCATATCGGCGAAGTCAGTGCGACCGTTTGGCCGAAAGTGCTAAAACAAATGTGTAAAAAGAAAAACATTCACGTAATAGAATAAAAAACGTATCAACAAAGAATATTCGGCCCCTGGATTTATTCGGGGGCTTTTTTTTATTATAGATAAGAAGTAACGACAATTCACGGTTTAGAAAATTGCAGATTCTTGTTCATACGACAGATTTATGTTATCATAGTCTCCGGTGTCAAAAAATGTATTAATTGCTGGCTGTAAGTATATGATTTTACGGTTGTTATAAGCATAGTGGGCTTAAAAAACAATGGCAAAGGCCGGTAAAATAAAAGATTGGGAAAAGCTGCCGGACGAAGAAATCCTGAAAATACGCGTTCGCGACCTCGGCGTACAGATCCAGGGCTCCGAGCTGCAATTGCTGATAGAGAGGGTGTATGAAGAGCTGGGTGCCAAGGGGATATGTTTTCATCCTCCATGTTATCTCACCGATGAGTGGCTTTGCCCCGACAAAATCCCGATTATCGGGATACCGTTCTGCCTTGCCCATCCGCGTTTAAAGCAGCTTGAGAAAAAGATGATGTACGAAGTGGAAGGGGGAACCGAAGAGTCCTGTATGAAGCTTCTGCGTCATGAATGCGGTCACGCCCTGAATTACGCATACCAGTTATACAAGAAGACAAGATGGCGCGAATTGTTCGGCTCTTTCTCGACAAGATACTCGGACTCCTATTCCTATCAGCCCTATTCCAGGCGTTTTGTAATAAACCTTCAGGACAACTATGCCCAGTCTCATCCTGATGAGGACTTTGCCGAGACTTTTGCCGTTTGGCTCACGCCACAAAGTTGCTGGGAGCAGAAGTATCGAAACTGGCCCGTTATTAAGAAGCTGTGGTATGTGGACGGCTTGATGAAACATATTTCAAACATTGCGCCCGTAAAGACGGTTCACGGGCAGCCGCCGTGGTCGGCCTCACGGATGACTTCGACTCTTGCAGCTCATTACGAGCGTAAACGCAAGGTTCTGGGCAGCGGATTCCAGGGATTTTATGACGATAGTCTTATCTCCCTCTTTGGTTTGAAGCCGAGCGGTCCTGCGAATCAGAAGGCCTCGAAGTTTCTGCGTCACCATCGGCGAGAGCTGATAGACAGCGTTACACGGTGGACCGGCCACCGAAAGCACGATATTCATCAGTTGGTCAATACCCTTATTCTTCGCTGCGATGCACTTGACCTTTTTGCCAGGCCCGGTCAGACGGAGAATATTGTGGGTATTACCGCTTTGCTGACTGCTATTGCAAGTAATACACTCAGGATAGTTGGGAGGCATACACGTTAATGGGCCGAAAATTGAACATAACGGTTTTGGTAGATGCCACGGAAGTAAAGGACAGCGATCCGAATTTCGAGGTTTCTCCTGATGTTCCGACCACGGAATACCATGTCATCGAGGCGCTGCGCGACCTTGGGCATAAGGTTTCGGTTCTTGGGGCGGTCAGGGATATCGAAACAATTGTGAAAACGCTCACGGAACACAGACCCGATATAGTTTTCAACCTTACCGAGGCGTTCAAGGGGAACCGAAGTCTGGATAAAAATATCGCCGGGCTTCTTGAAATGATTGGCGTCCCTTTTACGGGCACCGGGGCTATGGGATTGATGCTCTCTCGTGACAAGCGATTGTGTAAGGAGCTGCTGAGTTTACATAAGATTCGCGTTCCTAATTTTTACTCTTTGCCTCATGGCCAAAAGATTCGCGTTACCAAAACGGTTCATTATCCGCTGGTTGTCAAACCGGCGCTGGAAGACGGCTCCGAGGGAATTTCAAATGCTTCGCTGGTAAGCGATGATACGGAATTGCAGGAGCGTGTCCGATTTATGCATGATAGGTGGGAACAGCCGGCGATTGCAGAGGAATATATCAAAGGCCGGGAGTTGTACGTCGGTATTTTGGGCAATAAAAAGCTCGTTGTGCTTCCGATTCGCGAGTGTCATTTCGATTCTTTGGGCAAAGAGGGCCCTCAACTTGCGACTTACCGTGTAAAATGGGATGAAGAGTACAGGAAAAAGTGGAATATAAAATATGACTTTGCCGAGCTCGACCCGGTGGTGGAAAAAAATATCGGCCATGTATGCAAGAAAGTATATCGTGTGCTGCATTTGAGAGACTATGGAAGAATCGACCTGAGACTTACGCATGATAATAAGGTTGTTATTCTCGAGGCCAATGCGAATCCTGATCTTGCCTACGGCGAAGAAGTCGCCGAGGCTGCTGAGAAGTGCGGATACTCTTACGAGGAATTCATCGATCGCGTCCTGAATTATGCCTTACACCGATACAAGTAAGCCGTCGGTTGAGTTGGGATTTCCATTCGGGAAGAGATATTATTTTTTGGGGTGTTTATCAAATGACACACATGAAAAAGTCGAAATCATCAACAAATCGTCATCCGGTAAAAAATAATTCTTGTTTGCACAAGGGGAGTAATGTCCATTCGAAGATAAACAATCTTAACGCCGGACAGGGTAAATACGTCCGGCTTATATGGCTGTTTCCCTTGATTGGTCTAGTATCGCTTATCTGGTTTTTAATTCGCGTTATACCGAAACCTTCTCGTGCGAGTTACCCGTGTCAGCGTCTGGCGGCGCCACTGGCCGGCGGTTTTGTAGTATGGATTGTCGGGTTGGTTGGTTCGTCTCTGGCATATCGCAAAGCCAGGGGACTGGTCAAGAGATCGCGATATATATCGGCCGGCATTTTTATTTTTACGGCAGTGATGATTGTTTGGGGGACACTTAGTATTGCCGAGATCAGGTCTGCGACAACGGCGTTCAAGCCGTCCGAGCCGCCCAACAGCCCGATAGGCTTGGCCAAGGGAATTCATCCCGGCCGGGTCGTATGGATTCGCGATCCCGATGCAACCAACTGGGACCGGCAGAAGGGGAGCTGGTGGGATGACGAGAATACCGACCAGAGCAGGGTCGATGCCATGATTTCCAAATCCATTCAGCAACTTACCGGGCAAACGAGTGATTCGAGTGCGTGGGATGCACTTTTTAAGCACTTCAACAAGACAAAAGGCTCCGGTGATGCGGGTTACAAAAAGGGCCAGAAAATCGCCATCAAAATCAATATGAACCAGGAACGGGGACGCGGCTGGTCGCCGAACATCGGATTACCCAGCCCTCATGTTATCTACTCGCTTGTGGACCAGCTTATAAATAAGGCGGGTGTGTCCGGTTCCGATATAACAATATACGATGCCTCGCGGTATATAGGTGATCCGATTTATAATAAAATCAGAAGCAATACCGATGAAAATTTCCAGAACATCAGGTTTGTAGTCGCGCCCGACAGCGCCGACAACGGGCGAATCGGTGCGACTGCCGATACCGACAATCCGCTTGTGACCAGGGCGGGTACTGCATACCTGCCGAAATGCGTCACCGAAACAAAGTATATGATTAATCTGGCGCTGATGAGGGCCCATTCGATGTTTGGAGTGACATTATGCGCAAAGAACCACTTCGGCACCACGTATTTTCCAAATGGCGGCGGCTGGACCCCGAGACCGCTGCACGACTACGGCAGCCAAAGAGACGGCATGGGGACATATAACTGTCTTGTTAATCTCAACGGTCACAGGGAGCTGGGCGGCAAGACATTCCTGTATATGATAGACGCATTGTATCCGGCGACGTTTCAAAGCGGCCCCGTCACGAAATTCGCCGCGTTTGACGACGACTGGTTCTCCAGTATTCTTGTTTCGCAGGATATGGTGGCGATTGACTCAGTCGGGCTGGACTTCCTGCGGAACGAGCAGCAGATCAATCCGAACATTACGAACGTCAGGGGCAATCCGGATAATTATATGCACGAAGCGGCGCTGGCAGACAAACCGCCGTCCGGTACGACTTACGACCCGGAAGGCGATGGGACCGCCCTAAAAAGTCTCGGTGTCCACGAGCACTGGAACAATCCGAAGGACAGGAAGTATTCACGCAACCTGGGAACAGGCGAAGGGATTGAGCTGATATCGCCGAATTGATTAGCTGCTTTTGATATCGCGATATTTTTTAATATTTAGCAGAATAAATAAAAAAGGGGCCTTTGCCGATTACCGGCAAAGGCCCCTGACCTATACGAAGTTGAAGCTATTGTCCCTGTTTAATCCAGGACACCGACCTGCTCATCCACAGGGAAATACAACCAGATGTCATCGACGAATACCACACCTTCACCACCGACGGCGCCGGTCGGCTCAAAGCCTATAGTTATCGTCGAGATATTATTTAAGTTCAGACCAAGCGTAGTAATGTCGATAGTCCATTCCTGCCAGCTTGCATCTACCAGGTTGGCGTCATAGACCACCTTTGTGTTGTTTATCACAACATACATCTGTTCCGTAGTGGAATTATTGGGGTCGCCGTAAATCCACATTGACAGGGTATCCGGAGAATTTCTGGTCCAGTCATGGCCGACGTGCAGCGAGTCCGTATTGGCTGTCACCTCGGAAACGCCTGCGACAGTGTTGTTGTAGAAAATCGGAGCAGATTGGCCGCCGCTATGGACAGTCGTCGTTTCAACGAAATGTTCACCGTCAGCAAAAGCCGGTTCCGGATATCCCATGGTCGAGCCGTTTGTGTTCGGATTGTCGTATCCGTCGAGCCATGTCAGATAGATTCGCTTCGAACCTTCCGTGTTTTCATCGAGGTCGTTGTATGACTCGAAGTTGTCAACAATGAGATAGTTGGCTATTGTAAAGGTCCAGATTCCGCCTCTGCTGATTGTCGAATCGTTATTGATTTCATCGATTCTCCAAAAGTAGGATTGGTTCGCCTGAACACCTTCGTCAATTGTAAAGGTGGTATTCTGCTGGCGGCCGCGATATATGTCGGTAGTTGACGTATTGGCATTGACTACGCTTTCTTTATCGGTTCCTATATACACATCGTGCTCGGCCGCTTCGTCTCCCGGCGACCAGCTCAATTGTTCGAAGCCGATTAAATCCAGTAACGCCCCGTTACCCGGGCCCGGATTCCAGGCAAGAAGCGGGTTGCCTCTGACCGTACCCTGGATCTCCTCGAGTGTCAGGACGCGATCGTAGATTTTTACATCGTCTATGGCCCCGTAATACAGGAATCGATTCCCGACGGATTCTCTTCCGATATTAACGTTGTAAATACTGCTCGGGACGCTGCCCGAGTTGTTCGTTGTATTCTTTAGTGTACCATCGATATACAACCTTAATTGGCTTGCATCACAGACACCGACCACATGGTGCCATACGCCGTTAAATGAATTATCCACGGGTGTGTCAACGAGAGTAGTGTCACTGATGCGGAATTGGATATTATTTGAACCGGCGTGTCTTAATCCGTAGCTGTCGTTGCCTTTTGTCACGAAGGACTGGTCTGCGCTGTTTCCGGCTTCTTCCATTTTTACCCACACCATAACGGTAACGACTGAATCATTAATATCAAGTATTTCGGGATTGCCGATATCTATGCAATCGTCAACTCCGTCAAGAGCCAGTGCACCTTCGAACTGGCCGATGATCCATTGCGGCTCTCCTGCAATTGAGCCGTTGTTTCCATAGCCGGACCAGTCGAGTGCCAATTTACCTTCTTCGTCGTCAAGCTTCCACCAGCCGACCAGGTTCGGGTCAGTAATGGGGGTTTCGGGTATCGTTCTGAAACTCCAAAGCTCGCCGCTTGTTATCGTCATATCGTTATTATGCTCGTCAACTTGCCAGTAATAGACGGTATTATATTCGAGAGTATCAATCTCAAGGGCAGTTTCCGTCTGGTTACCTTTGAATGCCAGTGCAGTTTCATCGGTTCCGAAATACACATCGTGCGATTCTGCCGTAAAGCCCGGACTCCAGGCCAGGTCGGCGTTAATGTCCACATATTTTTCTCCATTCGCGGGGCTTGGATTATAAGCCGATAACGGCTGAATCGTAAAACTCCAGATTTCCCCGGTATTAATCGTAGTTCCATCGGCCTCGACTTCATCGACACGCCAGGAATATGTCTTTCCTAATTCGAGCGATAAGGGACCGTAACTGGTCTGGTCGAGGGTTATTACCGGTACGGCGTCGTCGATAACGGCCTGCTCATCGTCACTGAAATACACGTTGTGAGTTGCCGCGTTAAGTCCCGCATCCCACTGGAGAGTCACTTCGGTTTCGGTGGTAACGCTTCCATCGGCCGGGATGGGATTGGAAGCTCTTTCCGGACTGGCCAGTTTCTTGACCTCGACGGCAGAAATTGCACGGTTGTAAATACGGGCGTCGTCGATTCCACCGGTGTGATACCAGCGTGTGCCGTCTCTTGTCCCTATCCTGACCGGGTCGGCGTTGGTTGCGATCGCGCCTGTTTGATTTGTTGTGGACATCAATTCGCCATCAACGTATAATTTGATTTGACTGCTGTCATAAGTTCCGACCATATGATGCCATTCATTACCGAAAGATTCGTCAATCCGACTCGTAGCGACCTTCCAGCCGCCGATGTAAATCACTACCTCCAAATTATTACCGGAATTTTGTTTGATACAATAACTGTTATTTCCTTTACCTAAGTAATGTTGATGCTGACTGTTGGCCGCGGTACGCGTATTAATCCATGCGGCCATTGTAATCTGCCCGGTGATATCGAAGCTTTCGTCATCGCCGCAATTGACGTAGTCGTCAACTCCGTCGAAATCCAGCGCGCCGCCGATTCGGCCTTCTATCCACTGCGGGCCGCCGTATAATACGCCATCGTTCCAGTAGTCGGTTTCGTCATATGCAATAGTGCCGGCCCCTTCGTCAAATTTCCACCAGCCGACAAGATTGGGATCGAGCCCCTGGGCCGCGCTGATTCCTGCAAAAGTTAAAATCAGCATTAAAGAGATGAGATAACTCTTTTGTGTACACATAATTTTACTCCTCTATATTGTGCCTGAATTATTAATAAAAACTTTCTTTGTTTTTTACAGAAACTCATTTTTTGATATGTAGTGGGAAAACAGTATCTTTAGTTAGATATGTATTCTTTCCTTCCTTCAAATGTGGGCATACAACCTCCGAGAAAAAACCTGACCAAAGGTTATCCGGTTGCATGCTTAAAAAGCCCATCCTTCTTCAAAAATCGAAATACAAACAAAAAACCACAGATTATAGGAATGTGATTCGATGGCAAAAATACATTTGCCATCAAATCTTCCTATCTTAATTAATAACATATAAACCACTGCTCTGTCAAGTTAAAATTAGGCTGCTATTTCCCCGCTATTGTCTAATTAAGACGCCTTTTTAGGTGGATTTATTACAAAAATACCGGTGGTATGTGTGGGTATCGAGCCGGAAACCGGCCGATTAAATTTCATTTTTTGCTTTTTTCAGTGCTTCTTCCGCTTCTTTGCGCGAAGTAATGTCACGAATGCTCTCGCGGTGTCCTAACGAATGGCCTTTGTCATCGTATATCGGCTGCCAGGATATCGCAACCCAGATGGTCTTGCCGTCTCTGCGTACGATTCTGAACTCGACGTCGTTGCCTGTGCTTCCCCTGATGGCCGATTGAAAAGCTTTAATCACACGGTTGCAGTCCTGTTCATATACGACCGCTTCCGGGTAATCATTCATGGCCATAATTTCTTTTACGTTGTAGCCGGTGAGACGTTCGGCCGCCGGATTGGTCCATAACACTCTGCCGGATGGACCCACCCAGACCTCCCAGTCGTAAGTATAATCGGCAATTGCACGGAAGCACTGGTCGGTCATCTGTGACATTAATTCGGTGCGTTTGCTCGCACTGATATCGTCATATACCGCGACAATCCGCCCGGAAGGTAATCTGAATACGTAATTCTCCCGCCAGCCCGCTATTCTTTCGTCCTTGTATATGGAAACCGGATGGTGTTCCGGCGTGCCGGTTTTGTACACCCGGCGAAATACATCGAAAAGGCCGAACTTTCTGACTCCGGGGAATACCTCGGTGACACTTTTACCTGTCAGCTCTTCTTTTTTGATATGTTCGATCTCCTCGGCCGCCCGGTTGAAATCCACAAAGATAAAATCTTCACCGTCGTTGACGGCCTGGTAAATTGCTATACCGCTGCAGACGTTATCGAACAGAATTTGGAATTTCGCCCGGCATTCTTCGAGTTCTTCCCCGGTATTTATCACATCGTTGTGAGGTTTCTTGTTTTTACCGTTTTGAGCCATATTTTACCTCCGCTTACAATCGTTAAGCGCCCCCTCACTCTCTGGTGATATACGTTTATTTTACTGTGCTTGTTCGGGCGATGCTGAATCTCTGCTATATAGCATTATATTATTCTTCTTATCGAATCGGTCAATATTTACTTTCCAAATCCTGTTCATTTTTTCAAACCGGCTTTATACTCATTTTCCCCTTCTTTGTTTAATCGCTAAAAAAAAGAACCTGCACCGAATATGTCGGTACAAGTTCTAAATAATGCGATTTAATTATATGGGCACAAATACCGTCTATTCCGTTTGTTGTACCGGAGGTCGATATAGCCGGATATCATCGATGTACAATTTACCTGAGCCGCCTGGTGTTGTATTGCCTTTTGTTCCCACGCCGATAGATAATTTGCTGATATTGGTTAAGTCAACACCCTGATTTGCAAAGTCCTGCAGATTAATTTGCCATTGTGTCCAGTCAGGATTCAGCACTCCGCTAAACGGGGCGTTGGGATCGGGATCGGTGTAATAAACGACTCCTCTGTCGTTGAGTGCCACATAAAACTGCTCGGGAGAGTTGTCGATCAGCCCTATATCCTGATGCTGCCATGGTTGTTCGCTGCCGGTACCGGTGATTGTCACGTTGGAGAACACCGCTTCGGCCGCAATATCAGCATTATGACTGTTTACGGCCAGTCCGACATACATGGGTAAAGTTACTGATAATTGTTTCAGAGAAAACGACGTCCAATCAACGCCGTTTGCGGAATGGTACGCCCTAACCAATCCTCCCGAAGTTCGTTCCAGCCTGACCCAGTAAGGCGCGGTAACGCCTTCTGCGAATAGCCTGTCCGTCACATCGCCACTAACCATACGATACTGGAATCGAACACCGTTTTCAGGAGTAATGAGCACAGTCATGTTCCGAGAGTTCGGATCGAGTGTATCACGAATCATTACGCCTGCTTTGGCAAACGGGTCGGTGTTGTCAAGGCTCTCGACCTTGGCAGTAATCTTGACACTGCCGGTAAGCTCCTTATAAACAAAATGGAACTGATCTTCGAAGCCATAGATATCCTCGCCGGCCCCTCTAATTGTGTAGGTTCCTACCGGTTCTTCAAGAAAGTATCCCATATAAGGCCGGTGGCCCTTGAACCACAACGATAGTGTTTCGATATCGTCCATAGTCCAATCCTGTGCGTCTGCCCATTGTCGATCAGCTTCGGAGTAGAACAATGTTCCGGTTGTCTCAAGAGCTGTCCCCTCGTTGACGGTACCATCATTGTCGTAATAAAGGGGCATAGATTGTTTGCCGCTGTGAATTATGTCTTTCTCGGCATATGGAGGTTCAAAATAACCGACTGTCATGCCTGTATTATTCGCGTAGTAGTCCAACCATGTTTCGTATATGATATTGTTGGCATCGTCGAAGTCTTCGAAGTTTTCAACCAAAATAAAGTTCACCGCCGTAAAGCTCCAGACGTCACCTTTATAGATTGTCGGATCGCCCGATTCATTGACTTCATCAACACGCCAGTAATAGGTTTCTCCGTAGTCGAGAATATCGGGTTCGAATGTTGTCGTTTCATGATTTTCCGCAACCATTACACCGCGCGGGTCGGATAAACTCGCTTCGTTGATATCATTAAAATCTTTTCCTAAGTAAATATTACGTACATTGCTGTAAAGGCCTTTTTTCCAGCTAAGAACGGGTGTTCGGGATACCTCATCTTTCCCGTCGGTTGGACTGGGGCGAGAGGCAATCTCAAAAATTAATATACCGCCGTTCATGACGGTCAGGACGTCCTTCGGTGTCATTGCGAAGTCATAAATGCGGAAATCATCCAGAGAGCCGGCAAAAGGTGTATCACCTTCATATTGTGATTTACCGAGCCAGTTCTGGTTAGGTTCTCCGAGGTTCTGTGGTCCATATCGCATAGTTAAATTCTCTCCGGCGACTTCACCATCGATGTAGATTTTAGCTACAAGTTCTTCCGAATCCACTGTTACAGCTACATGATGCCATCCCTCGGGTAATCCCTCTGGATATGTTTCGGCGGTAGTTACACGGTCCTCATCCGTCCAGCCGCCTTGTCCAAGACCGAAAATTAATGGCTCTTCACCAGTAGTAAGCTGGCCTTTTGCTGTGAGGAACATGTAAATTTCCGGACCGCTTCCAAAGTCAAAAATACGCGCCCAGTATCCTCCCAGTTGACCGGTAAAATTAATCCATGTTGAGCAACTAACACCGGTTAGCGAGCTAAAAATCGAGTCGATCGGTAGATCTACATAGTCATATTCACCATCGAACTGCAGTGCACCGCCGAAGTGGCCTTCGACCCATATTGGTCCCGCCCTCAAATCGCCGTCGCGAGCGTTGCCGGACGAATCGTAGGCCACATCTCCGGATGTCTCATCCAGCTTCCACCAACCTAAGAGACTTGGATCAAGCTGGGCGTTTGCAATATTTGTGAAAATCAATCCGATTATCACAGACAAACAGATTAAATAAGACATTTTCTTGTACATATCAGTCCTCCTTACAGCAACTTGAAACAATGATTCAATATGTCTTATCGATGTTTTGGGGAAATTTCTCCTGCTGAAAAGTTCAAATCAACAGTTATTACCTTGTTCTATTTGTACAATATGAATCCTTTTTAGTCAAGCAAAATCAACTGTAGAATTGGTATATATTCATTTTATATCTGTGTACAGAGGATTTATTAACGCCAAAGCATGTTGTTTCGATAATTTGTTCTATTAAGTTGTAAGCAGCTGTTTGACAGTTGATGGGCAAATTCATACATTTAGGAAATCAATATATCAAATATGATGGATTGTTAGTATAAATATGATGTTTGGCCTGCCAGCCTTGCGCAGGGTGTCAGAAAATTCGGCTGCCGGTCTGGAAAACGATGAATGTAATAACGTACGCAAGTGCGGTCAGGCCGAAGAATTGCAGCAGCGCCCATCGCCAGGAATTCGTCTCCTGCTTAGTCATGGCGACCGTCGCGATGCACGGTGCATAAATCAGGCAGAACAGCATAATACAAAAACCGGTCAAAGGCGTATAGTTCGCTTGAAGTTTTTGCCGAAGTGTCTTTCCCGATTCACCCTCATCGCCGACCGAATAAGTAATTGCCAGTTGCGATACAAAGACTTCTTTGGCTGCGGTAGCTCCGACAAGGGCCGTTCCGATTTTCCAGTCGAATCCGAGCGGTTTGAGTGCGGGCTCTATCGCCTTTCCCAGTCTGCCGATGGCCGAATGTTCCAGCTTTTCCTGCCGAGCCTGATGCGGCGTCAATTCCGAGAGCGAATCCGGGCCGGGTTTCGGGTAACTCATTGCAATCCACAACATAATCGAGACGGCCAGGATTATCGTGCCGGCCTTTCGCAGGTACATCCAGCCTCGCTGCCACATGTGGATACAGATGGATTTGAAGGTCGGTACGCGGTAGGGCGGCAGCTCCATGACGAACGGCACGGTCTCGCCTCTGAACACCGTCAGACGCAAAATCTTTATACAGATAACGGCTATGATTATTCCTGTCAGATAAATCAGCCACATCATCGGCCCGTGCCAGTGTTCCGGGAAGAACGCCGGTATGATTAGCGCATAAATAGTCAATTTTGCCCCACAGCTCATCAGCGGGATGACCATTATTGTCGTGAACCTGCTGCGTTTATTTTCGAGGATTCGCGTTGCCATAATCGCCGGCACGGAACATCCGAATCCGATAAGCATTGGGATAAAGCTTTTTCCGTGCAGGCCTATCTTGTGCATTATGCGGTCCATGATAAACGCCGCCCGTGCCATGTACCCGGAATCTTCCAGCAGGGCGATCATCAAAAACAGCAGCAGGATATTGGGCAGGAACACCAGCACTCCACCGACTCCGCCGATGACGCCGTCCACCAGGAGCGATTTGAGCCAGTAGTCGCTTCCCGCTGGCCATAGAGCTGTTATCGCATTTGACAGTTGGCCGAAGAACCACTCTAACCAGCCCATCGGATAACCCCCTATCTTGAACGTCAGCACGAAGGTAAGGTACATCAGCAGCAGGAAAATCGGCAGGCCGAGGATGCGATGTGTCACTACGGCGTCGATCATATCGCTGTAATTATGCCTTAGTTCGACGGTTGTTTTAATCGTCTCCTGGCACGCGCCCGATATGAAGCCGTACCGCCTGTCCGCCATGACGATTTCAGGATTATCGCCGAAAATGTCTTTTAGATGCACGGCCGAAGCGGCTACTGTATCGAGCACTTCCCTGCTGTGTACTTTTGCGGTAATCTCGTCGTCCTGCTCCAGAAGCTTGATTGCCAGCCATCTCGGCTCGTATTTTTCTATAAGCTGTTGTTCCTTCTCTATGATAACTTTTTCGATTCGTTCCAGCTCGTGCTCGATTTCATCGCCGTAATTTATTTTATGGATGCGAGGTTTTTTGGTCTGTCCGGCGGTTTCGATAATCGCATCGAGCAGCTCCGTTTTGCCTTTGCCCTTGTTGCCTACGGTCTTGACTATTTTCGCTTCCAGCAACATTGACAACTGCTCGATATCGAACAGCATGCCTTTCTGCTCGGCGATGTCACTCATATTGAACGCAAGGACCAGCGGGACGTTCATTTCGATAAGCTGCGTGGCTAAGTACAGATTCCGCTCGATGCCGGAGGCATCGATGATATCGACCACGACGTCCGGATGCTCACCGATAATGAAATTACGGGCGACAAGCTCTTCGGTCGAATACGCACTCAGGCTGTATGTCCCCGGCAGGTCCACGAACGTAATCTCGTAATCCCCGTGCCTGCACTTCCCCTGTTTCTTCTCCACCGTCACGCCGGGATAATTGCCCACGTGCTGGTGCGCACCGGTGAGCTGGTTGAAGATGGAAGTTTTTCCGCTGTTAGGATTTCCGGCCAGTGCCGCCGTGATTTTTTTCATCATCACAACCACATACCATTATCTTATGGGCCATACCCCTGCCCAGCATCATCTTCGAGCCTTTGACGCTGATAACAAACGGGCCGGGATGGCCGTTACTAACGACTGTTATTTCCACGTTGGGTAAAAGCCCCATCGATGCGAGTCGGCTGTTCAGGCCGCGTCCGGCTTCTATGGTCGCCAGCCTGACTTTTTCGCCGGACCGAATCGCTGATAGCGGCTTTAATTCTTTTATCTCCATAGTTCGTTTCTCTTGGCCCCTTCGATTCCGCCCGGAGCATGCTTTTTTACTTTTTTATTTTCCTGTTCCTTCTTTTGCAGAATTTACGAAATTCGACCATAAAATCGTTGCCGTTTTCACTGCTTTGGCCGACAAATTCGATAAAAGATAAAAGTCTGGCAGTAATCTCCGACCCGAGTGCGTGTTCGGCTTTACATGCCGCCTCTTGTGAGATTGCCGGTTTAACGCCGAGGACATCGGTAAAAAAGGACTTGAGGATTTCGTGCCTGTTTGCTATCTCGGCCGCAGCGACCTGTCCGGATTGTGTTAAGCTGATATAATCGTAAGGTTTATAATTGGCCATGCCCTTTTTCTTCAGGGTCCGCAGCGCTCCGGTTACCGAAGCTCTGGAGACGCCGATTTGCTCGGCGATGTCCTTGCTGCGGGCGATATTGTTATCTCCGGCCAAATTGAAAATCGCCTCTAAATAATCTTCGAGGGAAGCGCTTAATTTTGTCTTTTTCGTCTCTGCCATATTGTTTTATTCTCATATATATGAGCCTAACCTAATATAGTTAGTTTTGCCTAACTTTGTCAAGTATTTTTTGGGATTTTTGAGAAATATTTTATTAACATGATAGATTATCATTCGCAAGGCCATTAAAACCGCTCTGGTTGGCTGATAGGGTATAGAGGATAGAATTAAAATAGGTAAAATACTGCATATATGATATGATAGACGAGGGATGATGGACGATTGACGTGTCATCTCCTGAGCGTGGTAGGATCAGCACGGGGCCTATGCCGTAAATTGCTTTATGCCCCGGATTTTTCCATGATGATAAGAGAAAGGCCGGACCGAGGAAGCTCAAAGTTGAGCGACACTTCATTATTCGTGACGTCAATAGATTTCGACGGTTCCAGCAGTTGCAATTCCATCGCCTCTTTGAGCTGGGCAATCATTGCCGGGGTAGGATCCTGCGGGCTGCCCAATTCGAGCCACTTCGTATAGGCGTTGCTGTGGGTATCGTCAATTCGGTAATGTGTCACCCGGACTTTGTTTCCTAAATCTGCCGGCAGCTTGACTTTCAATTGAATCGAGGCGGGTTTTGCCGGGACGATAATGTCATGATAATTCCAGAGTAAGATTTTTATGACCTGGCCATCAGCAACGGCCATTCCGTTAATGTCCGGCCGTTCTCGAACGCTCGATTTGAGAATTTCGTCCACCGGCACCGCGCCGTCACTGGTCAGAGGCAGCTGGTTTCCCTTTAATTGCCCTAACATTTTGAAGGCGTTCAGGACGGGCTTATGCACGCCGTTGGTGGCCAGTGTGCGATAGCCGTCGAACCACGGCATGCCGTCGAACATGAAGGCCCAGGACAGCACGCCCTTGAGATTGACGCCTTCCCTCTCGGCCAAATCAAGGCTGTATTTCATCATCGCCGCCACGTAGGCACCGTAGGCGGGGACATTTCTATAACCTCGCTCCGGCGATTCCGAAGCCGGCATTCCGGCAGCGCCGTCCGGGTCCGCCTCGCCTATGATTATTGGCGTATTTTTGAATTTCGGGACATCCGCCACGGCGGAAAACCCGCTCAGGTGCCTGGTGAGCTGGCCGCGCATACTCATCTCCACATGGCCGTCTCTGAAAACGATGCCGCCTTTGGCGTGGAATCCGACGTAGTCGAGCCGCGTGCTGGTCTTTCCCGTTAGTGAGTTCTTCTCTTGGGCGCAGTGCCGCAGGAAGTCTCGCAGGAACCTGCTGCCGGAGTCGGCCACGTGCGGGCCGCCGAAAACGGCTTCGGGCATGACTTCATGAATGGCCTGCTCGGTATATTCGAAGAGTTTGACGTAATCCTCGTAGCTGCCCTGGAAATAGAAAATGTCCGGCTCGTTCCAGAGCTCCCATAGCCAGGTTTTTTCGACGTTATTATATCTTTGTTTCGAGTGACGTGCCCACCGGCGAATCAGCTCGGCCCATTTCTCATAATCTTTGGGCGGAAAAAATACGCCCATTCCCTCATTCGGTCCGAACGGTTTGGGCGGCCGGTACGAATCCGGTTTGACGGAAAGGTCTTTCGGCATTAATCCGATTTCCACAAGCGGCCGGCACCCGGATGCAATTACGGCGTCGAATATCCCGTCCATAATCGTCCAGTCATATACCGGCTCGCCGTCGGCGTTTTCGGTATAGACATTGGTCGAGCCCCATTTCGGAGTTGCCGTGCCGTCGCCGCTGTTGAGTAAAAAGTGCTGTCGCAGATAGACCGGCTCAGAATTGATTTGTGCCACTGTTTTCATCAGGTCGATACAATCGGGCGTGGTTGTATAATTACATTCGTCGTAGCCGTAATATTGCCATACGTGTTTGAGCGGCCGACCGGGTTTTGTGGCATCCACATTCACCGAGACGACAGAAGATTGGGAAAATACCCGCCCCGGTAAAAAGGCCGTGACAATAATCATTAAAATTAATATGCCGTTAATGAAGGATCGCTTATTCATTTTGTTTGCCTTTCCGAAGGAAATCGAGTTTATTAAGCATCACAGATTAAACAATTCCGGCATAAATTTGCCTTTCAAGCTTACAGTCAAATCCGCTTCTTTGCAAGTAATTTGAATGTTAAAAGATATCTCATTACCGGGACAATGTTGGGAAAAATGAGGCTTTTTTCGTCACGTTTGCGCACATAGCCACCATTATGGGGGGCGTAGTTTTTTAGTTCATAAATTTATTAAGGTATTAAAACTTGATTCGCAAATTATCTAATTAACTAATTCTCTAATCAACTTATCCCCGCGAGGGTGTTATCGAAGTTGTCGTCAAAATTCCGGATCGGCTGGAAAAGCCCGTCCTTTTCCTGATACTTCTGTATCGGCGGCTGTGCTACGGCTACGCCTTTCGGCGAATTCCCCTGACAAAGGACAAGTTCGCAATAGTCGATCCCGAAGATTACGAGAAACTAAACAAATACAACTGGTATGCCCTTCGATGCAGGGATACTTATTACGCGGTAAGAATCGGCAGAAAATCAGAGGCCAGGCGCGGAAAGAATATCTGGATGCACCGCGTCGTGCTGGGGCTGGAGGACGGCGTGATTTGCGACCATATCAATCATAACGGACTTGATAACAGAAAGGCGAACCTGAGGCCGGCGACGCATAGCCAGAATATGTGGAACCGCCCGAAACGAAGGACCAAATGCCGCTCGAAATATAAGGGTGTTTCGTTCAAGTCAGCGCAGAAAAAATGGGTGGCCGATATACAGGCCGGCGGCAAACCGAAATTTCTCGGTTATTTCGATAATGAGACCAAAGCGGCACGTGCGTATGACAAGGCCGCAAAGAAATATCACGGCCAATATGCATCTTTGAATTTCGAAAGACCCCGCAATAAACTTCGGCGTTGTTCAGGACAAAAACTGCGGGGCTAAATATTCGGTGAGCCGTATGTGAACAGATAGATGATATATGCGAAATATCCGCACAGCAGTATCACACCGGCGATTCTGCCGACCACGCGTTTGCCGATTATTATCAAGCCTGCAAAACCGGCAGAGACGATAATCATAATCCAATAGTCGATTCCTCCTGCGAAGCGGGCGGATATATCGAACGGCTTAACCAAGCCGGCCGTGCCGGTGACAAGCAGGGTATTGAAAATATTCGAGCCGACTAAGTTGCCGACGGAGATGTCATGCTCGCCCTTGACGGCGGCGACGACGCAGGTGACAAGCTCCGGCAGGGAAGTGCCGAGTGCTATAACGGTCAGCGCGATAACACCTTCGCTCAGGCCGACCTGCCTGCCGATGAAAATCGCACCCTCGACCGTCATTTTCGCCCCCAGCGCCAGGCCAGCCAAACCGATAACGACAAATATCACGCTCTTTTTCATGCTTTGTATTTCAATAGGCAGCTCTTGCATGACACTTTTAAATTTGTTTCCTTCGGCTGCTCTCAGGGCAGATCTTGTATGCCTGGATTCCCGCCGGGCATCATAAACAGTAAGCAGGATTAATACTATAAAGACGACCAGCAGGGCAGTTGCTTCCGGCCGGGCGAGATGCGAATTACGCAGAAACGGCCAGAGCAATAGTGCCACCGCCAGCATGACCGGCACTTCGCGCATCAGTGTCAGCTTCCTGACTACCAGCGGGCGGATAAGGGCGATAAGCCCGCCGACCAGGGCGAGGTTGGCGATATTGGAACCGAAAACGTTGCCGACGGCGATATCTCCGCCGTTGGTTTTTTGCAGCACACCGGCGATACTGGCCGCCACTTCCGGTGCCGATGTCCCCATCGCCACGACGGTCAGGCCGATGACCAGTGAGCTTATGCCGAGTCGATGTGCCAGCACTACCGCACCGGAGACCAGCAGCTCGGCACTCTTCCAGAGAATTAGCAAGCCGCCTGCCAGCAATAATATAGCCAAAGTTATGTTCATATCATTCGCTTGATTCAATGCTTCCCCGGTTCCGGACGGGGACTCGATTTACAGAAACATTAATTCAAGAGCGCCTCTTTTTCAAGCTAATTAGCAGATAAAAACAATCGTGTTTAGTTTCTCACCGGTGCCGGCAAACGGCTAAATGATAGAAAAGGATTGATTTGAGGAATTTTAGAATATATAAATAGCTGAAACGGCAACTTTTTATACAAAAACAAAAAGCGTGTATCTGCCGTTTTATACAGTCTGTATAGGCAATCGTTCGAACATTCAGAAAGGAATATAAGAAGTGTGCGAGAAGAACGACATAGACGGGTCTGTAACGGAAAAGTGCAGCCGAATGGCGAATGAGTATGACAGTAAAAAAGAGGGCTGGCATGGCCCCGAAGTTGTCTTTGGCCTCGTGTACGAATTTATCAAACCGGGCCAGGCCGTACTCGATATCGGCATAGGCACAGGACTCGGCTCGATATTGTTCCATAAGGCAGGCCTGCATGTCTATGGTATGGATATGTCACCGCAAATGCTGGAAGTCTGCAGGAACAAGGGATTCACGGAGGATTTAAAGGTGCATGATTTAACGGCCGAACCTTATCCATACTCGGATGCATCGTTCGACCACGTCGTCTGCATCGGCGTACTAAATCATTTTGAGAATTTAGGAGTCGTTTTCAGAGAAACTTCGCGTATCTTAAAAGACGATGGGATTTTTGCCTTTATTGTGGCCGACCGCAAAAGCAACGAGGAATCGAGCTTCCATGTAGAGCATGGCGAAGCACAAACTACCATGTATCGGCACAGTGCAGAACTGGTCAACAGGCTTCTGGAAGACAGCAATTTTGCATTGGTCAAAGGGCTTGAGTTCTCCGTCTCCGGCCACAAAGAAAAAGGCCAACCTTTGCGTCTAAAGGCCTACGCCGCTATAAGACAATAAAAAATCACAATTGACATTTCACCGCAACCTGCTTATCCTGTTCTCAGAGGATTTCACCGAAAGAGCGAATGCAACATAGAATCAAGATGATAGCGAAATTTTGACAAACGAGTCAAATGATTATTTTATCGATTAGACTAATTATTGTTCGATAATGAGAGAAAGGACAATAGATGAAAGGATTTGTCCTATTATTTCATAGCATAGTATGGTCTATATTCATCCTCTAACTAATTTATTATGGAAGACAGCCACTTATTGCTATTCTTGAGGCAATCCGTTTTCTCAAGAGCTAGATTAGTCTCGAAAAGATACGAACATTTAATTGGACAGCTATTTGCTGGCTGGTTTTACTGGCGGTGCTTGTAATGATTTATCTTGGCTGGCTTGTTGAAGAGCATCCGAAGATTTGTGAGTGTTGAGTTTATTTGAATCAGCCGTTGCCGGATAAGCCTGATTTTGTTTTATATCGTTTATTGAGGGGATTAACAGAGGCAATAAATACCTGTTTTGGGCTGCACAAGTATTTGCTGAGTCGAACCTTATGATAAAATCCCTGATTTTGATATTTTTTCACTTGACTTTAATAGACATACCGGATACAAAAAAACTTCAATAGCATCGATAGGTTTTTTTATTCACCAAAGGCGAGGCATAAATTAAAAAGAGTGATCAAAGGAAATCTACCAATGGTTAAAGTGCGAGATGTTCAAAGAAGTTACGATATTGGAGAGTGATTTATTTTGTAATCAATGGATTGTTTTTCTATTTCCTGTATCACTGATAGTATTGGTCTAAGTCCAGAACTCTAAACACTAAGGAATATGCGAGTGGTGTTATAAAACGCCTGTTGGAGGTATTATTTATTGCAGTTTTTAATGAGGAGACTAAATTATGAGCAAAAGGTATTCATTTAATAAGAAGTTCAGTTTGCATTTTCTGCTGCTTTTTGCTGCCTTTTGTGCCTTGCCAATATTTGCGGCAAATGCAGAAACAACTATTTATTTCGAGGATGATTTCGAAAACATCTTAGGAAAATGGGAAACCGGGGGGGATACTTGGCAGATAACAGACAACTTTTCTCGCAGCGGAAGTAATTGTGCCAGTGAAAGCCCGGAAGGTGATTATCAGAGTAACACTAACTCAACTATGACAATGAGACTACAGGAAAGGGTAGATTTATCGAATAGCAATCACCCTGTTTTAACCTTCTGGCACAGGATTGGAATTGTTGAATATGATTACTGTTACGTCGAGATTTCAGATGATTACGGTTTTAACTGGACAGAATTAAAATCCTTTACAAACACCCACCAATCAACCTGGACTTTAGTTCAAATCGACCTGAGTGATTACAAGTCGTCAAATATAATCATAAGATTTCGTTTACGTGATGATGGCAGTACGTATTCAAATAGGAGGCAATCCTGGGGTTGGGATATTGACGATGTCCAGATAAGAGAATTAGATACTGAAACAACAATGGAGTTCCCATTCTTTGATGATTTTGAAAGCGGCTTGGACAACTGGCTCGTCGGTGGTGACGCGTGGCAGTTAACAGATCAATTTTACCGCGACCCGAACTATTGCGTTAGCCAGAGCCCTGAAGATAACTATATAAGTAGTGAATACTCATGCTTAATGCTTGCTCATCCAATTGCTTTACCAGATAGTAATCATCTGGCGTTAACCTTCTGGCAAAAGATTGGAATTGTTGATTACGATTACTGTTATGTCGAGATTTCAGATGATTATGGTTTTAACTGGACGATAATAAAATCATTTACCAATATATACCAGTCAACCTGGAATTTAGTTCAAGTCGACCTGAGTGATTACAAGTCAGAAAATATAATCATAAGATTTCGTTTACGTGATGATGGTAGTACATATTCAAATAGGAGGCAATCCTGGGGCTGGGATATTGATGATGTACAGATAAAGGAACTGGATACTGAAACAATAGAATTTCCGTTCTTCGATGATTTTGAAAGCGGTCTGGATAACTGGCTCATTGGCGTTGATAGCTGGGAATTGTCTGGATCTTCATGGCGAAGTCCTACGCATTCTATAGTCGACAGTAACGACAGAAACTATCTAGATAGAGCAAATGCCCTGTTAATACTTGCACATCCTGTAGATTTATCGAGCGGCAAATTTCCTATTTTGAGTTTTTGGCATAAGATAGGTATTAATAGTGGTGATTATTGTTATGTGGAGGTTTCCAAAGATTATGGATACACATGGACAGCCATAGATCCCAATAATCCTGATCAATCAAGATTTACAAATGTTATATATTCATCATGGACACTTGAGCTTTATGATCTATCTGAATATAAGACCACACCAATCCTCATCAGGTTTCGTTTACTCGCCGACGCTTCTTCTAATAATACAGGCTGGGATATTGATGATATTCACATAAGAGAATTACCTATTCCCACCCTTCCTGATGAGTTGGTTGTTCAAATCCTAAGAATTGATAGTTCCGGTTATCCACTCATCAAGGCAACTGTTCTTGTTACCGATAGTGCCGGTATAGGAATTCCTGATCTTGAAGCTTATAATTTCTGTGCTTATGAGAATGGTATATTACAGGATATTAATTCTGTGGAGCCTGCCTTATCTAATATCAATGTTGGTCTTGCCCTTGATTACAGCGGCAGCATGTCGGAAGAAGCTTTGGAAGCAATGGAAAATGCGGCCATAAGCTTTGTGAATCTTATGGACCAGCAGGATTATGGTGAGGTTATCAAATTTGCAAATGGTGTTGAGGTTATGCAGGAATATACAAATGATAAACAACTATTGATAAATGCTATTGAGCAGCAAACTATTCTCGACCCAAATGCAACTTCGCTCTATGATGCAATATATCAGGCTATAGTTGATGTAAATGACCAACAAGGCAGTAAAGCTGTTATTGCAATATCTGACGGCAGGGATCTTGCATCTTTACATAGCGCAACTGAAATTATTAAGATAGCAAAGACGAATGACGTACCTGTCTTCACGATTGGTCTTGGAGGCCTCATAGATGAAGAAGTTTTAGAGACGATAGCCATTCAAACAGGCGGATTATATTATTATGCTCCAAACCCGGAAGATCTTGAGGCTATTTATATGTCAATCGCAGTGATTCTAAGTAATCAATATATAGTGAGCTATGATACTAAAACTGTCGAATCTGATATTAATTATGATGTAGAAAATGAACTGAATGTAGAAGTAATTACAGACTCGGCCATCGGCCATGATGTAAAAGCATTTAACTTTCCGTTAATTAGTGACCCAAATCTTGTGATTGAGTGAGATTTGGTAATAAAGAAATAAGTATAATATTAAACATTGCTTTATTTGTGCATGTGTTGAACAATGGGACGGCTATCGAATAATAGAACGATAGCCGTCCTTTAATTAACCGGCACAGTTTACAGCTCAAGAACTTTTATACATAATAAAAAATGTTCTAAACTGGACTAAGGCCAGGTTTTTCGCCGAAGTTGGTAATAGAAAAGGATTGATTGAAAAGAACTTGGAATATATAAGTCAAAGATGCGGCAGGTTCACAAACTAACAAAACCGTGAGTTGGTGCTAATCAGTATTGGCTTAATATTTTCCGACGACGAGGCAGGCGTTATGTCCGCCGAAGCCGCTCAGGCTTATGATTACATAGCAGTTTTTTAATCACTTACAAAAAAATGCGAAATTAATAATACTCCATAAGTATATGCATATATACTTATGGAGTACTTTTTTTGAAGTATCATTGAATCAGATGGTTACTTTGAAGATCGAAGAAAATCATATGAGGGAAATCAGATTGGTAGTTTCGGCCATACTATTTAAGTATATGCATATATACTTATGGAGTACAAAAGCATCTCAACGATCTGTTTTTTTAATTAACATTAGCAGGGTACCCTGACATCATACGCCTGGTGTTTTTATTATTCCTTCGTAATACCACAGGGGATAATCCCGTGGATGGAAGTATCCGAAAAAGTCGGACGGACTTGCCTGTCCCGGCAAATTCCACGTCCGTAAGAGTGTGGAAATTTATTTTAAGGTTGACGTTTGCCGTTAAAGTATTTAAGTGTATGTATATATACTTATGGAGTACACAAGCATCTCAACAATCGGTTGTTTTGAATTAACGTTAGTAGAAAACCCTAATATCGTACGCCTGGTGCC
>CAZMZR010000006.1:0-66329 GCA_964570855.1 uncultured Pirellulales bacterium
TTGTCTGACCAGTAAGTATCACGGGTGTGCCGAGAATATCTGCAAGATTTATTAGTAACATATTATCCCATAGGCGACTTAAAGTCATACCGGTCAAGTATCCGCCTCCCGAAAGGTGCAGGACGTCCGCTTGTTTAATAAGTTTTAACAAATTTATTTCATGAGGATACACTCCAATCAGTGATGACCTTTTACGATACAGTCTCGCAAGAAACAACATACGTGGTTTGACCCATCGAAACCGTAATCTAAACCAAAAGTTCGAATCCGAGTAGTTATTGCTTTTATCGGCATTAAAAAGACTAACTCTCGGGGCGGTCTCAGAATTCTCGCCGTGGTGTCTCTTCGAATAATCCGGGTCAGGAGACAATATTGTTATTTTGACATCGGGACACAAATTTTTCCATTGAGATATTACGGTGCCAAGCTGAGCCTCGTCGCCGACATTCTGATAGCCGTAACCACCGGCAATCAAAACGTTTACTCCCTCCGATTTATCAGGAACAGGACAACGGCTTATCGGATACCTGAAAAAAGCTAAAGCTGTATATTTAACAGGCTCAAGAAGGGCCTTTATTATTTTAAACTTCCTGGAAATATATTTTCGCAACAATCCCCTGCACCTATTGAATAGTGATCTAACGCGTCTCAATCCATCAGCAGCTAACGTCGAGAAGCGATCTATCAGTTTATCAACTTTCAGAATCGTTCTTACAGGCACTTTCCCCCAATGGCTGTAGAAAAAATCGGATAACCATATCAATGTTCTCATTCTCCAATATTCAACTGCTTTTCTCTTGCTTAATCGATGTGATATTAGTGGGGAAGGAGTGTTTTTAAGCTTCCGATAAATTGCCGACTTCCAGACAAGTCTATCGCGTATGTCAACATGTTTAAACCTGGCCGTCTGTGGCTGAGATTGAAATACTTCTTCCCTGTCACAGGGCTCGAGATATATCATTTTGCGTTTTCTTAATTCATCTAAAATGACAACCAACTCGGGATTTCTCACAATTAAAAGTGATATTCCGAGGGGATCGCTGCTTAAACGCCCCCATGCATCTTTAACCGACAGATCGGCATCAGAGCCGAAGAAATCGGGGCAGTACAAACAACTTTCCTGTGCAAAGAAATAATTGCGCCACATATCTGTAAAAGCGGTCTGGAAACGATTGCGTCTAATCTCTCTGTCCGACAATCTGAAGTAATTATTGAAGTTATTAGCATCACGGATACCCCCTAATTTGTCCCTGAGATTTGCGATGAAGGGTTCTCCCCGACGCACTCCCTCCTGCTCGGCCAAACAATCGAGAAATCTTCCTGTTACGTTGTGACTACAGGTCAGGCTGAATGTAAACAATATCCTGCTTCGGATTTTTTGCGGCAGCCGCATAACCGCCCGAACAATACAAGGCACCGCAGTAACCACATACGAACCACCATTCTCACCGATTTGCTTCAAAGCTTTCTCGTAACAAATGGGATAATAGTGAGAACTTCGTGCGCCGTCCAATTCATCCACTGAAGATATTACATTAAGCTCGTAATGCGGATTACCTATAGAAGCAGGTACCGGCACAGATGCCAGAATCCCGTTAATCTGACCGGACAGAAGAAGATGCTTCAAAAGCACGGTAAGGACCCCGCCCGAGGCGCTGCGGATTCTGTCGTTAGCATTCAAGTCATAAGAGACAAAACATTGGGCAGTATTCTGTAATCCGAAACGCTCACCATGTTTAGCCGCTGAAATCACATACTCACCGATACATTCCGGGGTGACGGGACATGTTTTCAAACAGATACCACAATCTTTGCACTTACTATTATCAATTTCGGGTATCCACTTTTGTCCTTTGTCCCAATTCATACTAACAGCATTTTGGGGACACACGGACGCACAAAAGCCGCAACCTATACACAGACTATCTTTCACAATCGAAGCTATATTTTGGCTTTTTTTCATCCTTTAGATTTTTTCAGCCTGTGTTTTCGAAGAAGCCGCAATTTGTCTATAAGCCCTTAAAACCGAATGGGCAGAGCCCATATTTTTAATTCGACCTCTTTCCAGGAGAACCGCCCTGTCGGCGAATTGTTCCACGGTTTGGAGATTATGGCTTACATAAACAATTGTCAGGCCATTTTTCTTAAATTCCTCAAAGCATTTGTAACACTTTTGCTGGAAATCAATGTCACCAACTGCGAGAACTTCATCAACAAGCAGAATCTGGCATTCCAGGCTTATTGTAACGGAAAAACCGAGACGTACCTGCATGCCGGAAGAAAGGTTTTTTAATTTTGCATCGATAAATCTTTCCAGCCCGGAGAATTCAATTATCCAGTCATATTTTCCCATCATCTGTTTTCGGCTCATTCCCAAAAGAGCGCCGTATAGAAAAATATTGTCTTTCACGGTCAAATCGGCCTGAAAACCCACACTCAATTCAAGAAATGGCGCTACAGTACCCAATACGGAAATCTGGCCCGATGTCGGCCGGAGGACCCTGGCGATAATTTTTAAGAGCGTCGATTTGCCTGACCCGTTTTTGCCTATGATCCCAAGAAATTCGCCCTGCTTAATCTCAAGATTAATATCCCGTAAGGCATAGAATTTCTCATAGCCACTCTTGTGAAATAAACCGACGAATCTTTGCCTTAGCGTCGATTTCTTTTCGTGCGGCAG
Organism: uncultured Pirellulales bacterium; assembly: GCA_964570855.1. Taxonomy (GTDB): domain Bacteria; phylum Planctomycetota; class Phycisphaerae; order Sedimentisphaerales; family Anaerobacaceae; genus JAFGPS01. The sequence goes on from CAZMZR010000006.1 coordinate 2,681, forward strand.
ACGGAATACCTTGCTCACATTTTCAAGGGTTATCATAAATCCTCAGCGAAAGAATCGGATAATTTATTAAACAGTGTAATCCCCAAAAAAAATACGACGGAAGCCACAGCAAATATGAAAATGTGATTTTTCAATGCCAGGAAATTACCGCCGGGCTCGATTAACGCCTGCCTGCAACCCTGGATAATGCGAGCTACGGGATTCAGGAAAATAAAAGTGTGGAATTTCGCAGGAACTATGGAAATAGGGTAGATAATCGGAGTGGCCCAGAAACCAAGCTGCACAAATACTTCCCAAATGTGGTGAATGTCCCTGAATTTCGGATATAAGGCACATAACAGCAGCGCAATACCGACGGCAAGGATATAAAGCTCTATTAAATATATAAACAGTACAAATCCCCTGATATGAAAATCCGCTCCCGAGAATATAAAAAAAATAAAAAACACAATTATATTCAGCAACAATGTTAAAACAGATGTCAGAGAGGAAGCGATAACAATAATCCAACGCGGAAAATAAACTTTTTTTATTATCGACGCTTTTACTTCCAGCATGACCATACTGTTGAGTGTTATTTCAGAAAAGAAACTCCAGAGTATGATTCCCAATAGAAGGTACAGTTTGTAATTCTCAACTTCCCAGCGTATAAAAACGGAAAAAACCAGGTACAATGTCCCAAACATCAACAGTGGTTTCATCAGGCTCCAGAGATAACCCAATGCGGAGTTATCGTATTTTAGCTTGAAGTCTGTAACGGCTATGATGGAAGTAAGGTATAAATAGTTCTTTCTAATCACACAGATTCCCTGTCAGCTTTCAAAGTTACATCCATGATTCGGCGATATTATCACCCGGCACTTTTAGTCTTCCTGACGACCACTTCGATAAATGCCTCGACATTACCCATCGTTTGATCAACTCCCGAAGGCATGGAGTAATCATAATTGGTATCTACTAATTCAATTTTAATGACTTTGCAATTTTCCAGGTTTTTTAATAAATCCACTATATTAACGGATTTGTGACTCCATGATTTTTCTTTGAAGATTGTGAAAGTCCACTTGTGATCGGCATTAAATTTGGAAGGGAAATGACCCTGTTCGTATAAATCCTCATCCGGCACAGTAAAAGCCAGGTGACCTCCTTCCTTCACAAGCGCGAACCAGTTTTGTAAAGATATTACCGGGTCGTTCATGTGCTCTAAACAGTTGGAGCTGTAGATAAAATCATAACCGTTCTCCTGCCTGTATTTATTAATATACTGGGCATCTCCGTCTTTAATGTCAAACGGCTCGATTGATGTAATGTTCCTGAAATATCTTCTGCTTAATATATCTTCCCCGCACCCTACATCTATGCCCTTACCGACAAATACTTTTTCTCTAAATAAATCAGATTTCTTTCGTCTTTTATTTGCTTTGGTGGTTTCCCAGGGCATAATGTGTTTTTTTCTAATTAGTCACTTCGTTCATAACTCTTTTCCCAATACGGCTTTTTGTTTTCACTGTAAGCCTAAATACAATAAACTCAAGGTAGTTTGAAATAATATGGGGATAACGTTCAAAAATCAACCGTTTTTTGTATCTCACCGGAAGTGTTTTAACTAAATGAATTTACAACATTTCTCTAACTTATCACACTTCTGGTTAAATGTTGAACATACCTCTGGTAAAAAATAAAGAAAGAGAATAGACTATTATCCAAAAAAAGGATTTAGCTTTCCCGGATTGTTCAATGATCAAATCACTACGACAAAAGATAACTTTAATCCTGCTGGCTTGCTACTGGCCGACGCTTTTCATTCTCGCACACATACCTATTCCACAGTTGGTTCGCAAAGCAGGTATCTCCGATAAGAGCCTTCATTTTCTTGCATACCTTATTTTGACATTTCTGTTGTGGTTCACAATCAAACCCGATGAAAAAGTGAACTGGCGCAGACCTGTAGTATGGTGTGTAATCCTGGTAGCGGCCGGATATGGAGCCATCGACGAAGTAATTCAGAGCCTGGTCGGACGCACATGCGACGCTATGGATATTATAGCGAATTTGGCCGGCATTCTCACAGGATTGTTCCTATTCTCACTTTTTTCATTCCGGCCTTCTGCCCTCTTCGTATCAGGCATAACCATATTCGGAATTACAAACATTGCGAAAGCGAATTTATCCGAGCTGTTTCCCGTCACAAACGTATTTTTTCACTTATTCGCCTATGCAATTTTCACTGCGCTATGGATTCAAAATATGCTTATCATCATCCCCAAAAAAGCCCCAGATATAAAATGGCTGACATACGCATTAACAGTTCCGATAGGTTTGCTTCTAATCGTGAAAACAACAACCGCGATTCTTGGCAGAAGCTACACCATCTCGGATATAATCGCATCTGTCACAGGAATCTTAACAGTCGTTGTTACACTTTATTTTTGGGCATTATTTCATAAGATTTCGTATTCAACAGATAACCCGCAGGGGACTATGAACATAACCTGACAACTTTAGATATTTTATCCCTGCTAATTGTCGGATTCTTTAAAAGGTCTGTATAGGGGGTCCCCTATAAGAAGTAACCGCCAGGAATTAAAAGGCTTCGTTCGATAGTATGCCTCAACAAGGCATTTGCCGTCGTATAGTTCCTGAAAAAACGCCTTCGGTTTAGGAAAAGAATGAAGATACGGCTCCGTAACCGGCCCCAAAGTAGCTGTGATACCATCGGATAGCATCGCCGGACACCAATTGCTGCTGTTGGGATCGCGAAGCCCGGCCGCTTCGAAGCTCGCTATATGATATCCGACTGCACCATCTACAAAATCGAAGGCATCGATATAGTTTTTCAGACTGTACCAGCCGCAATAAATACCCGTTTGGGGACAGGAACCGGGAGCAAAAAGATTTGATGTTCGTTCTTCTTTTACCGGCATTTTTGTACGCAATCCCGTAAGGATCGCCAAATCCCGAAGAGACTGATCATAAACGCCGTACTGATTATCCTTATAAATACCTCTCGAATCGAAATAAGCAGTACCCTGAAGACCGGCATTTTCCGCGGATATCGCCTTATCCACAAGTGACATGATTATATCTTCACCCGGTCCGTCAAGCCGGCTGACCATTAGCGTTCCGAAACTTATAGGTAAAAAATCTCCCTCGGCCCACTGATTCTCCGATGCATCCTGTAATCTGTTTACCTGCCATCTGTATAACTCGTAATTACCGAACATTACCATCGATAGTTCGCTGTCCACCGAGGCGCTCGTTTCTTTACCGACGATAAGATCGATTCTTAATTGAAGCTCTGCCAGTTTCGCCTCGATCCTTTGTTTATCAACGGTTTGTTTATTGTCGGCTATACCGTCCTGCCCCAACTGCTTAATTAGTTCTTCTCCCCTGTTAACAAGCTCTTTTAAGTGCTCCAGTTCACTGTCCCGGCCCTGCAACTGGCCACGTCCTTCTACGATGATCGGCACCCCGTACGTTGTTAGTAAACATTTGATTCTTTTGGCAAGCTCTCCGCCGGTTAACCTGGCGCGAAGCGGTTCAGCAAGTTTCCCATCGTAGTCATCCCTGCTAATCACTGTTTTAGCAGAAGTCCCGAGCGGCCAGGCAACAAAATTCTCAGCCGGCACACCCCGCTTTTGGCAATAGTACCGCCCAATCCGTACAGATGCATCTATTTCGCTGTTTGCGATGACAAAAATCTCATTAGGTTCCAACGAAAAGCATGGCAGGCAAAGTAAAAAAATTAACAGAATAGTCACCCTCGTCCTTATCGGCATTAGAATTACTTCCTCATTGTCTTGATATAGTCAAAGTAGTATCCAAATCACACATATAGTAAATAATAATTATTCCGGCCCATGAGCTCTATAAGGCAAATCAACGGGATAATCTTCTATCATTTCAGCATAATCATCGAGCCAATAGGCGTTCGGATTGCGTAAAAGAGTAAGAAAGCGGCCGCTTTCCAGGTCGTTGGCGGCTCGGTGATACTTGAAATAGATAAAATCTTCGGTCATACCCACTACTTCTATCTTGCCTGTTGAGTGCGACATTACAAATCGAATACGCTTTGCCAAACCGGAAACACGCGATTTTGCCTGCTCGATAATCTCATAGCCCTGCTCAATCGGAACCGTATAAGCTTTATTACCCAGTGCCGGGCGACATTGAAAAATATAATACGGAACCGCACCTATAAAAGACAATTTAGCAAGCAGCTCCGCTAAAACTTCCGGCTCGCTATTGATACCTTTTATAAGCGGCATTTGATTAGCAACAATAGCGCCTGCTTTTTGCAGTATATTCACAGCCTTGACCGCAACATCCGTCAATTCCCGTGGATGGATAAAATGAGTCATCACATATATTTTCTTCTGCTCGCCGCTGTATTTGTTGATAATATCAGGCAAAACCGGCTCTTCAATAATACGATACGGATTGAACGCCGGCACTTTTGTCCCGATACGAATGATCCGGACATGTTCAATAGAAGTTAGTTCCTGAATAATAACTTCAAGTTTCTGCGGGCTCAGGGTCAGCGGGTCCCCGCCGGTTAGCAACACATTGGTAATATCGGGATGTTGTTTGATATATTCGAATGCCGCCTGCAGATCATGGAGGTATTCGTCCTGAGAATTTATAAAAAGACGTTTACGGAAACAGTAACGGCAGATACCATCACAAATATTACTTACAAGCAGCAATACTGTGGAATTATATTTATGTTCGAGCCCGGGTAATACGCAATACGTCTTTTCATCCGAAGGATCAAACCGACCCCATTCTTCAAGCTCGCGTATATCGGGAATTATAATCCTGCGGATTGGGTCGTCGGGGTCATCCCAGTTAATTAACGATAAATAATATTCATTACAACGAAAATCAAATTGCTCTGTAACCGACCTCAATTCCTCTTTTTCGGTTTCGCTCAAATATTCCAACTGGTCTATCTGTGTAATATATCTCATTTCTATCCTGTTATTAGTTTCCTTCTCCGCAGGTGTGGGCAGCTATTCAAGATTTGGCGCCGCGGGTATATTCACTCTGAGAGTATCTCTTTTCGTAGATGCCCTTTCGTCTTAACACCCGAAAAACCGTCGTTATTATGATCTTTATATCGGTTAAAAAACCGGCCGTTTCCACATATTGAACGTCGAGTTCCAGCTTTTCTTCTTGAGTTAGCCCGCCCCTGCCCCTTATTTGAGCCAGACCAGTAAGGCCGGGCCTTACAAACAACCTCTTTTTTTGCCTTTCGTTCCATTCTTCCATCTGCGAAAGATATAAAGGCCGAGGTCCGATAAGACTCATGTCGCCCCGCAGAATGCTATAAAATTGCGGCAGCTCATCAAGCGAGTATTCCCGTAGAAATTTTCCAACCTTCGTCAGGCGGGTATCTTCTCCGGATTTGGGACTCGGTCCGAACGGATCTACCTCCTGCTTCATAGTTCGGAACTTATAAAACACAAACGGCCGTCCTCCCTTGCCTGCTCTCTGTTGTTTAAAGATAGCCGGCCCCCTGCTGTTTAGCCTGATGGAAATTACTATCACGACATATATCGGAAACAGAATAATCAACGCCAATAAGGAAGCAAAAATATCTATTGTGCGTTTATAGATACTGAAAAGTTTCATATTTATAAGTTTAAATCAAGAAAGTAGTTGTGTCAACAAAACAGTCCGAACAGGACCTTAACAGCAGATTCCGTGCTGTCTTAAAATCAATTTAACCGCAAAGACGTGACAAACCTGATCCTTCAAAGATGATTAAATGCTATAACTTCCGCAGTTTAGTATTATGAAAAAAATGAGAGATTGCCACTTCTATATCTCAGCAAAAAGCATTTTTTAATGCTAATCTATTCTATTTTGCCTTGATATTATAAACCAACAAAACATCACTATGGCGCAGGTAGAGTTTACCATCGGAGATAACAGGATACGCCCACGCCTCGCCGGTGGCGCCACTTCTGGCGGGCGGTTTAAAAGTTCCTTTAAGGGTATATTTCTGAGGATCGGCCTCCACCAAAGCCAGCACGTTGTCCTGGTAACGAAAGTACAAATGGCCGTCGGCATAAAGTACGGCTGCAGAACCACCGCCGGGCTGGTCTGCTGTGTGCCACATTATCTTGCCGGTACGCATATCAAGGCAGGCAGGCTCACCCTTGTTGTGATTATGTCCGCCGTAAATGAAGTTTCCAACCTTCACAAAACCGCCATGGTGATTCTGGAATTTGTCTTTGTCGAGCCAATATACTTCCTCGACCTTAACGCCGCCGTTCGGGACGAGTTTGAGCAGCGCCGAACCGGTCTGGTAAGCAGTCGATGTAAAAACATAATCGCCGTCAACCACCGGCGTCGGGATATTTGCTACGCGATTTGCAATACGATTGTATCCCCATAAGAACCTGCCGTTATTAGCCGATACGCCGATTAGACCCTCGTTGGTTAGCTGGATGTATTGCCTTATACCGGCCCCATAGCTTATAACAATAGAGGAATATCCCGCTTCCTCCTTGCCCTTGGGCCCGATATCCGGCATCGAACATTTCCAGAGGACATCACCGGTTTTCTTGTTCAAAGCCGCCATCACAGCCTTGTGCCCGCCCGGAGTACATAAGAGCCTGTCACCATCAACCAACGGCGATTCACTGTACTTCCACTGGGGATTTTCCCCTCCATCTAAGTCTTTTTGTAAATTCTTACTCCAAAGTACACCTCCGTCGGAAGCATCGACACATACGAGGTCACCAGAGGTCCCTATGGCAAAGACAAGGTTGCCGTCAACTGTCGGCGTGGATCGCGGACCACCGTCTTTATGTAGAGGTCCTACTTTAGATGACCATAACTTCTCATGTGTAGCTAAATCAATTGCTATCATAAACTGAGCCGTTTCCGATTCAGTTTTGATGTCACCCATCGTATAGAGTTTGCCGCCGGCTATCGCGACACCGGAATAACCGGTACCAAGGCCCGTCATTTCCCACAACAGCTCCGGTCCGTCGTCAGGCCAGCTTTTCAGTAAACCTGACTCGGTACAGATTCCATCACGACTGGGACCTCGAAATTGCGGCCAATCCGCTGCATCGACAGTACCCGGAAAACACAGACAGATTATGCACAATACTAATACACAACCTCGCATACGCTGATACCGTATTAAATTCTTTATCGGATACACGTAGTAGCCTCCAAATTGAATTTTATTAGTCGGTTAGATAAATTTTCAGATATCTTTCAGCTTTTACTGCCTACATCCACGCAAACCAGCCGCCCAACGGCGTTTCGGGCATAGATTCTCCCGTTCGCAAGGACCGGTACCGTCCAGCATTTACCTGTCAGAATCTGTGCCGATGAGATTTCCTTGAATCCGTCCGATGAAGCTTCCGCTATCACCAGTTTCCCTTTTTCTCCAAGAATAATGAGCTTGCCGTCAGTAAGCATGAGTGAACCGGTGCCAAATCCTCCCTGTGACCACTTTAGACTACCGGTTTCAAAATCAATACATGTCAGTTTTCCTCCGCCGTTAACCTGTCCGCTAAAACCATATAAGCATCCTTGCCAAAGTACTGAACTGTTGATTTGATTGCACATATTCTTATTCTGCCAGAGTTCAGTGACTTTGTCCCCATCGATTTTCAAAAGTACACAGCCATGATTATACCCGGAAGAAATGAATATTTTATCACCTGAAATGACAGTATCCGCAGCGTTTATATCATAGTTGGTTTTCCATGGAAATTTCCAGACTACATCGCCTGTTGCAGGTTTAACACAGACAATCTCCCGCGATACCGGTAACGCTACAAACTTTTGTTCACCCAAAGCAAACGGCAATCCGGTGGCATAACCGGATACATTTTTATTGCTTTGCCAGGCAATGCTTCCGTCTGTCTTTTTTAGAGCAACACCACTTGTGCCGGCATTGAGAATAATCAGGTCATCGACAACAAGAGGTGAGCCGGAAAAGTACCAGGTAGGATGTTTAAAACTAAATTCCTTATTCAGCTTCTTATGCCAGACGATATCACCGGTTGTTGCATCGAACCGAATAACATCGCCATCCTTACTAAAGGTGTAAACAGCATCACCCTCGATAGTAGGTGTCGCACAGGGCCCACCCTCATGATTTTTATTATACAAAGGGCACGGATAAGATTTCTTCCATATTTCATTACCCGTCACAGCATCAAAACAATAGAGTATATCATTATCATCGATGTTGCCCATTGTATAAACCCGCCCTTTGCTTACTGCGATTGAAGCAAATCCGTTTCCAATCGAAGCTTCCCAGAGCACTTTTGGTCCACCTTCCGGCCAGGTCGCGGACCAACCGGTTTCTTTTGATATACCGTTATAATCCGGCCCGCGCCAGTTAGGCCAGTCCGCCGCTCCGACGATACTGAAATTCCCGCTAAAACATACGACCAAACCAAACACTAATAAGTAAGTTCGAAACATTTTGTGTAATCTCATCATAACTCTCCAAAATAACATTTAATCTCTTTTTAGACAATTATACAAATTTTTACTATCAATGCTAATATTGTGTGCTATCCTGCAATAGAAAGGCTTTTTAGGATATTTGCTCCATATATAGAAACTCAGTGTATATGGGCGTTTATACGGATTTAATCCCTTTTAAGTTCGGCGAAAATTCTACAATTCGCTCTGTGTTTTTTGCTTAAAAGCCAGAGCGCCAGTCGGACAGGCTAAAACACATTTACCGGCAGTGTCCGTATCTTTAATTGCTTCAGCTAATGAACGATCAAAAGGAACCGCCACTTTAACGTCAAAACCCCTGCCTACAAACGTCAAACCAGGTTTCTCGCCGGCCCGGGCAACAATCTGTACACAAAGACCACAATCAATACACTTGCCGGGCTCGAAAATAATATCCGGATGCTCTAAAAACAGAATGAACGGCTTAGTGCGGCTGCTTTGATTTTGTGAAGCAGATTGAGCAGCCGAAGTTTTATATCGGGCCGGGCGCGCTCCATAAATTTCTGCATATTTTCTTAGTTTACAGCTCTGCGGCTTTCGACAATCACAATGCAGACAACGGGCGGATTCCTCAACCGCCTCCTGATTGGTAAAACCTCCGTCTTCCTGTGAAGGATTAACTCGGGGACCATCACTGTGACCGGCAACAAATTTCTTCGCCTGATCGGCAGAAAGTTTGCCGATACGAGTGTTAAACCCCCTGGTCGGACCTGTCACTACCTTACCGGATAAATATTGTCCTATAGATTCGGCCGCCTCTTTCCCATCCGCTACGGCTCGAACCGTCAACTTCCGTCTTCGAACTGCATCGCCGCCGGCAAAAACTCCCGTCAAATTCGTCTGGTAAGTCTTGCTGTCAATAATAATTGCATTTGCTTTTGTATTAAGACTTCCAAAAGTGTCACCATCGCCAAGCTGACCAACTGCTACAAACACGGCGTCAAAATCCTTCCGTAAATCTTCCAATGACAGGGAAGTGCCTATTCGCGTTCGAGACTGAAACTTCACACCAAGCTTCATTATCAAATCTATTTCAGCATCAAGCACATCTCTCGGAAGCTCCTTCTGTGAAACCGCATATTGCAGCATACCACCCGGCTTTTCATGGTCGTCGAAAATAATACAACCGAATCCCTGCCAGGTTAAATAATAAGCAGCAGCCAATCCCGCGGGACCGGCTCCGACAATGGCTACACGTCCGGATCGCCCCGGCCTGCAGGATGGCGAATACGGTTGAGCCGATTGCAAATCGACGTCAGCCACATATCGTTTCAAAAGACAAATCGAAACCGCCTGGTCGTAATCGGCCCTTCTGCATGCCCGCTCGCAGGGCTTCGGGCAAATCCGTCCCAGAACCGCCGGCAATGCAATATCTTTCTTCACGGTTGCTATTGCATCACGCAGCTTTCCCGAGGCTATCCGGCGAATCATCAATGGAATATTCATATGTGCCGGGCAAGTGACCTCACAGGGGCCAAGGCAGTCTCCAAGATGGTCGCTCAATAATAATTCCAGGGCCGTCCTTCTTGCCCGATTGATTTGTTCCGAACTGCTCCAGACTATCATACCATCTTCGGCAATAGTCGCACAGGCAGGTACGAAATTGGCCAGACCCTCGACCTGAACTATACAAATCATACAACTGGTTGCCGGCTCATAACCTTTGAGATAACACATCGTCGGAATTTCGATCCCAAGCTTGCCGGCGGCCTCAAGTATCGTAGCGCCGTTCTCAACTTCCACCTTACGATTGTCTATGGTTAATACCGGCATTTCTTATTCCACCTTCACGGCATCCGCCGGGCAGATACTCCTGCATGTCCCGCAGCGGATACATTTTTCGGAATCAATTTCATGCTTCTGATACGGCAGCATCGCAATAGCATCGACCGGACAATGCTGGGCACACAAGGTGCACCCGATACAATCATCCGTCACCGAATAAGTAATAAGGGACTTGCATCTCGCCGCCGGACATCGCCCGGCGATATGTGCTTCATACTCATCACGAAAATATTTGATGGTGGACAGGACCGGATTCGGTGCCGTCTTGCCAAGCCCGCACAAGCTCGAATCCTGTACAATTTCCGCAAGGTGCTCAAGCTCATCGATATCGGTGCTCTTGCCCCGGCCTTCACACAAGCGCTCGAGAATATCCAGCATTCGTCTGGTGCCTATTCTGCAGAAAGTGCATTTACCGCATGATTGATTCTGAGTAAACTGCAGAAAATAACGGGCGATATCGACCATACAGTCGTTTTCATCCAGTGCCACCATACCGCCGGAACCCATCATCGCCCCGACACTCTTAAGGGCCTCATAATCCACGGATGTATGGGCAAGCTCTTCCGGCACACACCCTCCGGAAGGGCCGCCAATCTGCACGGCCTTTAGTTTCAAGCCACCGGCGATTCCTCCGCCGATATCCTCTATAACCTGGCGTATTGAGATACCCATAGGTACTTCAATCAATCCTCCATGAGCGATTTTGCCGGCAAGAGCAAAAACCTTTGTGCCCTTGCTGTGACCGGTTCCAAGATCAGCAAATGCTTCGGGGCCGTTGCGTATTATCCAGGGGACAACGCAATAAGTCTCGACGTTATTTATAAGAGTCGGTTTGCCCCATAGTCCGCTTCGCGCCGGATACGGCGGCCTTAGACGGGGCATACCACGACGGCCTTCTATACTGGCCATCAGGGCGGTTTCCTCGCCACAGACAAATGCTCCGGCGCCGGGGACAATTTTAAGATTCAGCGAAAAACCACTCTGTAAAATATTATCACCGAGAAAACTATGCCGGAGACAACTTTCTATCGCCCTGCTTATCCTCTCGACCGCGAGCGGATATTCCGCACGAATGTACAGATAGCCCTCATCGGCTCCGACAGTATATGCAGCCATAATCATACCTTCGATGATGCGGTAAGGATAAGACTCCATGAGCATTCTGTCCATAAACGCACCGGGGTCACCTTCATCACCGTTACAAACGATATATTTCTTTCCGGATTTACTCTTGCGCACAGCAGACCACTTAAGATGTGTCGGATAGCCTGCTCCCCCCCTGCCGCGAAGTCCGCTGCGTTCGATCTGTGCAATAATTTCCTGCGGTTCCAGCTCCCTGAGGCATTTTTGTAATGCCTGAAAACCATCTCTACGGAGGTATTCATCAAAATCAATCGGATCAATCTTCCCGCCGTGCTCGGTGGCGATGTGCACCTGTTTCTCCAGAAAATCCGCAACCTGTTCATCCCGTACATTTATAGAATAACGTGTAACAGGCTCCCGCTTTTGGTCAGTGAGCACTCTATCGAGCAGTATGGAGGCCGAATCGGAAATCTTTCTTCCAAGCCCGTGCAACTTGAAGTGACGTGTTATGATAGCTTTGGCATCCTCAGGCTGCACCCTTGCATAAAGAAAACTCCTTTCGTCCGGCAATACGACTTCCAGCAGCGGCGTCTGGTAACACATCCCGACACAGCCGACGCGTTTGATAGCCACCCGGACACCCGTCTGGTCCAGGGCCTGTTCGAGCGCCTCACGCAGCCTGCCGCTGCCGCGAGCGACACAGCAGGAGCCGAGACCAAGACGTATCTCACCTTTGAAATCTCCCGATTCGGTTGGATGTTTTTTATGCTTTTCATGCTGCTGAGCGGCTCTGGCCTGTTCATATCTGAGAAAGTCGGTGATAACATTCGGAACAGTCTCAGCGGTGAGATGACCATATGTCACCTTGTCGATTTGCACCGCAGGAGCCAGCGTACAACATCCCAGGCATGCTATCTTCTCGACAGTAAACAATCTCTGCGAATCCGTATCTTCTCCATCGGTAATCTTCAGATGACGCATAAACGCATCGTAAACTCTCTCGCCCCCTTTTACATGACAGGCGGTACCGAGACAAACATGAATTATATGACGACCGGCGGGACGATGTCGGAACTGGTCATAGAATGTCGAAACACCGGTAATCGCAGCCGGTGTAATCTGCGTCAGCTCACAGATACGCTCAAGAGCTTCGGCGGGAAGATAGCCATAGTGCCCCTGAACGGCCTGCAGCAGCTCAAGCACTTTCTCGCCGCCTGTGCCGATTCGCTCAACCGCCTGATCCACAAATGTCAAATCCAGCTTATCCATCAATCTTTATTTTCCGATGCAGTAAAGGTTCTCTTTGCCCCTGATATAAATACGTCCATCGGTAAAAGCCGGTGACGCAAAACATTTTTCGCCAAGCTCATTTTTAGCCGGTTCTTTATACTCACCGGCCGCCTCGACGATAAACATAACGCCTTCTTCGCTTAACAAATATAACTTATCGCCAACCAGACTCGGCGAGGCCTGAAAATAATCCTTCATATTCTGTTCCCATAGTCTGGTCCCGTCGTCTGTTTTATGGCAGCTAAGATACCCCTCGGTTGCAAGCAGAAATATTAATTCACCATTACTGACCGGGGAGCAGATATCGGGGCCTCCGTCAATTTTCCATGCTATATGCGTCTCAGTGACATCACCCCGCCCGTCCGGGCGAATAGCAACCACTTTCATATGCGGCTCTATGGCAAATACCAACCCTTCGGCAAAGACCGGTGACGGCGCTATGTCCGCACCGAGACAATTTACACGCCAAAGCTCCGTACCATCGGCGGGATTGTATGAAATTACCCAGGGATTGCCGCCGGTTATCAACTGGTAATCGTCTCCGATCTTTATCACTATCGGCGAAGTCCACGAACTTCCAACCGGCGGTCTTGCCTGCCACGCCGTGCGGCCGGAATAACCTTCGATCGCAATGAACCTGGATTTACCATCCTCAACACTAGCCTGGTAATACTGGATCAAAAGCAGATTTTGATACATTGCAAGTGAAGATGCATACCCATACATATTATCAGGTCTGCCAAGGTCTTTTTCCCATATCCTGTTACCGTCGAAGTCGAAACACCCGACAACGCCTGTTGCGAAAATGGCATACACTCTGCGACCATCCGTCGCAACGGTAGGAGCGGCACCGCCCGTATCCTCCCATATATCAAACGGTTCCTCGCCCTCTTTCAAAGGCGGAATCCTAACCTCTCCCGTCCAAAGAAGCTTACCTGTAACGGCATCGAAACAATATACATGCTGCTGATTCGGGTCGGCGCCGGACAGAAAAACGCGGTCTTCCCATACAACAGGCGAATTCATACCCGGTAATGGCACCTCCGTCTTCCAGAGAATACCTTCACCAGTTTGGCCGTTCCAGTCGATGGGAATATTCGTATATGCACTTATTCCCAGACCGCCGGGGCCGCGGAATCGGGGCCAATTCTGATTTATCTGTTCCGCCGAAGGGTATGAAATATCCACCGGCTTTGCTTCGTAGAAAACAATCTCCGGGCTTACAGCAAGTAAAAAGGAGCCCAATCCCAAAATGATTATTCCGGCTGTCACCGCAAATCGAGAATACCTGGCATCCTGCATTTGTTCTTTGAGCCTGTCGGCCCCCGGTTGCGGTGTCGGTATCTTTTTCTTAATGGAACCGGCGCTCTTGAAACCAATCAGCGTAATTACGACACTGCCGAGAAGCAGATAAGCACCCCTGCGAGTAAAATCAAGATTACGAATCAGGTTTTGTCTGTATTGCAAATCCAACCGTCGGGTCTGCGAGAAAAGCTGTTCATCGTCGGGCTTGTTATAAATCGCTGTTTTCAAATCAACAAGCTCTTGTTCGCGCCTGGCCTGAACCACGGTTGCATGAATAAAATTTAAAACAAGAAGTAATAATATAATAAATGAAAATACCGACCCGGCAATAGCCGTCGATACCGCACTTGCGTACCACCTATCTGCGGCTTTGGTACTTTGTTGCGTATTGTCAACATTAAAGCTCATTGGTTTATATTGCAGGTCTATTTCGTTCCGTCGGATTCCGTACTTTCGGTTTTTTGCGATGCAGAGTTTTTCTTTCGTCTATGGTGTTCTCTGGGACAATATTCAAAACACCGCCCACATGCCAGACAACTCGCCCTGTCGGCCTCGTAATCCTGCCTTTGCCGCCAGACGGAGACGCCGATGAGTTTAAGCCCAATAACAAACCCGACAAAACCGCCAAACATCCAGCCGCCCAATCCGAATCCTGCACGGATATGCGATGCATCCTCATAAAGATCGGCGGTCTCGGCGCCCGTCGCCCTGAAGGCATCACTGGCATCCGTTGTTCCTTCCACTTTACCGGTCTCTTCCAGACGGATACGCTCGGCCAATCTGACCGTTGCGTGCATCCGGGAAGTCACCGTCTTAAGGCCCGAGCCGGCCCAGCCACCTAAAAATATCAATACAGGCAAAAGAACAAGCAGCAAAGCAAGTCTTGTTTTGCTACGACCATATTCCTTTTTTGGCCAGTGCTCGGCCGGTTTTCTTATGGCACCAAAGGGACACGACTCCTCACAAAGCCTGCACTGGATACAATCATCCGGAGTTATAGTGACCCGCCATTTCGATATACGTGAAAGCTGCCGGAGAATCACGCCATACGGGCAGATGAATCTACAATAGGGCCTTCCTATAAATATACCAATAATCAGAAAACAGGCGCCGAGTATCAATACGTTGACATTCCCGCTCAAGCGGAAAAATGAAACAAACGGGTCATACCGGCATATCACAAAAGCGCTGCCGGTGGCCGCAAACAGAACCGCAGCACCCAGGTAAATATACGCCAACAGTCTCAGTCCGTTTTCGGCCCATCTCGGCACCGACACCGGATGCAGTAAAACCATATCCTGGATAGCTCCCAAAGGACAGACGGCGGCACAAAATGTCCTGCCGAAAAATATTGTGAATATAAGCGGCGATAAGAAAAAAATTAACACGACTATCGGCACGGTATAACCGGCATCAAAAAACGATAAAACGATATTCTGAATCGACCCGATCGGACAGACACAGCCCTTTCGCCAAAAACCAAAATAAATTAACGAGAATACCGTCAGGATAAATATTGCACGTCGGCTGCGCTTTTTCAAAACCAGATACGAAGATAATCCAAGCGCCGTCAGGAGTACGATTGTATCTATGTATTCATATATGCCGGAACGGGGGCCGGGGACAGTCGTATCCGGTAACTCGTAGCCGCTTTCAAATTCCGGAGGTGGAAAACGAACGGTCTGGGCCGAACCGATACCGCACAGAATAAAGAGTGCAGCAAAAGTGATTATGATATGCCCGAAACGCATCATCCAGCGTGGTCCACCTTTTTAAGCAGATATGGTTTGTCGGCAGGAACACGCACAAACGCCTCCGAAGGACAGGCCGCGGCGATAGCGCATTCGTTACAGTTCAGGCAACGGTCGTGACGCACCTGTAAAAAAAATGAGCCGTTACCGAAAGTATCACAGCCCTTTACACATTTTCCACAGCCGATACATAGTGACTCATCGATCGTATATTCGTAATACGGGTCCTCGATATAAGTACGTGTTATAGCCCCTGTCGGGCAAAGCTGATTTTCCGCTCCCTCGTTGATATCATGAGGTTCCGGCTCGAAAAAACCGAAACAGATTTTACAGTATCCGCAAATCGGATAAACCTGCACACATTTGACCGCCGATTCTTCCAATACGCAATACGTGGCGCAATTGCCACATGCAACACACTTGTATGGGTCGATCTGCCAGACCTGGGGCTTGTAGCACTTTTCAAAAAGCTCGCAATCTCTGCATAATCCGCTATCGACACACTGGCCCTCCCGTACCAATCTGTGTCTCTTGGCAAAAGCAGCGCCGCCGATTACTCCCAGTGTCCCCAAAGCGGCGTATCGCAAAGCCTCAGCAAGAAACTGTCGCCGGTCCGGAACAGGTTTAGAACTTTCGGCCATATTTACCCTTTTCACAACTTACTTCGACTCTATTTTTACGAAACGTCACAAAGACGGTTCGCAATCATCTGCTAATTTCGAGACATATCCTCGATTCTGGAGAATATTCTCACAATATTCTTTATAGTATCCAGCACGAAGACTCGCCCGTTGGCATCAACGGCCACGTCAAAACCGCCGAGCCGGCACTTGGCGGGTGTGTCACAAATTTCAACCTTGTCGCCTTCCACCAACTGCTCAGGACCTGCAACAACTCCCATAAATGCCCCCTGCGGGTCGTATATCTTGATACGCGTCAGGCCTTTTTCGCAGGTAACAAAGCTATCGTCGGCTCCGGAAGGATCGGAGCCGTGAAGTATGGCAAAATTCACCGGATTGCAGCAACCGCAGAAACCCTTGACGCCGGAAGAAAATTCACCCCACGAAAATTCAAGGTCACCCTCGAATGTATAGGCCTCAATTTTGTGAATTCCGGGATTGACCACACGCAATAATCCGTCACGACCGACGGCAAGGTCAAAGTACGGACTCGGTATCACAAAACCGGGAATGTTTCTATCCTCGTCCTTTTGACCTATCCGGTTGATAATCGTTCCTGTTGTATCGTAACGCAGAACGACACGGTTTCCCGCATCGGCGACAAAAATATTATTCTTTGAAACTGCAATACCGGTCAGAACCGCATCATCACCCAAATCCCACCACCTGGCAAGCCGCTTTCCCTGACCATTGTAAATTTCCACGTGGTCCTTGATAGTGACATAGATTTTTAGACTGTCCGAAGTATCATCCGCCGCATCTTTGCTCTCGACAGCCAAACATCTCGGAGCCTCGGATAACTCGATTTCGTTGAGTAAATTCCCGTTGTCTTCAAATACACGAATTGCATTATCGCCGGCTACATAGATAGACCCGTTCGAATCCACCGCGACAGCATGTGTTGCCTCAAATTCGGTTTTGATCGGCCGGGCTGATTCTTCATAAAGTATTAAATTCGGGTCAATCTTTGCGAGTTGTTCCAGGTCGTAGTTAAAATCCGTACCAAGGCCGCTGCCCTTTTCCCCCGTTGCATCAAGCCGCAACATGGCAACAATAGCAATGACAACGACAAGGGTGATAAGTATCCCGATAAATGCCCTAACATCTGTAGCCCCCAATCGTTTGTCCATTATAATGTCTCCCCTGGATTATTTTTCTAATTTTGATTAGGATTGATTATATCAAATGAAGTTTTTACAATCAATTCATTCATGAAAGATAATAGGCTCCCTCAACCACTAATCTTTTATGTGATTAACCGGACAGGATAATTCCACCTTGTATGTCGG
Source organism: uncultured Pirellulales bacterium (assembly GCA_964570855.1). Lineage (GTDB taxonomy): Bacteria > Planctomycetota > Phycisphaerae > Sedimentisphaerales > Anaerobacaceae > JAFGPS01. The sequence goes on from CAZMZR010000006.1 coordinate 20,366, forward strand.
ATAATGCGCCTTAACCGCGTTTTTTTAACAGCTTGAAGGTATCGGCGCCGCCGTTAATCAAATGGACCAGCGGCTCAGGCCTGTCAACGCCTTCAATGAATTTTGGACGAGCCGCCCAAGGTGTAATACTCAAAACTCCGGTCAAATCCATCCAGTGCTGCAATCTTGCGACCGGCAAATCCCAGGTCATGTGGAAATGATTCGCCGGCGGATATTGTTTATATTCGGTCATGCTTGCGTATTTGGGCACTACAAACGTATGCGGCCATGTGGGCGTCGTCAAATTGCACATCGCCTGACCGAGTTCCTCGGGCACTTGCGTCGTGCGGGCCTGGTCCCAGATCAAGCTGAACAATCCGGTGACACTGCTGTAAGCCATTCGACCGGTTATGCCTTCGATTCCCGCCGGAGTCATAAACGTCACTGAATTGCCGCCGCCGGGGAAGTAGAATTCGTCCACCAGAGGCATCCTGATTCCACTGGTAATCTTTTTGACAGATGCCCCCGGTTCCGCCGCCCAGTCGAATGCGGCGCTGCCGGAATTGTCGCCGTCCACAAGACCCTTGTTATACCAATCCGCTTTTTTGTCCAGCTTTTTCACACCGACCTTTTTAGCCAGCTCTCTGATTTCCCATGCTTCCCACACTTTCCTAAAGTCCATAAACAACGGCGGATTCCCGCCGGAAAGGTACGTCATAAAAAGCATCGTTAAGAGTCCCTGCACATCGGCTTCCGTGGCATAGGGCAGAGGAGCTTTCCGCCCGCTATGGTCGAACGTCGAGTTGAACAGGCTCTCCATTACATCGGCCACCGGCATGGGAATACCCCGCAGGTCGGAGCCCCATTCCAACTGGCTCATAAATCCGCCGCCTACCGCATTCAAATCCGTCATAATCTCACGAACTATCAGGTACATCCCCAGAGACTGATTGAATCTTTCGCTGTCTGCTTCATCGCGAAGCTCTAATCGTTTACCTATGTACCTGTTAATCCAGCCTCGCAACTGCCTGAGCTCCTTTTCATTGTAGGCCTTTTTATTCAGCATATCGGCCAGCAGCTTCATATCCAGGCGTGTTATTTCCAGACCGAAGGTATTCCTTGTGGCAATAATATGAGCCAAAGCCGTCTCCATTCCCATCGAGTCATGCCCGAAGATAACGACCCTGCGCCCGCGCAGTGCGACCTGCGTCACCGCAGCATAGCACCAATCTATAAGATTTTTCGCAGTTTGTTCGGTCATCACGGGATTCATACCGGTATCCGGCCATGTCCCGACATTGAGAGCAACCATTCGGCCGTACTGGCTGATAGCGCCGCCGAGGGCATGGGCATAGACAACACCGGGCTTGGGGCCGCTGTTGCCACAGGTAATATTAATCGGCGTATCAGACGGGAACTGCTGGAGCAGCGATATGCCGGTTAGTTGTGGAAACGCCCAGGTATCCGGCACCAATACTATAATATCCACGCCGGCCTTTCGAAATTGCTGAGCTACTATATCGGCCTGCGCCTCTCCATCAACCAACACGGTCGAATAAACCACAGACACCGGCGTCTTGTCCGGCAGAACTACCGCCCCGCTTATTGTGTCGGCGGCCATTTTCACAATGTTCCGACAGCGGATACGGCTGTCATCATCAATCCGCGGATCACTTGTTGCGAAAACACCGATGACCGGAACCTTGGGTGTTGCTTTTCTTATACTCGCCAAACCAGATGCTTCAACTTTTTTGGCCATTTCGAACGCTCCTTTCTGAACGGATGCGTTTATTAGCAGCCATGTCCGCGAACGAACGGATACGAGTATCGATTTATCAGTTAAAAAAATTAAACGCCGGCATTCTCCAGTTGTTTTCGCACGAAGTCAAGAAATCTCGCCGCATAAGCACCGTTGGCGACCTTGTGATCCACCGACAGAGTCATATTCATAAGTTTTCGTATAAGCATATTTCCATTGTCGGGGACACACGTATCGGTTATCTGCCCGATGCCCAATATACTGCACTGGCCGGGTACTACAATCGGAATGAAGTTGTCTATGCCGAAAGCGCCAAGGTTGCTGACGGTAATACAACCGCCTTCCAAATCCGTCGGAGCCAGTTTATTGCTGCGCGCCTTTTCAATCAGGGCCTGACTGTCACCGGCGATTTGTTTTATATCCTTTTTATTTACATCCTTGAGAATCGGCGCTACAAGACCGTCCGTTACGGAAATCGCAAGGCCGATATTAATGGTCTCGGCCAGCTTTATCGTCTGGCCTTCCAACTGACCCGTCATAATCGGATATTTCTCAAGCCCCGTCGCAACGGCCTTGATAATGAAATCATTGTAGGAGACTTTAATGTCACCGCCCTGGTTCATGCCGGTTCGCTGCTCGACCAGCTTCGTGACATCGGCTCTGACCGTCAGGTAGAAACACGGTATTTCACGTTTGGATTTGAGCATTCTCTCCGCGGTGATTTTCTGGAGTCTGTTAAGTGGTATAGTCTGTCCGAGCTTGACCTCTGCTTCCGAAACAACCGTCAGTGCCGTAGCGCCGGGTTTGGATTCTGCGGCGGCTTTGACATCCTGTTCGGTAATTTTTCCTGCCGGCCCCGTGCCGTTAACTTTCGCCAAATCCACACCGAGGTCCGCAGCCAATTTCTTCGCCCGCGGCGACGCCATTATTTTACCGGCCGGTTTAGCAGGTTCCGGCTCGGCTTTGGCCGGCTCGGTTGTAACGGGTTGCTGAGCGGCCGGTGCCCCCTGCTGAGCGGGTGCGGAGGCCCCGCCTTTGAGTGAATCGACAAAGCTTTGCGGCACATCTTCGTCTTTGTCACCAAGAACCAAAAGCGGCTCGCCCACCGGTAACGTCTCATCCACTTTTACAAGAATATACTTAACGAAACCTGCGGACGGCGACTCCATTTCCAGCGTCGCCTTGTCGGTTTCTATTTCGAAAATCACATCGCCTTTTTTGATCTCATCCCCGACACCGACCAGACAATTTACAACTGTCCCTTCTTCCATTGTTTGTCCGAGCTGCGGCAATCTCACTTCATTCGCCATTTATAAAGTCCTCATTAATTTTTTTATTTGTATCCTGGCGTTAGCGAAGGATCTGTTTTACGAGAAGGAGATTCTTCGCTATGCCCCCACAATTTTCTTAACCGCTTCCACTATCGAATCGACACTCGGAATACTCGCCAATTCCAGCGGCTCACTCATAGGCGGCGGCACATCGGCAGCGGCAAGATTAACCGGTGCCGCATCGAGATAATCGAAACCGTGTGAACCGTCCTCAAATTCATATTCCATAAACCGGCCGCTTATCTCCCTGCCGGCCCCGCACATGCAGAAGCCCTCACTGACTGTGATTAATCGGCCGGTTTTGCGGACCGATTGGGCGACTGTATCTATATCCATCGGCTTGAGCGTTCGCAGGTCGATGACCTCTGCATCGATATCGTGTTTTTCTGCGAGAATTTTTGCCGCCTCCAAGGACCACATCGCCATTCTGCTGTAGCTGACGATAGTCGCATCGTTGCCGGGTCTTTTAATATCCGCCGCGCCGAGCGGGATAATATAATCACCTTCCGGCACCGCTCCGAGCTGGCCGTAGGTCGCCTTGTGCTCGATGAAGACCACCGGGTTGTCACTGCGTATGGCGGCCTTGAGCAAACCTTTGGCATCGTAAGGCGTCGAAGGCATGACCACGTAAAGTCCCGGCGCGTGCATGAGCCAGGCTTCGAGCGATTCCGAGTGGTGAGCGGCGATACATCTGCCGACACCGCCTTCGGTTCGCAGGACCATCGGGACCTTGGCTTTACCGCCGAACATGTAGCGGTTGTATGCACCGACATGAACGAGCTGGTCCATTGCAATAGTGACAAAATCGACATACATAATTTCAGCGACCGGCCTCATTCCTCGAAGAGCCGCACCGACCGCGGCGCCGGCTATGGCAGCTTCGGATATCGCCGTATCGATTACCCTTTCTGTGCCGAATTCAGTCAAAAGCCCGCGGGTCGCCTGATACGCACCGCCGTAAAGACCGACATCTTCACCCATCAAGAAAACATTCATATCTGTCCGAAGCTCTTCAGCCTGGGCGGCCGAGACCGCCTGGCCAATTGTCATTACATCCATGCCGAATTTGGACTTGACCTCACCGCGTGCCTGCTCGGCAGCCTCTTTCTTAGTCTTTGCTTTGGACGAGGCAATGGAAGCCTCAAATGCCGATGTCGCCTCCATTACTTTAGCCGATATTGACTTGTCCGCTTCGATAATTTCAGCAGGATAACTTTCTTCGACATACACATCCTTGGTCAAATCCGCAACATTCGGCCAGGGACTATCCATGCCGAACTTAGTCGCATCTTCGATTGTCGCAAAGGCCTTGTCTTTTATCTGGTCCAACTGCTGTTCCGTACAGAGTTTTTCATTCAGTAGTTTTTCACGAAGGACGGTAATCGGATCCCGCTGATGCCAGGCCTTTTCTTCGGCCTTGGTACGATAAGCGCGAGGGTCGCTTCGGCTGTGCCCATACCAGCGATAGGTCTTGGCCTCGATAATTGTCATTTGATTTTCTTTCCGGGCCTTCTTAACAGCGGCACCCACCGCAAGAAAGACCGCAAGTGCATCCTGGCCGTCCACAATCATGGCCGGTACGTCATAAGCACCCGCCCTGACCGCAATATCCTCGACATTGCTGGCCTTTACCGCGCCATCGACTTCGCTTCCGGAGAACGGCACGCTCATGCCGTAGAGATTATTTTCGATGATTGCCACCAGAGGCACGGCCAGCGTGGAAGCCATATTCATTGCTTCATGGAAACTGCCGGTATTTGTGGAACCGTCACCGAAAAAGGAGAGCACGACTTTGCCGGTCTTTTTGAATTTTTCCGCCAGCGCCGCCCCGACCGCCGGCGCCTGGTTTCCGCCGACAATACCGGTCGAGCCGAGATTATTGCATTTGGATACATCTGCAATGTGCATCGAGCCGCCTCTGCCTTTGCAGTAGCCGGTCTCCTTGCCCATTAGCTCGGCCATCATCCGGTTCCAGTGGTCCCGGCGCTCATCCTCGCTGTCGGCGTACTTATTGCCGATAGCTCCGCAGTGCCCGTGGCCGCGATGGGTCGAGCCAATAACATCGCCGCGTTCAATCGCAGCGATAGCCCCGACCGCAACCGCTTCCTCGCCGGCATAAAGATGTGAGGCGCCCTTGATGATATTCTGGCCCAGAAGGTCAAAAACCTTCTCTTCAAAAAAGCGAATCTCATAAATGGTTCTCAACCAATCAGTTACATCATCCAGACTGACAAGGCCATCCTTGATAAGCTCTTTGACCTTCGGGGCCGTTTGCTTTCGGGTATCCTCTATACAAAACTTCATGCCATTATTCCTGACAATTACCTAAAAATGCTCGTTAACATACCAAAGAACGGTAATATAGCACATTTGACGTCTGAAAAGCAACTATACGCTCCCCATTTTGCCACTTTTTTCAGATTAATGTCCAAAGATATGGCAGCATCCGCCTTAGAATAGAAACCGGAAGTCAAAATGATCCAGGAATGTCCTGCAGGGTGGGACAAAAATGGCACGGTCAGTGGGCCAAAACGTGTACTTCGACTGGGCCGGAATTGTCCCGCTATTAATAACACAACTATAGAAGAAACTATAAGAGAAACCATTGCACCGCCTTCGCCGTTGCCGGCCGGTGGGCCGGCTCCGGCGGTGCTGGACGCCGGGAAACAAGTGGTTCAATCTGTTAACCGGCCTGTTGCTTGCGGAAAGCTTCGGCCTCCCAGTTATTGATGAAATCCTGCTGGCGTTTATTCAATGGATTAATACCACCGAACCTTTGGGCCTGCATTCGGACAAAAAGCGAGCCTGTTGTGATTTCAGCAATGACGGGAGTCATTTTTTCATCGGCGGCAACGAACAGTCCAAGCCCTTTGATTACAAATGCGGCGGCGGGCTTCTGTCCTCCGGCAACGAGGGATTTGAGTTTACGCGAGATAATCCGGGCATCGCAATTTTCCAGCCACATCGCCGAGCCGTTCGCATAGACCAGCTCGTCCGGATTCAATGCCGGCGTCGCCAGCAGCTTTCCTGCATCCTTTCGCTGCATAAATGCGGCAACCGTCTTATCTATCGGCAAATATGTAACCGGTAAATTCTTCCCCGTTGCCTGCAGAACCGCCTGGCGTATAGCCTGCCTCGCCTCGGCAATATCGTCCTTAGAGGGAGGTTTAATCCTGCGTGGTTTGAATTGTTTCAATTGACTATTGCAGGTTTTAATAACCATTCGGACCAGTCGAAGTGCAACATCGGCTGTACCGACGGTCACAAAAAGACCATGCTTTTGGAGAATCATAATCGAAGGCTTTTGGCCGTATTGCTTTTGATACCTATCGACGAGTCCGGCGATTTTTTTTGCAAGCATAAAGCCCGGATCCGCATACGGCACCCAGAGCGGCGGCGGCTTGCGATCTTTGAAAAGTCTTTCAAGCCGAACTCTGCCACCTTTAGCGCTTACATACGCGGCCAGTACAAGAGGATGTAAATGAATCACACATTTATCGAGACATGCATGAAGATGCGACTCCACCGACGGCCGGGCGCCACCGGCGAGGTTATCATCGCAGGCAAGAAGCAGTCTATCGACAACTTCCGGCTCTCTTATCGATGCATCAAGTTTCGCCAGGGCCTTATCCTGTATTATCGAAAGTACCGGCTCAAGCCGCAACCTCCTCCAGCCCTTCTTTGAATTCATGTCTTTCAGAGCAGTGCCGCTGGCCTTGATGTACATGAACTTTCGATCGTCGGTTTTAACCGATGTATTACCCCCGCCGCCCTGAACGAGAGTTGAATCTTTGCCGGTAATGTTCGATATCTTAATCAGGTCAGCTAATGCTTTGTCCATTTACTTATTTTCCCCCATGAGCTTCTCTTCCAAATGCCAGGCTAAGATGATATTCACCACAAACCACACAAAAGTCGCCAAAAGCATAATCGTCTTAGCGCGTGCCAGCTCCATTTTGCCGCCCAAAAATAATATCGACGGCACAATTAAAACAATAATCGAAATATAGCCTATCAATTGAATCAATGTCTTCATTGTATGTCTCCTTTTTTACGCCGTCGGGCGGACCTTTTGCTGATAGAATTTACTGATTACAACATACAAAACCGCCGCCACAAACCAGCCGGGCAGACTCACAAAATAAATTTGCACCGTAAACGTCTGTTTTATCCATTCCAGACGATCAGATATGCTCAAAATATCTCTTGCTACCAACCAATCAATTATCACAGACATTTTGACCAGTATAGTACATATACTCAGAGTTACAAGCCAGGCTGCGCCTGCGGCCCAGTTGAACAGTTTCCCGCTGGCCTCGGCATAAGAACTCTGCAGGCCGAACTTCTTTATCAGCCAGAAATCGACAAAAATCACCGCTCCCATCGGCATCAGCAGCATTCCGTAAATCGCCACAAAGCCTAACAGCTTCATTGCAAACGCAGGGAACATACCGGCAATTGTTGCTATCATGCCTGTAGCCAGTGTCACTTTGAACCGCGATACTTTTGGAATAATAGCCTGGAACGCCAGGCCTGCTCTATATATAGTCGGGTTCGCCGTTGTCCATCCCGCTATAATAACACACAGAATTCCCGCGATTCCTGCGGCCCTGTATGCCAGCGGCCCGGGCAGCACATCCGTATCGGCGGGATTCAAATGAAGCTGATAAGCGTAAAGAATCGAAGCGCTAATCCAGGCCATGAAGTGGCCCACATACATACCCGAAGCACTTGCCACGCCATACCAGGATTTTTTGGCAAACCTGAACACGGACAAATCGCTCATCCCGATATGCATCGCCATATTACAGAACCAACCGAAGAACATCACATGCCAGAAGGTGAATTTCACCTGCCCCGGCAGCGGATCGCCGCCCTTCCAGATGCTCGTATTGGCCAACGTCCACAAGTCACCGACTGATTTTATCTGGGTTCCGGTCACATCGATAAACTGCTTCAAGCCTACAAAACCAAACGCCAGAAAAACAAGCACCATCCAGGGAGAGGCGATATTGGCGAACTTTGCAACCGTGTTATAACCGTACGCCGCTACGATAGCGATCAATCCACCCAAAACCAAAACGGCAAGGACCCATCCCACACTGTTGGGATACATATCGTTAAGCCCCGGCATATCGAACTTGAACCATACTCCCAGCGCCGTCGCCGAGACCGTCACCATCGCGCCGGCTAAAAAACAGAACATCACGCCGTTGGTAAGATTGTAAAGCGTCACTAAGCGCCGGCCGCAGATTTTTTCCAACTGATAATACAACGTCAGCCTGGCCCGCGTAGCAATCGGCGCACACATCAGCATCCAGCTCAGCACCGCCAGTGCATTTCCGAGAATCAAGCCTACGATAAGATCGAAAGCACTCACTCCGGCCGCCACAAAAAGCGGTCCCAGCATCAGCTCCGTCCCGGCACAGTGCTCACCGGCATACATCCCGATGAAGCTCTTGAAACCCAACCGTGCCTTCTGCGGCACCGGCTCACGCTCAAACTCCGTCCCCGGTTGTGTCGTTTGGTTTTGCTCTTCACTCATGCTTCTGCCCTTCATATGTCCTGTGTTTTTCAATATAGCCTTGCGGAGACGACAAATCCCGCAGACCCGTTTATTTCTTATATACGCTTAGTAGTGACTTCAGTCTCGTATCTTTTAACATCATCAAGCCACCGCCCACCGACCGGCACATCGGCCTTAAGACAGTAGTAATCCCACACTGCGCCGAATGGCAATGTCTTCAACTCTTCGAGAGTCGCCAGACGAGAAGTATAATCGCCGCCCTCTTCGGTTGCACGAAGTTTTTCGGTCGGTTCCAGCAGTGCAATCAGCAGTGCCTTTATCATACATCGCGTCCCTATGACCCAGGCCGCCACCCGATTAATGCTGGCGTCGAAAAAGTCGAGCCCGATATGAACCTTGTCGAGCTTCCCGCTGCGTATCAGCTCCTGTGCGATGGCACATAATTCGTCGTTGAGAATAACGACATGGTCGCTGTCCCATCGAACCGGCCGGCTGACATGCAAAAGAAGCTCCGGTACAAACATGAGCACTGACGATATTTTATCGGAGATCACCTCCGTGGGATGGAAATGTCCGGCGTCCAGACAGAGAAGCTTCCGACGGGAAACAGCGTAGCCCATATAGAATTCATGCGAGCCGACGGTATAACTCTCGGCACCGATACCGAAGAGCTTGGACTCGACCGCATCGAGATGCACCTTGGGATCGATTTTTTCGGCGAAAATTTTATCCAGCGAATCAATCAACCGTTCTCTTGGGCCCCACCGGTCGATTGGAATGTCTTTATGCCCATCCGGTATCCAGACATTTGTGACCGTAGTGCTGCCGAGATGTTTGCCCATTTCAGCGCCGATTTTCCGGCAGGCAATGCCATGCTCAATCCAGAAATCGCGAATACCTTTATCGATATGGCTGAGTGTAAAGCCGTCCGCCGCTTTTTCGTGAGAGAAATACGTCGGATTAAAATCCATTCCCAGACCGTTTGCCTTGGCCCAGTCTATCCAGCTCTGGAAATGCTCGACGGTTATTTCGTTGCGATCGACGAACTTTCCGCCGTTATCGAGATAACAGGCGTGCAGATTAAGGCGATGCCTGCCCGGAATCATGGAGAGCGCCTTTTCAATATCGCCGCGTAATTCATCTATCGTCCGGGCCTTACCCGGATAATTCCCCGTGGCCTGGATGCCACCGCCGGACAGCTCGGCCCCAACGGTCTCGAATCCCCCCACATCGTCACCCTGCCAACAGTGCAGCGATATTGCTATGTCACCGAGCTTCTTTATTGCATTATCCGTATCCACATCAAGTTTTGCATAACATTGTCGTGCCGCTTCATAAGCCTGTTCAATAGCTTTCATAATATTGCTCTTACTCCAATCTGAATTTTTTTACTACACTTGATTAATCCCTGTATTTTTCCAGAAGTTTCTGCTCGGCCTGTTTCGTCCAGATTCCGGCATTGAGGCACTGTGCAACTTCCGGCATTTTCTGTCCCATCTGTTCCAGTGTCACCAGCGACAGATTTTTACAGGCCGGATAAACTATAATTTTGCCAGCAATCGAGCGATTTTCCACCGCGCGTATCCCATCGGCCGCACCCTCAAGCCCGCAAACAGCGGCAACGCTGAGGTTGGTATCAAGTCTGCCTGTTTCGACTTTCTCCAGCATCCTTATCATATCATCCAACGTGGAACCGCTCGTACCGATGAAATATAATCCTTTCTCTATATACATGTTGAGGTCTATCTGCCCGGTGACTGTCGCCGGAATGCCGGCAAAAATATTTATCAGGCCGCCCGGTGCGGCGTCTTTCACCGCAGCGGCGACCAAAGTAGGTATCGGCGCCATCAAAACCGTATAATCGAAATCTTCGGTAATCTGTTCTTTTGTCGGATTATACGGCTGATACGTGACGGCGTCTTTCTTTGCCAGAGGGTCGGCGATTTTACTCAACCCGGCCAGTCTCCCGTCGTCCACGTCGCCGGCGAACACGCTGACACCTTCCACGCCCTGGCAGATATTACGAACGATATGCATTAATCCCATCGGTCCGCCCGCTCCGATCACATTAATCTTGTCACCGCGACGAATCTCGCCGGTCCCGGGTATTATATACATAGATTCGACCGGATTAGAGCTTGTGGTCCCGATTATTCGAATACCGCCGTAATGAACCCGCCCCACTGGGGTGACAACCTTCCTGCCGAAACTTCCTCCGCATAACGCTATATTCAACAGGCCGTTTGTACCGACCAACGAAAGCAATTGTTCGACAACCTCCGCATTGCAGCCGAAGTAAATCACGTCATCGAATTCGGCATCCTCCAACTCCGAGAATCCTACAACCTCCTTAACAGGCATACCAAGTCTGCTTGAAAGCGTTGATTGACCCATACACGTTATTTTCCAGGGTCGGCCGTACCTGTCAAACAGATTCTCAAGAACGCTGTCAGCTATTTCGTGGTCCGTAACAATCAGCATTTGACCGTCTTTTTTAATGGTTGTGCGTTCCCTGCAGGCATAAGCATCCTCCACGCATGCCCAGGGTTCGATCAGGGCAATCGCCGAGCAGGAAAGTTCCTCTCCGACCGGCAGGAGCATCGAGTCACCCTGCGGCGAAGTAATTACTCTTGTATCCATCAGTACGTATTCCTGCAGCGCACCTTCGAAGTTATATCCGAACGCCGCGTTACTGCGGGCCGCCGTGGGAAGCCAGCGATAATCCGTCTGAACAAGGTAGCGCCGGCCGGGTTCGAAATCATTAACCCCTTCGCCGACGGCCTCAATCCTGACAACAGCCTCGTGTCCTGGAACCGTCGGAGCGTCACCGGGGACATAGCTGGGAATTTCCTCAAGAACTTCAGGATTAATACCGGAAATAACCTTACTCTTGCGGACATGACCGGAAAACTGTTTCAATAATTTAAGATCGGAAAAGCAAAGCCCGACCGCCTCTATACGACAGAGAATCTGATGTCTGCCCGGCTTGAAAACTGCTTTGGATTTGTTCAGGACAAGCTTATCCGGTCCAACCAATTGTACGGCATATTGTGTCTGAAGGCGGTTTGACATATTCCATTCCTTTGAACTTAAAAAGTTGTTTTAAAAGATCCGTCTCGACTTGCACGAGTCACTATATCCAGTATTTTCTCGGCCGTCATACCCGCATTCAATCCGGCAAGTTTATCTTCCTGCTGCGGCTCAAGCGAACTTCCCAACTTCCGGAAGAATTCGTTCTTTTGAGCGGTGTTTTCGAAATTCTCCATCGCCCAATCGCCGGTATAACCAAGACCACACTGTTGTTGTAACACAGAATGAGCATAAACAATATGTGCACCTTTCAGGAACACCGGCACCAGTTCGGCCAATTCAGGTGTATCGAAACTATCAACAAATTTCTGCCCGGGACTGTTCATCTCCGTACCGACAACAACGGGCAAATCTCGTTTTTCAGCTACTTCCACAACCGCATAGAGGTTTTCGAGCTTTACATCTTTCGCTCCCGGCGTGTAATTGCGGTCGGGAATAATGTTAAGAGCAACAGAACCGGTACTAACTGAAACATCGAGCAATTCTTCGATGGCCTTCTCTCCCTCGCTTGTCCCGTCCAGCCATGTATGCACCGGCATACCACCGGCCGCGAGTATGAATCGGTTCGTATCGGCCATCAGCGGGAACGAGCCTTTATCAGGCTGAACATAACCGACTCCGCCCCGTTTCATCGTCTTTGCCCGAATTGTATTAAGTAATCCTCTGCTCCGGGGCAATTCCGACAATTCGACCTTAACTCCGAGCTTTTCCTTCCAGAAATCGGCCAGTTGCTGTCCCCGGCCGAAGATTTCCTCAGCCTTGCGGGCATAGGCAAGAGTAATGTGACGTTCGGTCGCATTACCGGATGGCGTCAGAACCAGCACCTCATTTTCATAATCTAACTCGGCGGGTTTGAGATGCTGATTGACCCTGTCGCACAGGAGCCGGTTTCTCTGCTGGGCTGTTTGGCGAAGGCTATTTAGAAATTCCTGCTGCTCGGCATCCAATGCAGCCTTTGGGAATCCCATTCCCATGTGATATGTAATACCCGGCTCGCCGGGTGAGGTCATCACTCTGGTTGCGAATTCCGGCACAAAAACCCGCGTCTCGAGTCCTCCGCACCCTTTCAGACCAAGCAATCGGGCCGCTTCAAGGAATTCCTCAAGAGCATCCAGCACATCGAAATCAACCACCCCTGCAACGGCTAATCCCGCCTTGCGCGCCAGCCATGCAAATTTGCTCGGAGAATAGCCGTAGCTGTTATAAGAAAAGAAAGTATGACAGTGCAGATTCATATCCGTTCCGGCCTCAGGCAGATTGATTTTACCCTTTGCCACTTTTTCACATAGCGACGTCAAAGCCTGTTTTCTCTCGGTGGAATCGAAACTATCTAACTGCTTTTCAAGTTCTTCAAACAATCTCAAACCTTTACGGAAGTGCCTAAAGTTTGAAATGACTAAAGTGCCTAAAATTATAACTTTTCACTTTAGCTCACTTCAAGCACTTTAGCTCATTGTATTTTTCTTGCCAAAGTGACACATTCTGAGGTTGATATTCTTTCAACTCGAAGGAGTTACGGACGATTTTTCTGGCCCGGTCCAGGGTTTCTATCTGCCCCGTCGCTTTAGCCTGCATCAGGATATTTCCGCTGGCGGTCGCCTCGATAGGGCCGGTTATCACTTTCTTGCCGGTCGCATTGGCCGTGAACCGGCAAAGCAATTCATTCTTGATCCCGCCTCCGACTATGTGCAGAACCTCTATTGTACTGCCCGTTACATCTTCGATTGCCTCCATGACCTGCCTGTATTTAAGGGCCAGGCTCTCTAAAACAATCCTCATCATCTGCCCCTTGTCCTCGGTCGGATTCTGTCCGGTACGGGCCAGATATTCGTTAATCCTGTCCGGCATATTGCCCGGAGCAAGAAATGTGCTTTCGTCCACATTCAGAAAACCAGCAAACGGTTCCGCCTTCTCCGCCATTGCCGTCAGCTCATTATACGAAAGCTCCATCCCCTCTTTCTGCCATTGCCTCCTGCATTCCTGCATCAGCCAAAGCCCCATTATGTTCTTCAAAAGTCGGATCGTATTCTCAACTCCACCTTCGTTGGTAAATTCATATTCGAATGTTTTGTCGGTCACTATTGCCTTCGGTATTTCCACACCCATAAGGCTCCATGTCCCGGAAGATAAATAGGCCCAATTACCATCTCCGGCCGGTACACCGGCAATTGCCGAAGCGGTATCGTGTGAGCCGATCGCAATAACCGGAACAGGTCCGCAGCCAAGCTCTTTTTGAAGCTTAGAGCTCAGTCGTCCTGCTATTGTCCCCGGTTCAACAATCTCAGGTAGGATTTCAATCGGTAGAGATAGTCTGTCTAAAACCTCCTGAGACCACCCAGAGGTCCTCATATCCATAAACTGCGAGGTACTTGCGAGGCTGTATTCCGCGAATATCCTGCCGCATAAGTAATAACTGACAAGATCGGCAATAAAAACAAGATTCTTTGCTTTTGCAAGCGCTCCCGAGTTTGCGAAACGCATCGCAAGCAGTTGGTAAACGCTGTTCAACTGCATAAACTGAATGCCGGTATTTTCATAAATCTCACGCTTACTCAGCAGTTCAAAGGCCTGTTCCATCATTCCATTTGTTCGGCTGTCGCGGTAATGATAAGGATTCTCAATTAATTCACCATCGTCATCGAGCAGGCCGAAATCGACGCCCCAGCCATCAACTCCGATTCCGGAGACTTTATTACCGGCTGCTTTTCCCGCAAGGCCTATGCCGGTTTTAATTTCGGAAAAAAGTTTGTCAAAATCCCATCTCAGAGAACCATCTTCCTCGACGGGCCCGTTCCCAAAACGATGAATTTCCCCCAGAACGATTCTCTCACCTGAAACCGTGCCAAGCATGACCCTCCCGCTTTCGGCACCAAGGTCAACAGCGATATATTTTTTCTCATCCGCCATTACAAACTCCTTATTACCAGCTTTTGATACTGAAATGAAGATTTTATACCCCAGATTCTGTGTTATTGCAAATTGAAAATCGAATGAGAAAAGTTTAAGGCATACCTTAAGCGTATATCTGTGAAAAGCTCATAAAAATCCTTGCAAAATCAATCCCATTCGATTAAAATAATGCTTATTAACGAAACCGGTGGAGGTTAAATGAAAAAGTCGAGCCTGATTGTTTTAGTAGTTTCATTTGTACTTTTAACGCCTTTTTGCAACTGCTTATGGGCAGAGCCCACAACCGCGGAGGATGCCGGCAAAATAGTGGAAGGCTGGCTCAAAGCGGATCCCAAGCCGCTCGGAGCATCTCTCGGACAGCAAGTCAAAAAGGTCGATACCTTCACGGATGATAGCGGTAATCCGATTTATTACATTGTCTATCTGAATCCTACAGGATTTGTTATTGTCTCGGCTGACGATCTTGTCGAACCGATAATCGCTTTTATTCAGGGAGACAGCTTTGATCCTTCGCCCGAAAACCCGATTGGCGCATTAGTGACTAATGATCTAAATGGGCGAATCGCAGCAGTTCGGAGTACCTTCAGGCTACAAACCATGGATAAACAGCTAACGCCTTCAGAAAGCCAAAGTAAGTGGAGGTATTTTACAGAACTTGCCGACGAGTCAGAAGAGAAGATTACTTTAATGGACTTGGGTGACCCTTCAATTTCCGATGTTCGAGTAACACCCCTTGTCAAAAGCAAATGGGATCAGCGATCGGTCTGTGGGCCGGGGCTGCTACCTTGCTACAATTACTACACACCTAACAACTATCCATGTGGCTGTCCCGCAACTACTATGGCGCAGTTAATGCGTTACTTTGAGTATCCTACAACAGGTATAGGCCTGAATATGTTTCAAATCAAAGTTGACGGCAATCTGCAAATGGTAGCTACGCGTGGCGGGGATGGGTATGGTGGATCGTATAATTGGGATTCAATGCCATACGAACCAAATTGCAGTACGACAGAAGTGCAGCGACAGGCTATCGGAGCGCTTTGTTACGATGCCGGTATCTCTATGAACCAATCATACAAACTGTCAAGGTCAGGTTGGGGTGGAAGCAGCAATGCGAGGATGAAAGAAGCACTGAATGCCACTTTCACATATTCCAACGCGGTGCACGGATATAACTCCGAGTCTCCAATCGGTCCCGGCTTAATTGGAATGATCAATCCTAATCTTGATGCCAAAAAACCGCTTATTCTGGGTACGGTTCCGCACGCCTTTATATGCGATGGATATGGGTACAGCTATTCGACGCTTTACTACCATCTGAATATGGGATGGAGCGGCTCTTCTGATGCCTGGTATAACCTGACTAATTCCGTTCTTGATCAGGGTCTTATCTGCAGTTGCATCTATAACGTGCAGACAATACAAACCGGTGATGGTGAGATCATAAGTGGACGGGTATTTGACTATATTACTGATGAACCGATAGCGAATGCTGTAATACATATTACATCGGCAAGTGAGACCGTTGCTGAGACCATGACTGATAGCAAAGGAATATATGCTTTTGACTGCCTGCAGTCCAATACGACCTATACTGTTACGGTTGTTGTGGAGGGGTATGGTTCCGCAAGCCAGGATGTCGCCACCGGCATTTCCACAGATGACTCTGTCGTATCGGGTAATGTCTGGGGTGTCGATTTTGTTCGCCTGCTCTGTTACATCAACCACACGCCAACTTACTGTATTAAGGCACTGCCGTCTGGGAGCTCTTTGTCGCCTATAAGCCCTGCGGACAAAGCCATCGGCGTAAGCACGGAAGTGGTTCTGCAATGGAAGTACCGGCACGGGATTGATTCGTATGATTTATACTTTGGGACCGACTTCAATGATATCAGCTCGGCGGATAGCTCATGGCCGATAGGTACCAGTGTGTATAAAGGTAATCTGCCTGTTGACACTAACAGCTACGTTATCTATGATCTCGAATCCGACACAACTTACTATTGGCGAGTGGATATGTTCGGTCAGGGTGAAGGCAATAGTCTGTGGAAGGGCAGGGTTTGGAGCTTTAGCACCGGTAAATTCGCACATGTTCCCACCCAGTACCCAACTATTCAGGAAGCAATTGAGTTAGCATGGGACGGGGTAACCATCATAGTTTCTGAGGGCTTATATACTGAAAATATTAATTTCAAAGATAAAAGTCTGATTATTAGATCAACAGATCCGAATGACTTAGCCGTCGTCAGGGCTACCGTTATCAAAGGGGGAGATGTGTCTGCCCAGGTGGTGTTTGTTTCTGGAGGCGAAAATACTGACTGTACAATTGCTGGTCTTACTATTATCGGAGGCAGCCATGGTGGCGGCATTTACTGCGATGGTGTATCTCCTGCAATCTCTAACTGCTTTATTACCGGAGCCCGCGGTTCTGGCATCGGGGCATGGAACTTGTCATGTCCAGTGCTAACTAATTGCTGTATCATCGGGAACAAAGGTTGGGGCATCCTGTTAAAAAGTGGAGACGTCGAATATGCCGGTACTATCAAAAACTGTACTATCGCTGCTAATGGGGAAGGTATTTTCGGCGTCTCGGTAATCACCAACTCCATTATCTGGGGGAATTTGTCTCAGCAAATCGCAGAGCCTAACAGCATCGTTACCTATAGCAACATTCAAGGTGGCTGGGAAGGTGAAGGAAATATTAATGTGGATCCGCTTTTTGTGGACGCAGAGGATGGTGATTGTCATTTGAAGTCAGAGGCAGGTCGTTGGAACCCGGTCAGCGAAAGCTGGGTGATCGATGATGTAACCAGCCCCGGTATTGATGCAGGAGACCCGAATAGCCCGGTCGGTGATGAGCCGGAGCCTAACGGCGGGCGTATTAATATGGGCGCCTATGGCGGCACGGTCCAGGCCAGCAAATCTCTATAGACAGCATATAATTCCATTAGCTGATACAAGGCGAGCTTGACGCCGGGGATTTTTATCATGAAATTAGACGGTTGCAAGCAATGCGTTCGGTTGAAAACGCATTTTCGCCTGACCGATGAGATAGAAACTGCCGGTAATACAAATCAGGTCTTCCCTGCTGACAGCACTCTTGGCAAGCTGCAGAGCCGGACCCAAGCTGGCGGCACTCTGGCACATTTTGCCGCATAACTCTGTGTACATATCGGACAAATCCTCCGGAGAGACTGCTTTTGCCGAGTTGCTGCGGGTAAATATCACCTTATCAGCTCCATATTGTAATTCCTGTAGCATCCCCATGATATCCTTATCGCGGTTACAGCCGAAGATTACCACCATGGAATCATAAGGAATATTCTGACCTATAGCGTGAATCAGCGCTCGAATGCTTGCTGCATTATGAGCTGCATCTATCATAATCCTCGGATCATCCGAGATCATTTCCATTCGGCCCGGCAATGAGACCTTCTGAAGTCCTTCAGATGCTTTCTCAATATCTATTTTATAACCGATTGATTTTAGCTTATCCAGCATGGCTAAAGCCAGACCACAGTTAATCGCCTGATGTTTACCATGCAGGGGCACTCTTAAATGTTCGAATCTGCTTGTAGGTGTAGTAAGGCAAATTCTCGTATGCGGCCCATGCTCACGTGAAGTCTCAAATCTATGTGAAAAATCAATATCACTGCCGGTTACACTAAAAGGCGCCTTAAGGGCGATAGCATGTGATTTTAGAACATTCATTGCCGCCGGTTCCTGCTGAACGGTAATAGTCGGAACGCCATGCTTTAAAACACCTGCTTTCTCTTCCGCAATGCTATCGATAGTATTCCCAAGCTGCTGCTGATGGTCTATACTTAAGCTGGTAATACCAATAACCTGAGGTTTAATGACGTTGGTGCTGTCCAGTCTCCCCCCCAATCCGGTTTCTATCACGGCAATATCGACTTCTTTATCGACAAAATACATAAACGCCATAGCCGTCATGATCTCGAAAAAAGTAGGAGGATCGGTCTTTGACATCTTTTCAACCGGAGTATAAACACGATTCAGCAAACCTTTCATTTCCGAATCACTGATCATCTCCGAATTCACTGCAATCCGCTCATGCAGGTGAAGAACATGTGGAGAGGTGTAAAGTCCGACTTTATAATCGTTCGCTTCGAGCATCTTGGCCAACATCGTAGCCGTAGAGCCCTTTCCTTTTGTACCGGCTATATGGACTGTAGGGATTTTATCATGTGGATCGCCCAACAACGATAGCAATTTCTTCATTCTTTCCAGGCTAAACGTTGTGATATTATAGCGCAGAGACTCCTCCTTCTCATAATCTGTCCTCTTAAACAGATAGTCAATAGCCTGTTGATAGCTCCGAAAAGCCTTTTTGCTCTTGACTCTAGCAGTTTTGGAGGAGGATTTTTTTGTCCGTTTCTTTCCGGTTGTTCTTACTGCTTTTGCCATAAAAATATCATTCTAACAGCCAGAGCTTCATAAGTCAACGCTCATTTCTCGATAACAATGTTTTATAAATCAAATACCAAAACATATCATATTGTAAATAAAAGACTTAAACAATTTAATAGGTATTATCATTATCTTCTTGAATGCCCTTATTATTATTATTATTAAACATTTAATTATATTTACTTATAACAATCCATTATTTACTTTTCTTCGAGGACTTTACCGGCCCTTGAAGTTCGAGATAGTCTAACCTGGTTTATTATGGTATAATTGTTCAGAGTGGATAAGAAAAAGCAAAAACCGGCACTTACTTATGCCAGGCAAGCCAGTAATTTTTCCTTACAGAGCTTAAACCAGCTTCTCTGGCCGGCAGTCTGCATCAATTGTCGTGAAAATATCCGCGAAACAGACAACGGCCTGTGCAATAATTGCTGGAGTCAGCTTTTGGTTTGCACCGGCGCCGATTACTGCCCGCGCTGCGGCCGAGACGCCGGCAGAGCCGCTCAATTAGATGGAGTCTGTCCGGATTGTCAGGGCAAAGAAATACATTTCGACCAAATAGCTCGTGCCGGAATATATGCCCAGAGCCTTCAAAAAATGATAGTGGACTTTAAAAAAGGCAAGACAGAACTGGATATGGTCCTGGGTTTCCTAATCGATTCCGCTTTGCAGGGAAGCGGTTTTTATAATGATATAGAGCTTTTTGTCCCGGTTCCCCTACACTGGTCAAGGCGATTGGCCCGCGGTTATAACCAATCGCAGGTATTAATAAAAAAACTAAAGCACCCAACAGCATCAATCAGCACAGATCTTGTCCGAATCCGTCGAACAAAAGCACAACCATCAATGACCAGTCCCACAGCACGGGCAAGAAACGTTGCCGGCGCCTTCGCGGTTCGGCGTGGACACGAGTTTAAAGGCCGAAAAATCTGCGTTGTTGACGATATCAAAACAACCGGCGCCACACTGAACGAGTGCGCACAGACACTAAAACAAGCCGGTGCGGCAAAAATCTTCTCGCTGGTCTTAGCCGTTGCAGGTCAAAAAATTTAGTAAGAGGAAAAAAACACCTTTTGAAAAAATGGATTTGTTTTCCTTCTTTCCTCCTGTATTCTATCTACTGAGTTCTGTGTTTCCCATAAGTCCCCCGGTGATACCTTACGGTAGAATGACCAAGCCACTGCCATTTTAATTGGGCCACAGAGTTTTTTTAAATTTCACTCCTTTTCTCATCTAAGCAAAATCATAAATTTAATCAAAACTGCTCTTAATTGATGCCGCCCGCGGCTTTAGCGGCTTTGCGTGCACGTTCTTTGGCCTTGCGCGGGGCATTAGCCTTACGCGTTTTAATTTGTTTTTCCCGTCTTTTATCGAGTCTGTCTCTGCGTCTTCCCATAAAAATATCCTTTTACTAATTTTGCTCAATCTGTTCCGTTGCGTCAGGTTTCAGGACATTTAAAGCATTTTCTGAAGTATTAAGCTTGTCTATAAATAAACAGCCTCAGATTGTACACACCAGGCACAGCAAAAGCAACGAACTTTCGTGAAAAATGCGCCCTTGATCTGGATTAGAGCTCTTTATGGGTGCCACCCATCGCACAGAAACTTATTAGAAGTCTTCTGCTATCCTTGGTATAGAAAACCCTGATGCCCTTCGGCTAAAATTCAAGTCGCCAAGATTACTCACTACCTCGCAACCACTGTTCAGTAAAGATCATCATATCCTGCCAGTTCAGGTCTCCGCTATTGTCGAAATCAGTAACGCCCCACCAATCATTGGGACCCGCTGAGTCTTTAAGCATCCACTCATCGGCGAAGAAAGCATAATCCAGAAAATCCACCCACCGATCACCGCTAACATCGGCAGTCAATAGTACTTTGGCATAAACTTCAAAGTTCCCATCCCGATCATCGGCCCATACGAGAATCAATCGGCCATGAGAAGGAATACAGAACAAATGTGTACTTATACTATCAACCTGACTCACCGTTATTCGCTGCGACCACGTTTCTCCACCGTCGGTGCTGTACAACCAGTGAATCCATGCCTCTCCTACTTCACCGCCTGGAGTTACCTTGGTGAGATAGTTTGCCCAGGCAACGTGTATTACACCATTAACAATCGCACACTGAGGATCTCCATGCTCATAAACATAACTGCTCTGGGTCTTTGCACTTTGTAACGACGCGGAATCAGGCTCATAGTTTGCTAATCGTTGTCTTTGTGTCCATTGCTTGACACCTTCGGAAACGTCACCTTGCGAACGACGATAATACAAGCCGGGATCTCCAGGAGCCAATCTGTCCACCCAAAAGAGATGAATGTTACCCCTTTGATCCAAAACCCAGCATGGTCGGTCAGAGGTTATGTAATCGTTTTCATTGATGGGAACATCCTGATGCCAGGTAACACCACTGTCCGTCGAATAATCATAATATAATTCCTCGGCGCTTAAATTATTATTCTGCCAAACTGTATGCAGTGTTCCATTTAAGTCAACAAGGAAACGAGGCATCTGAGCGCAATCCGATGTTTCATCACTAACACGTACCTCTTCATTCCATGTAATCCCATTATCATAGCTGCTTCGGAAATAAATTGCCGGTCTCGATATCCAGATGCCACCAAATCGATTATCGTTCCAAGTACAGTAAACATGCTCATTAAAGGTCTTAACAGTACAGTTCCAGCCTTCGTTAGGAGCGTCGGTTAAACGCGTTGGAGCAGACCACGTCGCTCCATTGTCATCACTATAGACATGAAAAATCTCCCAGTTGCCCGGTTGATTGTCAGAATATGCCAAATGCAACCTGCCATTGGTACCGGTCGCTGCAGGATACCAGCCCCATGACTTATCGCTTCCGGCGGGAACCATTACTGCAGGAGAACTCCACTGCTCTGAAGCATTACCCGAGGAAAACAATATCTCCGCATCTATTTCATGTTCAATGATATTCGCCCATATTAGTCCCAGCGAGCCATCCGAAAGATTAAGCATAGCATACGGGTAGCTATCTATAGAATCCCGGGTTATTCGAATATCCGGCCCCCATTGATTAGGATCTATCCCTTCTGCAAAACTTGACGCAGCAGCCGGCATAATAACTACTACGCAGATACATGTAAAAAGCAAACGCAGCATAACACAACCTCCTTCTTTCCTTTTTCAATATTAGAATTCAACACCTATAACAATCACAAGAGCCATCAATATACATGCAAATATGCATAATATATTTGCATATCGAGGTCGAAGTCGCCAAACCGCCACCACGGCAAGTGGTGCAAGAATACACGAAGCAAACAGAGCGTATTTACCTGGTATTAATAATCCCGGTATCAAAAATGCGATAAAAATCGACAACATGATCATCCGTTTTCCCCAAACCGGCCCGAAAATCACCGGCAAAGACCAAGTTTGGGTTTTCTTATCACCGACGTAGTCCTTCATGTCCTTGACCTGTATCCCAAGTGGTAATGCAAGCAGTAAAATCCAAAACAGCTCCCGAGGGAAAAGCCTGGTCAGGTGATATGTAGGCAATACCGTGAAGCCGTAAAAAACCATGAGCGTACAGATAATCCCGAGAGTAAGACCTGAAAGAACAGGGATTCTCTTTAGTCGCAAAGGAGGCATAGAATAAACCAGGGCCAGCAGCAAGGTGGGGGCATAAAAATAAAACGGCACCAATCCCATAGATAAAGCACCAACTATTCCCAGAATCAAAGCAGCCACAGCCGATATCCATATCTTTTTGGCAGGCAAATTACTGCAAACAAAAAGATTCCTTTGTTTATTTGAAAGGTCCGCTTCAATATCGAACCGGTCGTTGACTACCTGAGCAAACCAGTATGCGAAAAACGATGTTAAAGCTAAGAGCCCGAATCTTACCGGCATTTCGTCAATAGGCATGGCTCTTATGTCAAATCGATCAAAGGAAAGCGATCGAATGTTTCTGGTTAATCCCGGAGCAATACTGTAGGCCAGGCCGGCCCCCAACAAGGCCATGCTTCCATAGAAAACCGATTGAGAAATCCTCACACATCTAAACAAAGCAATCGTGTCGTTTCTTTTGCATATCAATGCCAAAACAAGTAACTCAAAAACTATCACCAGCGCATGGCGTGTCTCCATAGGTGGCACCTGTACCGGAATACGAACGGTAAGGACCGTTTGTCTTGCCGGCATAGATGCATGGGCGATTAAACCCGGATATAAACCATGTACACAAACAACCATATAGACTAAAAAGACACCAAGAAGGACACGCCACCAGGACAACCTGACTACAAAGGCAAGAAAAATTAAGGTGCAAATAAGAACCAGACCAACCTCTATCCTCATACCTGGACTAACTCCCGATACACCTTTCAGCAACAAAGGGATAGCACGAAGTATCTGTCGCGGCGGTGCAATCGGATAGGCAAGAAAAAAGCCTTCTCCTTTGGTAACAAACCAGTCCAGAACAGGCGGTATAAGGATAACAGTAAATGCTGAAACAATATACTTTAGCAAACGCGATGCGGCCCATTTTGTCAGTAATAAAAATACGATAAATATGCTCAAAAAAATGGAAAGGTAAAAGAGGGTAAATGCAAAGAAGGCTTTAGCGCTAATAAGTTTATGGGGATATTCCAAAAAGCCCTCAAGAACATTACGAGCGGTTATGATGCAAAATAAAACTAAAATCCATATTATTACAGTTTGATGTGTCAATCCGAAGCTATGCGCTGCCGGATCGGATGGATAATACCCTGAAGACAAATTTACTTGTTTCCTTTTTGAGGCCACTCTTATTGTCTATCCAGTAAAAACATCTTCTAACTAAATTTCAGATTATACATATTGAAATCGCACCCGAAACACATCTCAGAGTGATTATCCCCGGACTAAGTCACTCTCTCAGGCAAAACAAACCTTACTTATATAAGAAAACGATTGAGTGTCAGAAAGCCCGGAGCTACCCTACTCCTGTATACTATAATAACTCATAATAACGACAATACAAAGAGAAATACTTACTTATCCGTCGAAAAAACTGTAAAATTCTACAGTTTTTCGTACTTTATTATGGCACGGTACAGGCCGTTGATGCGTGCGCCATCGATGATTACGGGGGGATACTTGTCGTTTCTCGGTTGAAGGCGTATTTTATTATCCGGCTCGAAAAATACCCTCTTGAAGGTCGTCTCATGCGGCATCGTAAAACGAACAAAGCAGTCGTCACCACTATGCACTTCGGTTGCAGGAGAAAATATCACTATGTCCCCCTCAAAAAATCTCGGTTCCATCGAATCGCCTACAACACGGACGGCAAAGGCGTTGGGATCGTGCAAATCCGGACAGCGAACATAATCGTCGGCTATGCCCACCGGATAATCCAAATCATTAAAATCGCTCGGATAGCCGGCAGAAACCTTGTTTATAATCGGCACCAATCGACCGGCGGCCAAAGGTGACTTGTTCTGCTCGACGTCCAATTCGTTTTGAGAGAGAAGCTCGCCAAGCCGGCTTGCGTCGGCTTTATTATCGATGAGGTCCTTTACAATCTGTCGCCATTTTTTATTTTCCGCCTCGGCAGATTCATATTCGTGCCGAATGTCGGAGGGAAGCCCTTCGATATGAGCGATATGTAACAAAAGGCCCGACTCAAACTCAAGTATCTTCTCAAGCCTGGCAAGCAACTCATCACCGGGCGGATTTTTAACCTTGCCGGTCTCTATAGTAGAAAGATACGGCTTGGAAAAACCGACACGATTGCTTACCTCATCCAGAGTCAGGTTCAACTGTTCACGTTTTTGCCTTATTATCTGTCCAAGAGACATAAGAATCCTCAAATCACTTTTCGTCGTTATTCTACTTCAATAAGTTCGTAATTGCTACTACCCAGGCCGATGCGTTCTGCGTGCTCGATCTGGCAGCCGGGATTAATATTTTTATTCCTCAGCAATTTCTGTAACTTCCGGCCTGCTGTGTTTTCCACCAAATCCAGCGCCGCCTTATCCACAGCAACAGGGTCCACCGAAGCAGCTATACCGATATCATCGACTATTGTACGCATATCAGGTGTCTCAAAACAATCACAATCTTGGGTAACCGAAAGGATAAAATTGAAAAAACCCGCCTTGCTTTCTTTTCCTTTAAGCGTTCCCAGGGCGTATTCGGCTATATTTTCCTGTAATTCATCGGTTTCCTGATACCAATTGCATTTTACAGCCTCGAACCGGCAATGAGCCATACATTCGGCGCAACCGATGCATTTATCCTGGTCGATATTCGCTTTTTCCCCGCCCAAACTAATCGCATCGACGGGACAATGCTTCAGGCATTCGCCACAAAGTATGCAGTCATTAGAGATACTAAGCTTAAGAGCGGCATGTTGTTTCAGCTTTCCCTTTTTGCTCGCACAACCCATTCCCAAAGTTTTAAGCGTGGCTCCCATCCCCGCCGCCATGTGGCCTGTAACGTGAGCTATCGCAAGAATCGACTGACACCTTACGATATCGCTTGCAATATAAACTTCCTTGTTATGTCGGCCGTTTATCTCGACCGCCGTCTCGTTTGTTCCAAACAAGCCATCGGGTACAATAAATGGTATGCCAAGCTCTTTTAGATTAAACCCGTGCTCGGCGGCCAAAATCGTATGGTTGATGGCATTGTTCCTTTGACCGACGTACAAAGTTGTGGTATCTGTCAGAAACGGCCTGGTTTTTAATCTCACAAGCTCGTCCACTAATCCCTTGATGTAAGGAGCTTTTACGTATGTATTGTTATGGCCCTCGCCGACATGGACTTTGACCGCTGTAAAATCATTTTCACTGAAACATTTCGAAAAGCCGCCGGCCCGGAACAGTTTTAGCGCCTTTTCAGAAATCACCTGCTCGCTATCTTTGGCGGAGGCTTTAACAAAATATACCTTGGAACGTAATGAAGTCATTTAACACGAATAAATCAAATTTACCTATATCTGCAAACAACCAATCTGAAAAACACAAAGAATATTATATTTTTTTGCTCCTTTATGCAAAGACCGTTTAGAAAACCATGTGTTCGAGTAGTATTTTTACACCAAGAATTATAAGGATTATTCCACCAAAAGCTTCGATTTTGTTCTCGAAAATGTGGCCGAATCTCTTGCCAATAATAACACCGAGATAGGATAGTACGAATGTCACCAATCCTATCACCGTAACCGCAGTGACAATGGAAGCGGCAACCAGGGAAAGCGTAATGCCTATAGCCAAAGCGTCGATACTGGTAGCAACAGATAAAACAAGTAAAACAAGAATGTTCGTCGGACTAAAATTTTTCTCGGCGGCTGTTATCTTAAAAGACTCATAAATCATTTTGCCCCCGACCGCCGCCAGGATAACAAAGGCAATCCAATGGTCATAATCTGCTATATATTCTCTGAAGCTAAGTCCGGCCAAAGCACCGATTAACGGCATAAACGCCTGGAAACCGCCGAAAAAGAGGGCTATTCGCAGCGTATGCCTGAGATGCAACTGTTTGTATGCAGCCCCGCTGGCGATAGAAACCGCAAAGGCGTCCATCGCCAGTCCTATAGCAATAAAAATGATTGTTACGAAATCCATTAACTCTGCCTGCTCGTTACAGGATAATTAATTCTCCGGAACAATGTCGAAAACTGTCACTTCCGGCCTTGCAAGAAATCTCACCTGCGGGGCGGGTCTGGCTTCCAGTCCTATTCCACGATTTACATATAATACCGTTTTACCAACGGCATACATACCAGACTCGTATTTCTTCCCCAGTTTCGACAGCGTAACCAATGCCCCGTAAAAAGGCAAAGATATTTGGCCGCCGTGTGTATGTCCGCAGAGATAAAGGTCAACGTTCAGGCCTTCCATATCTTCGATAAGGTCGGGAAAATGAAACAGGAACACATTAAAACTCTCTGCCGATAATTCCTCCAACATAGCCCCAGCGGCTTGTGGATTATCACAGCTCAAACCTGAAAAAGACAACGTCTCGTCGTTTTTTGAAAGTACAACGGTTCGAGCATCCAAAAGTTCGAAATCGGTACCTGAGTAATAGTCCAGACCGCCCCAGTGCCGGGTCTCAAAGTTGCCGTAAACAGCGAATTTCGCCAAAGAGGCATTGAGATTTTTCATCGTTTCCTTAAACAACGGCAGAGCAGCGGGAGTGTTTACAGCATCACCCGTGAAGACAATAACGTCCGGCTCTAAATTGTTAATAAGTTTAACTATAGTCTTTTCATTTCGTATCTTCCTGTCGCAATGCAGGTCGGAGATTTGCACGATACGAAAACTCGTCTGCTTTAACTTGTTTGTTCGGATCGGGACCATTTTCACTTCGACCCGATAAGGCTCAATGAAATAACCGTAGAGAAAGCAGATTACACCGATAACCGCTAAAATGTGAATCAGGATAGCAGGTTTGGTCGGCAAGAAGTTGCTCTTGTTTCTGTTGCGCAGCTTATTAAAAATAAAGACAGCAACAAACGCAAATTCCAGAATATAGACCGCAGCTACGACTAACAGAAAAACAACAAGAGCTATAAATTCACTTTTCAACATATTACGTCATTCGGCCGTGATTATCCCATCGTTTGTCAGGTCTTCGCCGATTTTTTGTCCGGGTTTTACAACAAGAAACTCATCCTGGTCCCATCGTCCGTCAACAAGCCTCTGGCATAGTCCGGGGTCGCCCTGCAACTGCTCGTAATCCCAGCCGAGGAATTCGGCGCAGTGCTTAGTGTGCTGTTTATAGTATTCACAATCACCGAGGCCCCAATCGATATAGACAGCCCGGCTATATTTCTTTATCCAGTCCTGCTCAAGCTCCATAAGATACTTCGCATTATCTTCGCCGTATTTTTGCCTGTACTGTTCGAGCAAATTTTCACAACGTTCTTTGCCCGGTTGCGTGCCTGTCTCTATCCAGCCGGGGCTGTACCAATAAATACCGGGATGAGAATCGAAATATTCTTTATATCTTTCCTTCGAGCCGAGCAGCAATGTCACACAATCGTGACCGCGTGGCACAACGATTGGAATCTTCGCCGTCAGACCCACAATCCCGTTACTGCAAAGACCATAGCCTAACAACGATGCATCATAAGCCCTTCCCTGCATGTCCGTTGTCTGTTCGAGTGCTTTTAGGACTTCGGCCCGGAGTTTATCCGGCTCATTATGAAGACCCTGCTCCATTAAAACAACATCGACAATATTCTTCGAGCGAGCGGCACAAAAATACGCCTCCCGCTGCATCACCTTACATACGATAAATTGAAGTCTCATGACGTTAACACTTGGCTCGTCAGGCTCTCCGAGATGGATTCATTATTATGGATTACACGATTTGCACGGTCTTTTGCCGGCTTTTATCGCCTCTTCACGACTGTTATAACCAACAAGATTTTCTTCCGAGATATTCTGTGCCCAACGACAATCAGGTTTATGAAAGACACTGCTATTCTTTGATGAAACATAACTATACCGACTCGTCAACCTTTCAGTAACCGGTTGCTCCGGCTTGCTCGGCTCTTTCAATGGTTTATTTTCATCCATACCAGTCTCGTTAAGCCGTGTGCTCCGGATATTCGCCGTCTTATATGCATGAATGAAAGTCTCTATTTGCTCTAATGTCACCTCGGTTATTTTCGTGCGCATATCTTCAACGGGTGTTATCTGCATTGCCGGGTTCGTCTTCCAGAGATCAACCAACATATTTGTCTTCCGACTGTCCTTTAACGTAACCAAACGAGCAAAAGAGGTTTGAATATAGTATACGAATTTCTGCGAATCAGGAACTTTAAGAAAATGTACATAAACTTTCACACGGGGCACAGGGGTCAACTTCGGATCGACACAGTTAATGCCTTCCTCTTTTAGTTTCTTCTCAATCGCAAGCTGAAGCTCTTCCCAGTTTACACCGGTTTCATCCTCCGCCACAGATGTTTTTATAATTTGAACATACAACTGTTCCACACCCAATAAGGCCGGATATGGATTACCAATCAAAAAAGGCTCATCCTCATGTTGCGGCACTTCTTTCTGAGCCCGAACACTAATAGCTACAACCACAATTAAAACAAATACAAACAGAAGAATTTTTCCAGCTTTCATTTTATCTCTCTCTCTTTCCGCATATTTTTCCGATTCTTTCAAATTTATCCGGGCCGGCTAAAACCTGCCCCTGTGGTTTTTTTTCAGTCAACCGGCCGAAATTAGATACGAACCTACGCAATCAATGCAAACGCATCATTAACATCCATGCCTTCTTTAATCCCCAGGGCTTCGGCCTTTATGTTCGCCTTCGTGACTTTACGGTCGGGGAAATGCTCCAGGGTTCCGATCGGATTATCAGGTGTGCTTTCAACAATTGCTACGGCTACGCCGTATCTTTCACAGGCATCGACGTCAATAGCCGGACATGCCAGAAAACCTTTCGAGCCTGTCACCAAAAGAATGCCAAAACCCGGCCAACCGACCTGAACACCTTCAACCAAACCGTTCGGCGTTTGAAGTGTCTTTGTAGCCACCTGCATTATTAATTCTCTCCTTCCGCCGCCGCTTATAACAAAAATATTATCCGGAGATTGGCAACCATCTTCTGAATTAATCGACCGGCTCGCCCAGCAGTCCGGTAATTTCGGTCAGTTTCTCCTCAAGCACTTCCTTGCTCCTGGCCTCCAGATTTAATCTTAACAGCGGCTCGGTATTACTCGGCCGGCAATTAAACCACCAATCCTTATACCCGATAGTTACACCATCCAAGTGATCGACCTGGCCGTCGCTGTATCTTTTTAAAAGCTCATCCATTTTGGCCTGCTTGTCATCGACCTCGAAATTCATCTCTCCGCTGACGTGATATCTTCGCAGGGGTTTTATCAGCTCGCTTATCGGTACTTTGGCTTTGCTGACAATGTTAATCACATGCACTAATGTAATCATTCCTGAATCGGCGTAGAAATTATCTCGATAATAGAAATGCCCCGAAAGCTCCCCGCCGAATACTGCGTGCGAATCACGCAGGGCTTTTTTCATAAAGGCGTGGCCGACCCTTTCCCGACGCGGCGTACCGCCATACTTGATAATCTCCTCCATAACCACCCTGCTGCTGCGCAAATCGTAAACAACCGTTGATTTCGGCTGCTTTTCCAGAAAATACGGCACCATTAACGCCGTTAACAAATCGCAGCCGATGGTATTGCCTTTCTCGTCAATCATTATCAACCTGTCGGCATCGCCGTCGAAGCAAATTCCGAAATCACACTTGCTTCTCTTGACCGCGGATTTTACCTGGGTCAGATTCGCCTCGATCAGCGGATTCGGCTCATGTTTGAATTTACCTGTATACTGGAAGTTACGACTGACAATTTCTATCGGTAAACCACCAAAAATAGCCGGTACTATCTTGCCCGCCATGCCGTTCGAAGCATCTATGGCAATCTTCAATTTTTTGGTTTTCGGCTGAAGAAACTTCAATACGTGCTTTTTATATTCGCCGGTCAAATCTTTCTGCTTGACCGAGCCATAGGCCTTGCCCTTGGTGTGAAGCAGGGCCAAAGCGATATGCTCGATGTCTTTTAAGCCCGTATCGGCGCCGACCGGCTTGGCCTCCAGCCCGGATATCTTAAAGCCGTTGTATTTGGCCGGATTATGAGAAGCGGTTACCTGAACGCCTCCACAAGTACCCAGATGATTAATTGCAAAATACATTTGCGGCGTATCAATCATGCCGATATCAATCACATTCGCTCCCGTCGAGTTCATTCCCTTGATGAGCGCTTTTACTATCGCCTCACTGTGTGTTCGCATATCACGGCCGACACACAATGACTGGGCATTAGCCTGGCCCCGCTCGAAACCGCGAAGAAGCGAGCGTAAAAACTGGGCCGTGGCGGAGCCTATCTTCCACGCATCTTCCTCGTTGAACTGGTCGGGATAAATACCTCTTATGTCGTATGCCTTAAAAATCGTAGGGTCCATCCTGCTGACTCCCGTAATAAATAAATAGTTGACCCAAAAAGCAATGCCGAGAATGAAGCTCCTCAACTTCGAGCTTTTTTATTCTACACTTTAGGCTATTTTATGCCCTTCGTCCGGGGTGTCAACAACGAATGTATAACATATTGAAATGTTCGCTATGAGGCTATGAAAATAAGGTAAAGACCGGCTATTAATACAAGGATACCGCACAATCTCTTAAGAATGACGGCCCCCCTTGATTTTTCGTTCCAGTTCATATAGCGCTGGACGACCTCGGTAAACGTGCCTGCAAAAACAATAACCGAACAGTGTCCTAAACCATAAAACATCAGTAAAACGACGCCGTAGGTTAAATTCGTCGAGGCAACCTTGAACGTAACTGCCAGCATTGGAGCCATATAAGCAAATGTGCAGGGACCGATAGCAATACCAAATACCAATCCGAGAATAAATGCGGCAGGTATTCCCTTTCTTTTCAGCCCAACCTGCCCGGGGCCGCTAAACGGCATCGGGATTACATCCAGCAATATAAGGCCAACCGCAAAAAAAACGGCCGCAACAAAATAATTGCCGTACGGCCCGACATCGCCCAGCATTCTCCCGGCAGCCGCGGTAATACCGCCAATGCCGGCAATCGTGATTAAGATCCCTACAGCAAACAAGCTGGAGATATAAAATGCCCGCCGGGTAGATATTTGCCCCTGGCCATTGATAAATCCCACTATCAACGGAATACTCGCCAGGTGACAGGGGCTCAACAGAACACTTAAAATCCCCCAGATAAGAGCCGCAATTATCGCTATAGCGGGAGTTCCCTCAACGGCATGTGTCAATATTGTAAATAATTCACGCATCATTCCGTTTTTGTCGGATCCACACCAAGCTGCTTCCACTTGGCGAGGATATCCTCTTTGGAATAAAAACCTTCGTGCCGGAAAAGCTCCTTGCCGGAAGCGTCATAGAAGATTTGCGTTGGGATAACCCTTATTCCGGCCTTCTGGCCGGGAGCCGGGTCTTTCCATACATCGATAAAAACTACATCAAAAATACCTTTGTACTCACTTCTGAGTTCATCAAGTATTGGCTTCATCATTTTACATGGGATGCATTTATCGGCTCCGAGGTCAACAAGACGCGGCGGATTTTCAGCAACTTCCCTTTCAGCGGGAGCCGGTTCTTCGACCGTTGCAGCTACCTCAGCATTAGCCGGCTGGCCAAGGTTGATAACATTTGTTAAATTTATAGAAACTTCCCTTTCAGCGGGAGCCGGTTCTTCGACCGTTGCAGCTACCTCAGCATTAGCCGGCTGGTTGACGTCAACAGCTACGGAATCCGCCTTCCTGCTCTTTTTAATATTCACCACAGCAGTAACAGCTATTATAAGAAGAACCACTATCAATACATTCACAGTCTTATTCATAAGTAAATCACTCGACCTTTCATTTCTAAAATCGATTTGACAGACAATTAGCTTTGCCAAACCCGACTTAACTTAACAAAGCAGTACCTTTCCGGACTACTTTGTCAATGTTTTCATTAGTGGCAGGACTTTTTCCTTTCTCCAACCCAAGGTCGGTAACACGAATATACTCGAATTCCGTAAATCCCGCCTGTTCAAGACATTTCTTAACACAATCCAGGTTGCATCCGTCAATAACAAGTATTTTCGAAGCTGTATTGGTCTTTTTCATAATCGGCTCGACGCGCCCGCCCACACCGGCCAGGCAAAACATCGCCCCGATACCATCTTTACTCAATTTCCGGGCCGCCCTGTCGGATACTTCACCCACATCGGCCGCCCCCGAACAGGAAAATATTAACGTCGGACCACCAGTGCAACATGATTTTTCGTCACTCATTCTCAAACTCCTTAACCAGTAAAACCACTTTTATTCAGACAGCATTGATTTTATCTCAACCGGCGACGGTACTTTACCGACGGCTTTGACCTGGCCGTCAATCGCCAGGGCCGGCGTCATCATCACGCCAAATTTCATAATTTCATTAATCTCGGTGATTTTCTCAATCTCAAATTCGCTGCCCAGATCCTTCGCCGCAGTTTCCGCGTTCTCGGCCAGTTTTTTACATTTAGGACATCCCGTACCAAGAATCTGTATCTTTTTCATGTCTTAATCTCCGGTTTTATTTTCGTTATAGAATCGTTTGTCTGAAATACCGGGAATACCGGAAACATCATCCTGCCAGCCATTTCTTTTGACTTCGAGATTATCAAATCGTGAAATATAGGGTTTGATATCCAGCAGCGGGCTGCCGTCCAGGATATCCACCTGCGCTATATAAATCCGCCCGTCCTCTATCCGTAACAGCTTTACAGGCGAGATCCCGATCGGATTGGGACGGCATGGCGCCCGTGTTGCGAACAATCCTCTCTCGACCGTATCCAAGTAAGGTACAACTAATAGCTTGGATTCGGCCGCCTTATGAAACCAATACACCAGCCATATCCTCTCGAAGCCTTCGAGGTCTTTCAGTCCCTGCCTATACGGCTCGAAAACTTCCACAATACCCTCGCTGTTCTTTGCATAAACCGGCTGAATCGGAGAACCTTTCGCCTTTGTAAGCGATGAATGAATCACACCTATGGGTTTAACCGTAATTGGTTCAATCATAATAAACACCTTCTTTATACCATACCGAAAATTATTCCCGAAACCGTCGCCATGAAAATCACAAGCGACACAAAGACGACGGTCTTTTGCGTTCCCATTACCGAACGAATTACAAGCATATTGGGCAAACTCAAGGCCGGCCCGGCCAGCAAAAGCGCCAGTGCAGGCCCTTTGCCCATACCTGCCCCCATAAGGCCCTGCAGAATGGGAACCTCCGTTAAGGTCGCAAAATACATAAAGGCGCCGGCAACGGCGGCAAAGAGATTGGCCCGGATCGAATTGCCGCCGACCGCCCTGTTTATCCACTGGGTCGGGATTATCCCTTCACGACCCGGCCTGCCTAACAGGAAACCGGCGACAAGCACACCCAAAAGCAACAAGGGCAGAATCTGCTTTGCGAACGTCCAGGAAGCCTCGACCCATTCTATAATCTCGGCCTTTGTAAACCATAAATACAGCATCACGCCGAACGCAATAAGGAAAACACCGACCAAAACCCATTTGCTATTGTAAATCTTTTCATACAGATTCTTCTTCGGGATTTCCTCCATTTGCTGTAACAGGTCACGGGAAACCGAAATCGTCTGTCCCTTGGTATCCTGAATTTTAATTTCCTCGGCCCCCGTATTCAAAAGTGTGCCTTCGACCTTGTACATCGAAAGCCCGCCGGGACAACAAAGAAATACGGCACGAACGTCACCGCTTCGCGCCCAGTTGGCAAATACTAAGATGCCGACCATGGAAGCAAAATACAGGGCGTTTTTCCATAACGCCCGGCTGACTTCAGGGGCCGGCATAGCCATTTGGGCGTTGATTTTTTCGATCTGTTCTTTGCGATAAATAAAGTGCATCAAAAGCCCGATCACAATACTAAAGAGAACTGCCCCGACTGCACGGGCGATACCTATTTCCAAACCGAGTATGCGGGCGGTTAGTATAATCGCAAGGACATTGACCGCAGGGCCTGAGTAAAGAAAGGCGGTGGCAGGTCCTAAACCCGCTCCCATCTTATATATGCCCGCAAACAAAGGCAAAACCGTACAGGAACAAACCGCAAGAATACTGCCCGATATCGAAGCCACGCCGTAAGCGAGAACTTTATTTGCCCTTGCCCCGAGATATTTCATTACCGAGGCCTGACTGACGAAAACCGATATCGCACCGGCGATTAAAAAAGCCGGCACCAGGCACAATAGGACATGCTCCCTTGCATACCACTTGACCAAATGCAGCGATTCGGTAATTGCATTATCGAAGCGGGCAATCCCGATAGGCAGATAGAAACAGCCGAGAAATACCGCGATAATAATTACCAGCTTTTTCCATTCCTTTTTCATACTCATACAACTATTCTAATACACAATATCTGATAATTTGTCATGCTGAGCCGTAAGGCGAAGCATCCGGCTATCGATACCCAGATTCTTCACTGCGCTCAGAATGACATCTAACAAAACACTATAAGGCCTTAAGCAATTTTTCGCTGTCTTTTGCCTGTTGTTTCAAGACATTACTCACACAAGCAAAGAAATCCACAATACAGGTGTACTTCAACTTGTATATGACCTTAAGGCCCTCCTTTCGAGATTCCAGCAAACCGGCGCCAACCATCACTGAAAGGTGCCGGGACACATTCGAGCGTTCGGAGCTGACATTTTTGGCTATATCGCAAACACATTGCTCACCGTCTTTTAGAAAATTTATTATAGCAATACGAAGCGGGTGAGCTATCGCCTGAGCGATTTGGGCCTGCCTTTCAAACAACAGTTGTTTGTTTTTAATTAACATTTTACCTCCACAACTATTTTACTATGTGATTATATACTCATATTGTAACATAAAGTTCAACAAAAATCAAGGATATTTCTAAAAATATCTTTGCGAAGGGATTCCGTTAAAAACCAGCAAAAATTTACTGAAAATGGACCTGAAATATGATAATATAAACCTACAGATGCGAAAAAGTGTCTTCCCGCTTCCGCTCGAGAATTCTATGTGAGATAAAAAATATCAGAAAATAGGAAATAATGATGAATCTTTTTGGATCATTCCATAAAAAATCAAAAGACGTATATGAGCAAATTGCTCAAGGCATAATCATGACATCATTGTTATTTTGTAAAGAGCTTGATACACAAGATAATCAGTATTCAGCAGATGCAGGAGCTGAAATACTTTACTTTCTTCTTCATGAACTTGACAGACAATTACTTCAGGATGTTGGACCAGAAGCCCGAGATATTATATTTGATAAAATTGCTTTTAAGGTTATTGGAGACTACATAAATTTAACATTAAAACCTGAAACACCTATCGACATAATACTAAATCTTGGCGAATTAATGTTAGATAACCTAAACGAGAGACAAAGAATATACTCGAAATGTAAGTGTTTAATGGTAAAAGGAAATCCGGGTGCGGCTAAAGGAAGTATAATATTTGCATTATCGTTCTATATTCATAAAGCATTGCGAAAAACAGATAGAAATAATGTTGACGAGATTCTTTGGGGAGAAAAAGACATAGTAATTTCAGATTTGGACGATTTCCCAAACTCTATAGAAACAATGAAAATACATATTTGCGCCATGAATTTCTTGATCGAAAATGTAAAGATTTGGAAAAAACTAATTAAGTCAATTCCTTATGATTAATTATAAATCCCAAGTTGATTATAGATGTCTATAAGAACTTCAGTATGCTGATCATACTACGATTAATATTTCTTATATATGCTATATATCATATTAACTCATCTAATTGGAAAACATTATGCTGACAAATAAAGGTGACAAATTTACCATTTCAAATTGTTCGCAAATTGAGGAAATCCGGTCGTTTATCAAAAATAATCGTAATAATCCCAAAATTGAAGGGAAGACACTCGATGAATTATATTGCCTATACATATATCTAAGCAAACTTTACCGTGCAAAATATTTTTCTTTACCACTTCAAACTCTCAAATGGGAACATCCAGATTTTGTTTTAGACCAACAAACAGGTATCGAAGTAGTTACATCTGCTACTCAAATGGAAAAACATGCTTTAGCTATAATGGAAAAAGAATATCCCAAAGGATCGATGCTTGAAATTCCTTATTATATTCCTGGATCAAGTTACGAACCAAGAGACGGTATACGAAAACCAAACGAAAAGCTAAAGCATGCCGGCTTCGGGGATTATGGAAAGGAAAAGTCATGGTTGGATTGTGTTAGACAAAGATTAAATGAAAAAATCTGCAAATTAAATAAAGATATTTTTAATAAATACGAAAGTAATCAATTAATCATTTACGATGATACTTGTTTTTTCCCAAATGTAGATTATGTCATCCATAAACTCAAACAAGAATGTGTGTATTCATTTAAAGTAAATTTTGATCTAATCCATATCGTAAATGTTGATAATCTTTTTATCTTTGACGTTTTAGGACAATGTTCCCGTTTTAATGTTACTTTCGACCTATTTGAAGATTAATAAAAGAGTAGATGATGCAATGAAATCGCAGCAATAAGTTAATATTTTTTTCTGAATCTTGCGGCGGGAATGTTCAGGATTTTTCGATACTTTGCGACGGTGCGCCTGGCCAGATTATCTATACCGGCCTCCGCCAGTTTCTTGAGTATCTTGTCATCGCTTAACGGCTTGCTCTTGTCTTCAGCGTCGATAATCTGTTGCAGTTTGGCCCTTATAGCCTCCCAGCTACGGGCGTGACCGTTAACATCATCCCTGCCGCCGCTAAAAAACTTTCGCAGCGGCAATATGCCCCAGGAGCACTGGACATATTTACCGGAAACAGCCCTCGACACCGTCGCCAGATGTACGCCGACATCATCCGCTACTTTAGACATAGGCAGCGGCTTGAGATAAAGCTGGCCCCTGTCGAAAAAATCCTTCTGATATTTCACTACCGCCTTTGCAACCTTCAACAAGGTATTCTTACGCTGCTCCATGGCTTCCATAATCCACTGCGCGGACCGCAGGTTATTTTGTAAAAACTGCCTCGTCTTTTCACTCATGTGAGCATCTTTTGCCATTTTTGCGTAGTAGTTACTTATCCTCAGACCGGGCAAACCGGAATCAGCCAATATCACTGAATACTGACCCGAATTATCCGACGATTCCACTATTACATCCGGAGTGATCGGATGATTTCGGTCCTGGCCTATTTGAAGGCCCGGAGATGTGTCAAGTTTACTCATGCGCTCGATGGCCTGATTGATTGAGTCGATATCGCAATTCATCTTTTTCGCGATTTCAGGCAAACGATTTTCGAGAAGATCGTCCATGTGCTCGGCAATCAATCGATATTCGAAGCTCATATCCGGATTACCATTTTGCGAACTTTTTGCAAATTGGGATTCCTCTTCTCCGCTCTGGGCCATTTGAATAAGCAGGCACTCTTTCAAATCGCGCGCCCCGATGCCGGCCGGCTCCAGCTTCTGTACAAGTGTTAACGCCTCTTTCAGATGGTCAATTGTGAAATCGTCTTTGTCCTTGTTATGCAACTGCTCCAGCCTTACGGTCAAATATCCCCTGTCGTCGATATAGTCTATAATCATTTCACCGGCTTTTTTCAGGGAATCTTCCGCATCGACCATTCGCCATTGCTCGGTCAGATACTCATGCAGAGATTGAGAAGGAGCGGCGGTGTTTTTTAACGCTTCAAGCTTTTTGTCCGGCTCGTCACCGGCAAAACGATAACGCAGCGGACCGGCCTGGTCCATATAGTCCTTATATTCATCATCAATACCTTCGAGACGCTCGAAATCCTGAACCTTGCTGTTGTCCGTATCGACGACCAGGTCCTTTTCACCTATATCATCCCGAGTTTGTTCTTCGACCGGCTCGGTTTCTTCGGCGCTTGACGACTCGGCTATTTCCAAAACAGGATTATTGTTTAACTCCTGTTCTATTCTCTCCTGAAGGGCAAGTATCGGAAGCTGGAGGATTTCCATCGATTGAATCATATGCGGAGCGAGTTTCATTCGCTGTTCCATCCGCATTTGACCTGACATTTCCATCTTCATAGAAGCACCGATAATAAATCCTCTTTCAAGTCGTTACTTGAACTCTTGATTATGTATCATAAAGACGTAAAGGAATTTCGTCAATATCCGACGTGTAATTCAATAATAATCGCACCTTAGGTGGGTTTAATAAGGGGTTTAAGAAGTATGAATAAAATTACTCCAACACCTGCCTGCCGATAATCGCATCGGTAAGCATTTTCCCGCTTGCATATTCTATCGTACTGCCTGTGGGCAATCCCCTTGCAAGCCGGGTAATTTTCACATCGGAGGTTCTAAGAAGTGAACTTATATAAAGTGATGTGCCGTCGCCGGTCATATTCGGATTTGTCGCCATTATAAGTTCTTTTACATCACCCCGGTGAACCCTTTCAACGAGTTGTTTTATCGTCAAATCGCCCGGTTCGATCCCCTCAAGTGGCGCGATATGACCGCCGAGAACATGATACACCCACTTGCAGGCCCCGGTTTTTTCAAGGCTTATGACATCCTTGGGTTGTTCGACGACACATATTATGCTTTTATCCCTGCGGTTGTCCGAACAGATTTGGCAAACAGCTTGTTCAGCCAGATTATAACATATTTCGCAGCGCCTGACCTTTTCCTTTAGATTGCGAATGGCATCGGCAAGGCCTATGGCCTCCGCCGGCGGGGTCTTGAGTATATAAAAAGCCAGACGCTCGGCCGTCTTGGGACCTATGCCCGGCAGCTTGCCGAATTCCTCGATTAACTTATTCAAACTCTCTGTGTATGCACTGCTCATAAATCCATCCTGTTACATCAGGTGTTTAATCTATAAATTGTCAATCCCTAATCTTCTTCGATGCCGGTTATTGTCGCATCGAGTCCGAGAAGTACCGTTTTAACGGCCGGGTCGTTCATCATTTCGTTTCTTCGTTTACTACTGCCCTTCGGCTGATTAGCAGAAGGTTCTGCCTGCGTTTGAGGTTGGTCTGAAATCTCAAATTTTAATCCTACAGGCACCGAAAGCTTTTCGCTGAGCAAGGTCTGGATTTGTTCCATTCGGCCGTTGCTTTCACAAAGCTGCTTTTGCATTTGAGCCGATGGGCCGAACTCAAGGACCAACACACCATCTTCAATTCGGTTCGGCTTGGCGGAACTTAATAATCCACCCGTGCCCGGACCGAGTTTCGAGGTAATAAGACCCAGGAGGCTTTGCCAGTTATCCTTTATTGACCGGATATCGCTTATGCCGGAGAGATCCTGCGAACCCATGTCCGCGGCTTGCGGCTTGTAACTGGTTGCCTGCGGTTTGCTGGATACCTGGTTTTCAGGGCCTGCTGTTATTTTTTTTTTAGAGCTAACAGCAGGTGCAGAGCCGGGTTTCAATTGCGAAAGAAGACCATCGACATTCAGGAAATGCTCGCTCAATGCAAATCGCAACAGTAATGCCTCCAAAAGGGCCCTGCATGTATCGCTGTTTTTAACCGACCAGCGAAGTTTTTCCAGCGTCGAAATATTATAAATAAGTGCGGCAATATCGAATTTCTCGATTAGTTCTGCAGCCCTTTGTCTCTGCTGGTCTGTCATAATAACAAGTTTGCTTTTAGATCCCGTGGATTTGACCACCATCAAATCACGCATATAATCGATGAGCGAATCCACAATCTGGACCTCACTTACACCGGTGACAATTAAATCTTCTATCGCTGCAAGCGTACCCGCCGCATCGCTATCGCCTATCTTTTCGATAAGATTCCATACTTTTTCGCTGTTCGGCTGCCCTAAAAACTCCTCAAGCAGCTTGACCGTCAAAGGCTCGGCGCCCGTACTTATCAATCTATCCAACAGGCTCAAGCCGTCCCTCATCGAGCCGTTTGCCATTTTCGCCAGCGGCAGTACCAAATCATCCTCGTACTTAATATTCTCCTGTGCAAGTATGGACTTGAGCTGCCCGGCAATTACGTCCGGCCCTATATTGCGGAAATCAAACCTCTGGCACCTCGACTGAATTGTCGCGATGACCTTGTTCGGCTCCGTCGTGGCAAAAATAAACTTAATATGACTGGGCGGTTCTTCCAGTGTTTTAAGTAGCGCATTAAATGCAGAAATAGTCAGCATGTGCACTTCGTCGATTATATAAATCTTAAATCTCGAACGTGCAGGTCTGTAAATCGCATTTTCCCGCAGCTCCCGAATCTCATCAACTCTGTTGTTCGAGGCGCCGTCGATTTCGATAACATCGATATCTTCGCCGAGGTTCACCGCAACACAACTATCGCACTTGCAGCACGGCTCAACCGTCGGCCCATCGGACTGGAGGCAATTGAGCGCTTTTGCAAGCACTCGCGCCATTGTGGTTTTACCGACGCCCCGGGTGCCTGTAAAAAGGTAGGCATGCGCAACCCTGTCGGTCCTTATCGCATTTTTCAGCGTTTGAGCGATCGGGTCCTGGCCGATGATGTCATCGAACGTTTGCGACCTGTATTTTCTTGCAAGAACAGTGTAAGCCATTTTCAAAATGGTTAATGAATATTCGACAGAAAACCCGTTTACGCCGCATATTTGGGGCGGCATTCTACAAAAAAACCAGTATAGCGAGACCATCGAATTTTTTCTACAAAAACATTTTAATTTGACAGATTTTGTTATAAAAGCTATTGTTCTAACAAAGGTTATAACGGCCGAAAGAGATATTAAAGGGAAAAAAAGATGCAGCCAGGCCTCGGTTATTCTCTTGCGCCCACCGGAAGTGGGTAGAGAATCTCAGTTTTAAGGAAGGAATGTTGCTATGAAAGTAAGGATTGAAGATACATGCACTGCATGTGGACTATGCGTTGACACATGCCCGGAAGTATTCGAGATGGGCGATGATATGGCACAGGTTATGGTCGATGACGTTCCGGCCGAGTACGAGGACGCCGTTCAGCAGGCCGCCGACGAATGCCCCGTCGAAGCAATCGTAGTCGCATAGGAACACATTAAAATATAGAGAAATTCGGTTTAATCCGAACACAGGCCGGCGGGGATATTTCTCTGGCCGACCGGTAGATAAAATCCGCCCTACCTGTTATTGCTGCACTCCGGAGACATGCTCAGACGGGCACAAAAACCTTTTATCGTCCCTGCTTTCAACACAGGTTATTTTCAGAAGTGTAATTCTATAAAGAAAGCTCCCGGCTTCTCTCGGCCGCACGCCGCAAAGCCTTTAAGACTATATCTTCAAAATCTCTCTCAATGAATACATTAAACGCCGCCTCTGTAGTACCGTTAGGTGTGGCGACCTTTTTTGTTAGCATCTCCGGCGTCTCGCCCTGCTCAGCCGCTCTCT
Organism: uncultured Pirellulales bacterium; assembly: GCA_964570855.1. Taxonomy (GTDB): domain Bacteria; phylum Planctomycetota; class Phycisphaerae; order Sedimentisphaerales; family Anaerobacaceae; genus JAFGPS01. The sequence continues at coordinate 62,325 of CAZMZR010000006.1, forward strand.
CGGCAAGCAATGCGGCACCCTTGGCGGTTTGAAGAACCAGCTCTTTCGACACATCCTCAGGCAAGCCCAGCTCGACACCCGATTTAATCATTTCCTGCATCATCAGGAAGAAATAAGCAGGCCCGCTGCCACTGATCGCCGTAACAGCATCCATCAGGCTTTCGTCCTCAAGAACAATGGCTTTCCCAACGGAAAGCAAAATAAGTCTGGCAAATTCGACTTTTGGTTTTGCCTTCTCGTTGGCAAACAAAGCACTGGCGCCTTCATCCACCCATGCCGGCATATTGGGCATGACGCGAACGATAGCAACATCCCCGAGGACGGAGGAAATATTAGCTGTTTTTATGCCCGCCGCGATGGATATAATCAGCATATCCGGTCGAATCGAATCCTTGATACTCTCTAAAGCATCAGGCATATTCTGCGGCTTGACGCTCAAAACCAAGTTATCAACTTTCGAGGCCAGCTCTGCATTACTGTCCGCCGTTCTGACCCCATAGTGCTCTCTCAGATATGAGAGCCGCTCAGGCCGAACATCACTGGCATAAACTTTGCCCGGTCTGTACACATTGGCTTTCAGCACGCCGTTGATCATAGCTTCTGCCATATTTCCACTGCCGATGAAACCTATCGTGCTCACTTTTTTCTCCTTGTCTTAGATAACTTTGTAAATATAATTCTGTTAGTGATTTCTCAGCTATAAATATTAAAACCAAATGGGGACAAAAGCAATGCAAAAACAGGTAGATTATTCCGAAGCCGTCAAAACAAAATACCCCGAACAGGTTGTCATAGCTATCGCCAAAGACAGAAACGGAAAAGCCAATCCCGTTACGTTAGGCTGGACAATGATCGTCTCTGGCACCCCGCCGATGATGGCAATCGCCGTAGCCAAAACACATTATTCAGTTGAAGCTATCACGCACTCGAGGTGCTTCACCATTGCTTTTCCATCTTCTGAGATGGCCGAAGCGGCGCTGTTCTTCGGCTCTAAGTCCGGCCGCGACACCGACAAATTCGCCGAATCAGATTGCAAAACAGCCCCGGCGACAGAGATTGATTCGCTGCTGTTGGCCGACGCCGTTGCAAATTTCGAATGCGAATTCGAATCGCAGATACCCGCAGGCGATCATTTCATCTTCGTCGGCGAAATCGTCGCCGCCCACATCAACACCGAACCAAAGAAACGGTTATACACCATCGCTCCCGGCCACAAACTCGGCCCAGCATCATAAAAAATCCGTGACAAACAGACCCAAGATTGATATTCTATGCCTTGTGGAAGGCTTCTGACGAAAGAGCCAAAGACAGGAATCAAGGGCCAACCATGTGAGAATTGTGAAATTCTATTTCCGTTAGAATAAATTCTGCAAAAGGTGGTGCATATTATTATGCTGACCCGGAAAAGAAAGGATAAAACTCGATGCCGTACGATTCTGTTGACGCTCTTCAGCGTGCATTGACACGAGACGTATTTCATTATGCCAAAGATGCAAAGAAGGCCGCTGGGCGCGCATTGGGTACGCTTGTCGAGATCATCACCTTCTACCTCATTAAGAGTTGGGGATACGAAAAGCACACCGCAATTGAGAGACGTCTCCCGGAATATGCGAATCCAGACATCACACACAACGTCGAGTTCAGTCTACACCCATCTTATGAACTCATATCTTTTCAGATTCCAAAATCTGAACTTCCTTTTACATCAAAGAAACTTGCAAGGTATATTTCTGACGTCGATTGGGTTATAGGCGAATCTAAAACAACGCAGCTACTTACTTCTGCTCACATCCTTCGGAATGCGTGCGTCTTGTACGAAGATAGAGCACGAATGATCATTGCCTATCTTGGAAAGGCGTCAAAAACCGCCTACCGAGTCTCTGTGCACCAGCTTACAACTCACCCCTTTGCCGTTCTTGAATGCAAGCGGGTTGGCGTTGAGGAAGGTATCAAAAAAGGTCCACAGACAATAGAGAAAGCCAAACAGGGAGCGTATGTTGCCCGCACATTATCTTCGCTGCAAAAAATCAGGATGTCTGATGGCGCCATCTATGGAATACTCCATCTTGACAACGGAGAACTCCGATACGAACCCTATGAACAGTTTCTTCGATCTGTCATTGCATCAGACAATGTCTCATTGTTGCGAGACTTCACGCTTACTGTTGGCGTGGTCAGCAACCACGGAAACTGGTTTACCTCAGATGACCATAATAAAGAGATCAAGGTTTTGGCGCAGTCATACGACTGGCTCCTCTTTCTCACAGATGCTGGTCTCTCCGCATTCGTTGAGTCCTTGCTTATCAAACCAGCCAAGCGGTACAAGCCGATAAAGGACGCATTTGTCAAGAGTTATACCGGTAGGAAGGGTGCCAACAGATTTACTAAGGTCAAGATTGCACTTGCCGCGGACTTTGCATTGCAAGAGTACTTCTCCGCTAATCTGTCCGAAGTCGAGATGTGGTTCAATGTCATCTCGCCAGTTGGACGCTCCATTGCTAAGCTTAAAAGAGAACTCGATTTATTGTCGGCAAAGAATTGGAAGGAGATTCTAACGTGACGGCAGGCAGGACAATCAACTCACAGAGTGTAGACTGGTGTACACCACAGAAATATATTGATGCTGTCAAGAGACTCTTCGGTGGTAGAATAGCACTTGATCCATGCTCTAACCAATGGTCCATCGTGGCCGCTGAAACAGAGTACAGCCTGCCAGAGTATGATGGTCTCAAGGAGTCATGGAACTTCCCAACGATCTATGTTAATCCCCCGTATGGAGCGGATAAGGAACGGCGGACAACGATCAAGCACTGGCTGTACAAGTGCGCACATGCACACAAATATTATGGATCAGAAGTGCTTGCACTAGTCCCTGTTGCAACCAATACGCGCCATTGGAAGGAATACATTTGGGGACGAGCGACGGCTGTTTGTTTTCTCTATGACACACGACTTCGGTTTCTTGTCGAGGGCAAAGACGGGGGAAAGGGAGCTCCGATGGCATGTGCAATGATCTACTGGAATAAAAATATCAAAAAGTTTCACGATGTATTCAGTGAGTTTGGTGCAGTTGTTGATTTAAGACCATTACACGGCAAAGTAATTGGTGAAAGAAGAAAATTGCGTCAAATGAAATTCTTTGATACTATTTAGAGGAAACCCAAGGACAGTCAACCTATGCTACTCTGCGAAGTAAATCGCTACGTAGCACAAGTTAATGGCTGGGGCAAGTTCACAGAAAACTGACTGCACCTAATAAACCCTTAATAAATCAACTATGCTACCGTATATTATCTAAGTTTCTTTTGAATTTGGTGGTAATTCTGCAGGTGGCTCTTCTATTTCAGTGGATATAACTTGAATTGCACCTTTATTAGTAAGTGATTGTATTATAGTTAATGGATCAGTACCACTCTCAACATCTTTTTGTATTTCTTCTATCTTATCGGATAAAATTCCAAGTTCTTTATACATACCCATTTTCCATTCTACTGATTTTTGTATAATTTCAACGGCCTTTTTGGTCACTTCTATTTTTGAATCTAGAACTTCTGCCTGAGCTTTATCTCTTGTTTCCTCTGGTAAAAAAATGGCTTTATATCTTTTCTCAAGCCACTGATAGATTGATTTTACTCCTCTTACAACGATTTGACTCTTATCAACCACTTTTCACCTCCCCCAAAAAGTATTTACTTTTTGCTTTTGATTTATCTGAATAAACTCAATCTCAGGCATTGAAAGGCCTGTGTATTCATGAAGTCTTTCTATTGCTACTGCTAAATCTGTTAAATTTTTAAATGAGATATTATCATCCACTTGAATACAACAAATGCAGGTATCGAGTTTAAGATTTAGCTCTTCATTCAGTACCTTATCAATAATACTCTTAATTACTTTATTAAGAGACTCGCGGGTGATCTGACTCTCTTCCTTGAGAAACTGAATTATTTCTAGTGCTATTATTCGAATCGGTACTGACAAGTACTCATTATTTATAGAATCGTG
>CAZMZR010000007.1:0-62145 GCA_964570855.1 uncultured Pirellulales bacterium
CTTTATGCTGCCCAACACGAATGGCATTTGAAGACAAATCTAAAAGGGCTCTTATGGGTGGGAACCGGATTGGTTTTCGCTTTGATGATGCTTTTCAACAGTCAGGTTGCCAATATAAAGGTATTACAGGAAAAGGAAATCGAGTCTCACGACTGGAGATGGAACGCATTGGATTCCGCCGGAGACAGAGTAATATTCCAGGGTCGAAGCTATATCAATACAAACAACAACAAAATCTCTTTTAGTAACATAGACGTTAATCCGGACGATATTGATGAAATTACAGTCCCTACAACAAGGATTGGAGGATATCGCACCCGTATATATCCGTGGCGTGGAAGATTATATAAAAAAACCGAAGGTAATCTCTACTCTCTTGCTATCTATGTATATTATCGTAATGAAGAGAAAAAAGATATCTATGAAAAAGTATATCTGAGAAGCCACATGTTTACAGGAGAATCCTGGATGCAAGATGATGAACTTGATATATCCGATTGCCTTGAAGATAGCACATATCCTTCAACAACAATGCGGCTGATTGACAATAAATTAATTGTCCTCGTAAATAAAAGCCTTGTAATAATAGATGTGTCAGATCCCCAAGAATTAAAGCTGATTGATAAAAAGCTCAATGCGTTAAAAAGCCGTGCGCCATATTTTTATGATCGCAGGAAAGAATTTGCCATACCTCTCGTGCCGGTGGAAGAAATCAGCTCGGAAGAAAGAATCAGACTCAGCATCGATCGATATTATCACTACAATGACATCTATGAAACTTCAAAAGTCAATATCCATAACAAACAAATTTCCTTCTTCCGCATTTCTCAGGATGATATTGCACGGTTCGATGTAACCGGCTGGGACGACGAGAATATCTATTGTAAGTTTGGCACGGCACGTCCTTTTACAATCCTGGAGCGTTTGACCCAGGATTATTCTTTTCACAGAGCATTTGTCAAAGGTGGGAAGTTATATTGCCCAGGAGAACACACTTTGATGGTCTTCGATATTCGTTCCAATCAAAAAATACGAAAGTTAGGTCACTTCGTTCGTATGGATTATAGAATTGAAGACATTGCAGTACTGGAAAACGGCAACACACTGCTTCATATGTACTGGTCGCAAAATTTAAGTAAAAGCCATAATAATCAATCTAAAAGATACCTATGTCTTCTGGAGAATCCTCAATAACAAACTGTATATAAAATTTCCGGAAGAACCGTAATCATTCTTGAAGAAAACAGAAAGGAAAACAAATGGCTGAGCCGGCAATAAAAATTGAAGGTTTGCATTTTTCCTACGGCAGAAAGCAAGTGCTCAAAGGAGTGAACCTCGAAGTGCCGAAAGGCTCTATTTTCGGTTTTATAGGTAGAAACGGCACCGGCAAAACGACCACGATAAAAACACTGCTCGGCCTGCAGAAACCCCACTCCGGCAGATGCATTATAGGCGGGCTGGACAGCTCCAAAAATACCCTTGAGATAAGAAGAAGAACTGGCTTTATGGCCGAAGACCAGCAGATGTACGGCTGGATGAAAGTCGGCCGGATAATCGAGTGGGTGGCGGGATTTTATCCGAGCTGGGATTATAAATTCGCTGATGAGCTTGCCGAAATACTCAGACTGCCAATGAATGTGAAGGTGAAAACTCTTTCCAAGGGTCAGAATTCGAGCCTCGCCCTGCTTCTGGCGCTCGGGCACAGGCCTGATATCGTTATACTGGATGACCCGACACTGGGACTCGACCCGATTGCAAGAAAGGATTTCCTGCGGCATGTAATCGACCTGCTGCAAAGTAATAGTGTCACGGTCTTTTTCTCCAGTCACCTGCTATACGAAATTGAACCTGTGGCAGACCATATCGCTATACTCGACGACGGCGTAATTATCAAAGCGGGAAAAACGGAAGAGCTCAGAGATAACATCCGAAAAATTATTCTGACATCTCCATCCGAAACGGACTTCAGCCGCCTGGCGGGCATCCTCGATGTATTAAAAGTCGGGGACAATGTTTCGGTAACAATCGAAGATTGCAACGATGAAAAAAGAAATCGCATCAAAAGTATGTCTTCCAACGGCATGACAGAGATAGCCCTAAATCTCGATGAAATTTTCGAGGCCTATGTAATCGGGAACAGAGGTCATTAAGCTTTGCATTTTTAGTTTTTTGTTATGCCGGCATGATAGTTCTGCAAAGATTTTACTTTCGGCTCACCGCCCTGCCTTGCAGCAATTCCTTTTACAGTAGCAGCGGCGGCGGTTGTCGTCGTAATATACGGAATTTTATATTTGATTGCGGCTTTCCTGATATAAGAATCGTCATGCTTACCACGCTTACCTATGGGAGTATTTATTATCAACTGAATCTCCCTGTTCTTGATTGCATCGACAATATTCGGACGACCCTCGTACACCTTCAGGATATGTTCCGATTTGACGCCTTTTTCGGCTAAATATTTATGTGTCCCTTCGGTTGCCAGAATCTTAAAACCAATTTCGCTGAATGTTTTGGCCGTATCGGCGATTGATGTCTTATCCGGATCGGTCACGGTTATCAGAACTGTCCCCTTAGAAGGCAACGGCTGTTGTGTCGCTTCCTGAGCTTTGAAAAACGCCAGGCCGTAAGAATCCGCAAGCCCCAGAACTTCACCGGTCGAACGCATCTCGGGGCCAAGCAGCGGGTCAACTTCATGGAACATATTAAACGGAAACACAGCCTCCTTCACGCCAAAATGGGGAATTTTACTGTGCTTTAAGTTCAATTCAGAGATTTTTTTTCCAAGCATTACCTGTGTCGCCACCCGCGCCATCGAAATTCCACAGACCTTGGAGACCAGCGGAACGGTTCTCGACGCCCGCGGATTCGCTTCCAGAACATAAACCGTACCATCTGCAATCGCATACTGCATATTCATCAGGCCGACTACACGAAGTTTTATCGCTATCTTTTTGGTATATTCACAAATTGTATCAATGTGCTTTTGTGGAATCGATACCGGCGGGATAACACAAGCGGAATCTCCCGAATGTACGCCGGCAAGCTCGATATGCTCCATGACCGCAGGGACAAAAACATCTTTGCCGTCAGAGATGGCGTCGGCCTCGGCTTCAATCGCATTAACAAGAAACTTATCAATCAAAATCGGCCTTTCGGGTGTCACCTCCACTGCGGCGGCCACATACTGTCGCAGCATCTCTTCATCGTGCACAACTTCCATCCCGCGCCCGCCAAGGACGTAGGAAGGACGCACCATGAGCGGATAGCCGATTCGCTTTGCTATTTTTAACGCCTCTTCAAGAGAGCTGGCCATGCCGGATTCGGGCATGGGTATTTTCAGTTTCTTCATCATCGCCCGGAACCGGTCACGGTCTTCGGCCAGATCGATGGTTTCCGGCGTGGTGCCGATTATTTTCACACCTGCATCCTCAAGTTCGCCGGCGATATTCAAAGGCGTTTGCCCGCCGAACTGAACAATGACACCTTCCGGTTTTTCCTTTTCATAGATACTCAAAACATCTTCAACTGTTAACGGCTCAAAATAAAGCTTCTCGGATGTGTCATAGTCGGTCGAAACGGTTTCAGGATTACAGTTGACCATTATTGTTTCCATACCTTCGTCATGAAGTGCAAAAGCGGCGTGTACACAACAATAATCAAACTCAATCCCCTGTCCGATTCGATTCGGCCCGCCGCCCAGGACCATAATCTTGCGATTCTTCGATGTTCCAACCTTATCCGGGGCATTATACGTCGAGAAATAATAAGCTGCATCTTCCACGCCGCTGACCGGCACAGGCTCCCATCCTTCGACAACGCCGAGCTTTGTTCTCTGCCGGCGGATTTTCTTCTCGGTGGTTCCGAGAATCTGCGCAAGGTAACGGTCGGCAAAGCCGTCTTTTTTGGCCTGAATCAGGAGCTTGTCCGGAATCGGCTTGCCTTTATATTTCAAGAGCTTTTCTTCAAGGGCTACAAGTTCTGCCATCTGCTGGATAAACCATTCTTTGATGTAGGTCTTCTCGAATAATTGCTTCGGTGTGGCTCCTTTGCGAAGAGCTTCATACATAATAAACTGACGCTCACTGGTGGGCGTGCTTACATGCCTTAACAATTCCTCCAATGAAAGCTTGTTGAAGTTCTTCGCAAAACCCAGTCCGTATCTGCCGTTCTCAAGTGAACGAATGGCTTTCTGGAATGCTTCCTTGTAGTTTTTGCCGATACTCATCACCTCACCGACAGCCCGCATCTGTGTGCCGAGCTTGTCCTCGACACCTTTGAACTTCTCGAACGCCCAGCGGGCAAACTTGACAACGACATACTCGCCGGATGGTGTGTATTTTTCCAGAGTCCCATCCCTCCAGTACGGAATTTCATCAAGCGTCAACCCCCCCGCCAACATCGAAGAGACCAAAGCGATAGGGAATCCCGTCGCCTTCGAAGCAAGAGCGGAGGAGCGCGAAGTTCGTGGATTAATTTCGATTACCACCACCCTGCCGGTTTCGGGATCGTGAGCAAATTGTATATTCGTTCCGCCGATGACTTCAATCGCATCAACGATATCATAGGAATATTTCTGGAGTCTCTTCTGCAATTTTTCATCTATCGTCAACATCGGGGCGGTGCAATAAGAATCGCCGGTGTGTATGCCCATCGCATCGACATTTTCGATAAAACAGACGGTTATCTTCTGACTCTTGGCATCTCTGACGACTTCCAGCTCAAGCTCTTCCCAGCCGAGCACGGATTCTTCTACAAGAATTTGACCGACGAGACTTGCCGAGAGTCCCCTGGCCGCAACCATTCGGAGTTCGTCAACGTTATAGACCAATCCCCCGCCGGTTCCGCCCATAGTATATGCCGGACGAATGACAACCGGATAACCGAGCTTTTTAGCAATTTTCTCCGCTTGGTCAACGCTAAATGCCGGATCGCTTTTAGGCATCTTAATGCCCAGCTTATTCATTGTTTTTTTAAATTCGATTCTGTCCTCGCCCCGCTCGATAGCATCAACCTGCACTCCGATAACTTTCACACCATATTTTTTCAGCACACCTGCTTTGGCCAATTCCGAAGACAGGTTCAATCCACTTTGACCGCCGAGATTCGGCAGAAGTGCATCCGGCCGTTCTTTTTCGATGATTTTTGTCATTGTCTGCAGGTTCAAAGGCTCGATATAAGTCACATCAGCCATTCCGGGATCGGTCATAATGGTTGCAGGATTCGAATTGACCAGCACGATTTCATAACCCAGCTTGCGAAGGGCCTTACATGCCTGAGTGCCGGAATAATCAAATTCACAGGCCTGACCAATAATGATAGGCCCTGAGCCAATAATCATAACCTTGTTGATATCATCTCGCTTTGGCATACTGTGTACTCCTCGCCAAAAATGTTCCAGTTACTTTCGTTGCGCCACATATCCGTAAATTGTTTGGGATTAGACTACATAAACGTGATATTGTCAAATGCAAGTTACAATAAAATCATATTTGGTCAAAAACGTTCATAATAATGCTGAAAACGACGTTAATTTGTTCCAACCCATCGACCTTGTTTACTCCAATATCTTATGCCGGGAATTTGCCGTGGGTTTTGAAATTGGCTTTGTTTTTTTACCGGCGAAACGTCGCTTTTTTGCCGTATTCTTTTTATTTCAATGAACTTACGTTAATTTTGGCCTAATCCAAATTGGGTTTGTTTTTTCAAAAAAGGTCAAATTGTCGAGAGTTCTCTACATCTGTCGAACACCCCGTCCAATGTAAAGCAACCCGAACCGCATGGGCAGACAAGCTGTCCATCCTACCTGTTACGGTTTTATTTAGGTAATTTTGGATTTTGAACATTAGATATTGTTTAGAATTTAGTGCTTAGGATTTTTTGGTGTGTTCTACATTCGTTATTCGATATTCTTTATTCAATTATCGGCGTATTATACTCAAAAACGGCCAAAAAACAAGCAAAATCCCCGTATTTTCATAAATTGTCCTTAATACGGACCCGTCGTGCATATTGCGTATATCGTATATCGAAAAAGCAACATCCGCCGTGTAAACCAGTGGGCTAAACAAAACGACTTCACGGTGTCATCCTGAGGTGTAGCCGAATGGATCTGGCCAAAGAATTTCCCTTTCAACAAATCGTTTTTACACTCGACATACGTAAAGCGCGTACGCGCTTTACGTACATGCTTCTTACAATCCACAGGATGGCCGAGCCCATTGATCATTAAAACTTCAAATTAGGGATTAAATCTAAGGTAATATGTTTTGGGATTTCGTGTGTTTATTTCAATACCATCAACTCTTGTCCAGCGTCTTATAGACGGCTCGCTCAATGCGAGTGCTCAGTTGTCAACTGTCGCAGTATTGTTTTGTGGTCTGATTTCTAAATTGGATCGACTCATGATTCTGAAACAACCATGTTATAATTCCTGTATCCGCCATACTGATAAGCCCACCAAAGAATATTTGCACTCCGGCCCAAGAAAGCAGTTGAATGACGAGAGACACTCATGCCATACCAAGATAAAAACATTTTATCCCAGTAATCGAGTAGTTTATCTACTAAACATTGATATCCAGCCATCACCATGCCAATATATGATCGCAAATCTTCATCTTCTATGTTTTGAGTATTTTTTTGAGGTGATAACTGCTGGGCTATTCTTTCACCTTCGGAGTTCTGCCTAAAGACAATGAAATTTGTCTCGTAGCGATGAACTATATCATTTCTCCGAATATTAAATTGAGGAAACCACGACTCACATGCTGAGAACACAGTATTGAGTTCGTTAGTAAGGTTTCCTTTGACAAATTCTTCGTAGTATATCTTGCTGAAATTATCGTGAAGCCTTCCCTCTTTATTATATTCGTTTACAATTCCCACGACACTGTCCAACAGCATTCTTGTAAAGATGTAGATTGTATCAAGAAAAGCTATGGCCATAAAATATGCGTCAAAGTCACAATCTGCTTTCTCGCCTTTTAGTGATTTCTCGAAACGAGTGAGACTTTCGTCAAAAAGTTCAATCATGAGACACAAATTGAGTTCATGACGGCTTAGAGACTGTACTGGTTGTGGAATGGTCAATCCTGAAGAATGCTTACCCTCTGCACGTGCTTTAACCTACATCCTATTAAGCAATTCACCTATATAAACACTTATAGAATTATTATGCGATATCCTCATGTTTTCACCTAAAAAAATATTCAGTCTGTATAAACGGCGATTTATTCATAAATACAGCAAATATATCTCTCTGTGATGCAACCCTCGCGAAAAAGCGAATTTAGCACCTCGGATAAGGAAAAGCAAGCAAGAATTCATAAAAGAAAATCAGTCTGATTTAGATACTTGAAAGTATATAGGGACTGATGTATTCTATTTACGGGGAATAAACGGCCTGATATTAATAAAAGGGGATAAGGAAAATGGCAAAAGAAACCTTCGGCGGGGACAAAAAACTTCCAATGAAATCTTTCCTGGGCGCATACGAACGCAAACTGATTGACGGCAATATTCATCGGCTCCCCAAATGGATTGAGGGCTACGACCTGACATTAATGACCATTCACTGGTCCATCGGCCTGATTCTTTTCGGCTGGCTGGCCAGGAATAACCACCACTGGCTGTGGTGCTCGTCTTTGATGCTGGCCCTGCAGTGGTTCACGGATTCATTCGACGGCGCATTAGGAAGATACCGAGATACCGGCATTCCGAAGTGGGGCTTTTATATGGACCACTTTCTGGACTTCGTTTTTATGTGCTCGTTATTGATCGGGTATTCATTTTTATTCAACAGCCCGGCCAGGCAGATTGTTTATTTTTTCATTCCCGTGGCTGGCTGTTTTATGGTCAGCTCGTACCTGGCCTTCGGGGCGACGAATGAATTTAAGATAACTTTTTTATGGGCCGGACCGACGGAAATGCGCATCTATTTTATAATCCTGAACTTTCTGATTATATGTTTCGGCACCGGCTGGATCGAAAGTATCATCATCTATGTTTTTGTGATTACTCTTATCGTGATGTGCATCGTCGTGTATCGAACGCAGAAATACATCTGGAACATCGACATGGCGGAAAAAAGAAAAAGGGTTTCCAAACAGCAGGATAAAACTTAATCAATAGGTTTCGATCACAAACACGAATACAAAAAATAGGAATAAAAGCACTTTCCGCTATTGCCGTATTCTGTTCACATCTATAGGCACGCTTGTTTTAATCGAGCGAATGTGCAGGTCATGCTGCGGGAAGGCAATCTCAATACCGGCCTTCCGGAACGCTTCGTCGATGGCGCAGTTAATGCCGTGCCAGACGGGAACATAGTTTTCTATACCTGAAATACAAACACGCAGCTCGAACTCCAAAGAGCTATCACCAAAACCCCTGAAAAGGACGATCGGTTTCGGATTCTCCAGGACCAGAGGATTCGCTCGTGCAACTTTATAAAGCGTTTCTTCGGCCTTGGCAACATCGGAACCATAGGCAATGCCAACGATAAAATCTCTCCGCATGACCTTGTCGGATAAAGTCCAGTTAACAAGACGGCCGGTTATGAATTCTCTGTTAGGGACAATAAGCTCGCGCTGATCCCACTTGCGAATTGTAGTCGCGCGAATCTTGATTTTTGTCACCACGCCCGTCACGTCACCTACAGTCACGACATCATCCACCCGAACCGGCTGCTCGAAAAGAATGATTAAACCGCTGACGAAGTTAGCGAATATCTCCTGCAGACCGAAACCCAGCCCGACGGTCATTGCTGCAACGAGCCACTGCACCTTCGACCAACCGATACCTATTTCGCTGAAAGCGAGAACCACACCAACAACTACAAGAATATAACGGCATAAAGTGATAATGGCAAAACGGACCCCGCGGTCAAGAGGAAGCCGTCTCAATATTACGATTTCCAGCAGGCCGGGAACATTACGGGCCACGATGATAGTCATTACAACGAAAAGAACGGCCATAACCAACGAGCCAAGACTGATGATATCGATAACTGTTCCCTGGGTACTTGTGATATTCCATAGCTCAATGTCTTCCAATGCACCCAGAGCCGGCAGCACATCCCGCCAAACGTACCAGAGCCCTATGGCCATAAGAACCGTAATAATTGCATTGATAAGTCGATTCGTCTGTTGCGAAATCTCGAAAATTGTTTTTTCCGGCTTGGCTTTGGCCTGTTGTAACATATCAGATTCGGGTGAGCTTGTCTGGGATTTCGCTTCAAGGGCTTCTTCCTGGGCGGCAGCCTTGCGTTTTTGTACTTCAATCAGCGAGAGCCTGCGCCGCGTCACGATTAACCAGCGTGTTAACATAGCTTTGAACACAAAAACCAGGAACGCAAGCAAAAGTGTACCCATAAGCTTCTCGTAAAGATTCCAGGCGGCATAGAAATAACCCATTGCGGCCAGCAACGAAAAACTGACAGGTAAAATCAGGCACAAAGGGTACCAAAGGTAGCGAAGACGTTCCGCCCATCCATCACGATGCCGTTTGAGATAAGGCCCCACCATCGGCCCGGTCGGGCGGAGTAAGACAAGAAGAAAGATTGAAAGTAAAATGAGATTGGCAATAAAGACCAAACGGCCCATCGAATTGTACATTTGATCATCGGTCTGTTGTAACTGCAATATCCGGACAACAAACGTAAGCGGGATAACCAGGACAAAAAACCAACGTAAATTTTTTCTGGCAAAAGCAAGAGATTCCGCCCCTACCCGAAAATGATTCTGAATCAATCCGTAGGGCATTGTCATGTGCCGTAACAATTCAAATATAAAGATACCTATAGAAAGGTCTCGAAGACCACCGGCAAAAGCCTGAGTAAAATCATAACCGGAGGAATTCACAGAAAGACGCCACCGCAGAAACAAAATTATAACAGGCCATGTCGCAGCCAAAAACAGGGTCAACACAAATACTTTCAGTGTATCCATAAAGCTATCCGTGCTGGCATCCTGCAACTTTTGATAGAGACTTTCAATCGACTTGTGCATTCTTTGATGTAACACGACCAATAAAGCAAAAAACGCAATAGTGGCTATATAGGGCAATGGTTTTTTTCTGAAATCCGTTATGAGTACTTCGGCGACCTGTCGCCATTGTTCAGGTTTAGTAAACCACCTTACGGTCGTTATAACTCCGGGTATATCTTTGATACTGAGTGAAGAGCTGCTTTTAACCCACAGGATATTTTTATCTATAAAGTCTTCATATTCCTGTACTATTTGAATAAAAGAACTTTCCTTTGCATCGAGGTTTGCCAATGCCGTCGAATAATCAAGATAAAGATCGGAAATCATCTGAAGAGTTTTACGCTTGTTTTGAAGATAATTCACAACCTCATTACGAATTCCATCTCGTTCCGTATCTGTCAAAGGAGGCTCAATTTGATTCACTATATTCTGAGCCTGTTGTTCGATGTCGCTAAGCTCAGACCACTCTTTGTCATACTGAATCAATTTCAACTGAGCCTGTGTTATTTCCGACAAACGGAATTTCATCAGTTTCTTATTTTCACGGATATCCGGCAACTCTTTACGTTTAGTCTGGAGCAGAACGCCCATAACACCGGTGATCTTGCCGGCCTTTTTAACTTTTTCCTGAACCTCACCAAAATCTTTTTCCAGGGTCGCAAGCTGCTCATCGATTCGTTTTAAGTCCTGTGAGGTCTTTTCGACTTTTGCCACAAGCTCAGTCTGTTGTTTGGCCAGCTCAACATTCTTTTCTGCAATTTCCTGAATGGCAGGACGAGCATATCTGGTTTCTTCTTTTGCACGGATGGCTTCCTTTTGAGCGACTTGAGCCTGTTTTTGCCGCAACTCATTAACTTTCTGCTGCCAAAACTCCGCAAGCTTCTCATTAGAAGCCAGTTGTCGTGCCGCCAAATCCCTGCTGGCGGCGAGCACCTCCCTGCGAGTGTCATAGCACAACAACTCTTCGGTATTAGTTGCTATCTGGCTCTCCAGGGCACGCTGCTGGGCCATCATCAGTGTACGATTTGCCTGAGCCAATTCAGGAACCTGTCCTTCGGCCGCAGCACCTTTGAGTTTGGCTTTAATTTCTTCAAGCTTCTGTTTGGCGGTGTTCGACTCTTCCGGTATCTTTGTTTTTCGTTCGGCTCTTCTTTTTGGTTCGTTTTCAAGATTGCCGGCATTCTTTTTGGCTTGCTCCAAGGCAAGTGTTACCTCCGTCAGCTTTTGTTCCGCCTGTGGAAGTGTGATATCCGCAGCAACTTCGGGTGCAGTAAAAGCTACCTGGTTAGCGAGTTGTTCCTTGGCCTTTTCCAGATCGACAGGTGCGTTTTTACGTCTTTGACTATGATCCTGCTTCTTAGTTTCAAAATCCAAAGCCTGCTGCAACTGAATTATTGCCTGGTTATAAATCTCATCAATTTTGGCCTTTATTTCGCTGCTAATTTCCTGCGAATCGGAAATGGACTTCCTTAGTGTTTGTATCTGCTCCAAAGTAATATTGGCAGCCGTATTTGTAATACCTATATCTTGAGAAGTAGTTTCGCTTGAACCAGGCGAATTAGCATCCTGTATTACAGGGCCGTTTTGCTGGGTTTGTGCAAAAAGAGCACTGGATACGGCAAGAAAAAATAAAACGATATATACTATAAAAAAGATTTTGTTTTTTATCCGGCTCGTAATTAATCCGGCTTCTCTTTCGCCGAGCATAAACTTTCTCCAAAACCTCGTAACAATTTATTGTTTTATTACATCCTTTTTATGTGAATAAGTATAATGCCGGGCCAAATCATGGAAAAGAGAAAAAGCCTCTAATAAAAATGTGGATTTCCACTTACAGTAAAATTCCTGTGTTTTTTTGCTATTGCTGCGGAACAAAGGTATAATACATCAGGACTTATATTAGAAAAAACAAATTCACATGAGAAAGGGGATTAAAATGAACGGCAAAGGGCACTTTTATATAACTTTAATGTTGGCAGTATCCGTAACGTGTTTTTGCACCGGGCAGGAAAGCGTTGTCGCCCCGGGGGCAATGGTAGAGAAACTCGCCGGCGGTTTTAGTTTTGTCGAAGGACCGGCGGGCGATGCACAGGGAAATATCTTTTTCACGGACATACCAAACAATCGAATTCACAAATGGTCTTTTGACGGTAAGCTCACAGCTTTCCGTGAAAACTCAGGCGGCGCCAACGGCCTTTATTTCGACAAAGACGGCAATCTTTTGGTTTGCGAGGGTGGTGGACATCGATTGATATCCATAGATCCCAAAGGACAGGTCACGGTATTAGCCGACAGCTATCAAAACAAAAAATTCAACAGTCTTAACGACCTCTGGATCGACCCGAACGGAGGTATTTACTTTACCGATCCACGCTACGGCAACAGGGATAATATGGAACAGGACGGCGAACACGTTTATTACCTCTCCGCCGACCGCCGGAATGTCATTCGAGTAATCGATGATATGGTCAGGCCCAACGGACTAATCGGCACTGGCGACGGCAAACTTCTTTACGTGGCGGACCACGGCGGCAGAAAGACTTTCGTCTATACCATCAACCAGGACGGAACACTATCGAACAAGAAGCTTTTCGCCCCGGAAGGCAGTGATGGGATGACAATGGATAACGAAGGTAATGTTTACCTGACTACAAACACGGTAGCGGTTTACAATTCAAGTGGACAAGAGATTGAAACGATTAAAGTTCCCGAGCAGCCGGCCAATGTCACTTTCGGCGGCAAGGACAATCAGACACTCTTTATCACGGCCCGGACTTCGCTGTATTCGGTTCGTATGCGCGTAAAAGGCGCTGAACAGAAACAGGCAGACACAGAGCTGGGATTCGAACAAGATATTATTAAAACCAGCATCGGCGATCTGATTATTACCTGTATCGGGCACGGAACTTTAATGTTTACCTGCAATAACAAGACCATTCATATAGACCCTGTGGGCAGAGAGGCCGATTACTCGAAAATGCCCAAGGCCGATATTATATTAATTACCCACGAGCACGGCGACCATCTTGATCCCGATGCAATAAAAACCATCCGGGAAAAAAGCACTGAGCTGCTCTTAACCAAAACATGTGCCGAAAAAGTCACCGGCGGCATAATTATGCAGAACGGCGATGTCCGGACGGTCCAGGGGCTGAAAATCGAGGCCGTACCGGCATATAATATTGTGCATATGCGTTCCGGCAATAATCCCTATCATCCCAGGGGCCAGGGCAACGGCTATGTGATAACTTTTGGCGAGACAAGGGTGTATGTAGCAGGTGACACAGAGAACTCCCCGGAGATGAAACAACTAAAAAACATCGATGTTGCTTTTCTGCCGATGAACCTGCCTTACACGATGACACCCGAAATGGTGGCAGATGCCGCGAAAGCATTCAGGCCCAGGATTTTGTATCCATATCACTTTGGACAAACGGATACGAGCAAGCTTGTTGATTTATTAAAGGATGAAGAGGATATCGAAGTTCGTATTCGTAAGCTGGAATAAAAGAAAACAATCCCAGAAAAAAGTTCCTGAAACCTATCGAAGCAATCTCATTTTTTGTTCAAGTACTTATCGGTATCTTATGTTTATCATTCATAAGATATTGCAATAAAGATAATATGCGCATAAAAAAAAGGAGACGTGGGCGTTTCATTTTAAATTAGTTGTTGGCCCGTCTCCTTGCTGCGATCTGCCATTACACACCATACCGCGGATAGTGTTATGAGACCGACTGATCTCTGTATGCATTCGCAACATATATATTATAACATAGAATGCCTTATTGAACAAACAAATTTTGGCAATAATTTACCCCCTTACCCCCACTCAAAGCTCAAAGAAAGAACATCAGAACCGGATTATACCACTTCTTGACTATTTGATTTCTGTATGAGACAATAAAATCGAAATGAGACGTTTACTTCTACTTCCTGCCCTGATGCCGACCGGATGTAAAACCGGCTCCGTGGAAGGTCTGAGTCTCGGCTCCTACGAGCGTGGTTTGTGGTTCGACGACAATGTGAAGGAACGTCATGCAACAGGCTTCGGCATGAAATTAGATATTGTAGCCGAACAGATGATTCGTCCGGTCTCGAAATTCCGGGAAGCTTCAAATAATCCATGGAAAGGAGACGAACCCTGTTTTGTTATCAGAAGTCCGATGATAGGACCATATATATCGCTGGCTGTAGGTGACATCGGATTATATTTCGGCTTTAAGACTTTCCAGGTGGAGAACAGACACCGCTCCCTGGACAGATACGGCAGGTGGATGCATGAAAACGAATTCCCGGAGCCAAACGATGTTAATGTTTATCTGCAGCCGAGTGCCTCTATAAGAAGGACGAGATGGAGATGATGAACAGAAACATTTCAACAGCGATAATTATCCTTGGAATCCTTCTAAGTACACAAGCAACGGCCGGTGATTGGCCTCACTGGCGGGGACCTTTTTTGAACGGCTCATGCAACGAGAAAAATCTGCCGGAGAAATGGAGTCAAACGGAAAAGGTCACCTGGGTAATCGGTCTGCCGGGTCCGGGTGCGGCCACTGCTGTAATCGCCGACGGCAAAGTCTTTATAAGCTCGACAGACAAAAACAGCGATGATCTTCTTGCCATGTGCTTCGATGCTCGAAATGGAGAACAGTTGTGGCAAAAAAAGCTCGGAGCATCAAATCGAGAGGTACCGCGTAACAATCCGGCTTCACCGTCACCTGTTACCGACGGCAGGAATGTTTACTTCATGTTCGGCTCCGGTGACCTGGCCGGACTGGACGTCGAGGGAAATGTTTTATGGTCTCGAAATATCGAAGAAGAATACGGTAATATTTCACTAAAGTTCGGCTATAGTTCAAGCCCATTGCTTTACGACAATAAACTTTACATACTTATCCAGCGACGTCATACCGCCTATCGCGCCCCTATAAGCTCAACTCTCGATTCATTCATTCTGGCTGTGGACGCCGGAACAGGCGAAAACATCTGGAAACAGCCCCGCCAAACCGATGCTCTCGATGAGACTCTCGATTCCTATAGCTCGCCTATACTTTTTCAACGTTCCCAACGTGCTGAAATCCTCGTCATGGGGGCCGACTATTTCACGGCCAATGATGCGATAACCGGCAAAGAGCTCTGGCGATATGGATACTCTGAAAATAAAAGCCAGAGGGATCGAAACGTAAGCTCACCCGTCACCGGCGAAGGACTTATTTTCGCAGTCCCGCCGAGGGGCAGCCTGGGCCTTTTGGCAATCAAGAGTGGCGGACAGGGAACGCTGAGCAACGATCACATTGCCTGGACGTTTAACGGCCCGTCGCCGGATTGCAGTACCCCCCTTTTCTACCGAGGTAATATCTATGTCCTCGATGACAGAGCAAGCGGAACTTTAACTTGTCTCGATGCCAAAACAGGACGGCAAAAATGGCAGGGCGAACTCGGCGGTAATGCCCCCTGGTGGGCGTCTGTTACTGCGGCGGATGATAAGCTATACTGCATTAACGAAGCCGCCGAAGCCATCGTTCTTTCCGCCGGTGACAAGTTCGAGGTTCTTTCGAGAATCGATATGGAAGATAAACCCGTTCAGGCTTCAATTGCCATAGCCGACGGCCATATATTTATTCGCACGGCCGGTAAGTTATACTGCATCGGAAATTAGATTAATTTAACAAGAATACTCTTCAGGGCAATTCAACATAAATCCTGACCCGAAATAACAGGTCAATTATCCGGCTTCTTCGATTCTTTTGATTCGGCGTAATAATAAATAGGCTGGTTAGCCTTTTCGCTAACCGTTAAAAATCCTCTGCCGTCGGCATCAAAACATATCGCCTCCCCCTGCGGCTCCGGCATTAACTTTATATTCAAAGGTTTTTGCCTGAACGCCTGCCAGAGCGGCCGATCTTTTTGCCGGACCCACAACGAGGCATGGGATAAGCTTCTGACAATGATATACTTTCCGTCCGGAGAGATATCACCTCCGACCGCCAGGGCCCAGGGCAACTCCGCAACCCGGTCCATTCGGATTTGCTTTTGAGTTGATTGCGGACATGGAACATGATAGACCCGGCAAAATACCTTGCGTTTTGAAATTATATAGATATCACCGTTTAAAGGATCGATCATGAGTGTCTCTGCATCCTTGGGGCCATCCGGATAAACCAGTTCAATCGCCTCGGCCGGGCCGATTTGCATATCCATCGGAACACCGTTCGGAGTAATGTTCGGTTCCGGTACCCGGTAGATAGTTACAGATGGATACCTGGCTTTATTGTCTCCTATATCGCCGATATATAAGTAATCGATTTTTTTATCAGGTCCGGGGCCGATGGCAATATCCTCCCAGTCCCGGCAACGAGCCCCTTCGATACTACAGCAGGTAAGAAGTTTACCTTCGGTATTCAGGGCATACACTACCGCTGAACTACCCGAATCGTTATGCACCCACAAAACTCCCGGATTCTTTCGGCTGGCCGCAATACCGGAAGCCTCAGTTATCAAATTCGTCTCTATTTTTCCAACCTGCTTTCCGGGCAGAAACGTTAAGGCAGGTGTACCGGAATCGGCCGAATACGATGCGGTTACCGATAAATGAATAACAATGTAGAAAACTATTATCGAACTTTGCATAAAAAGTTTATCCCTAAACAATTTGAAAAATCAACCAATACAACATTTTATATTGTTTTCTATATAAAGCCAGAAAAACAATTACTTCGAGCCGGTCCTTGAAAGGCTGATCACAAGGAATTTTTTCGCTGCTCGTCCTATATTTTTGGGATAATCAGAGTTACAAAAGGCATCTGAAAAAAGATTTGGATTTCACCTGTTTTTGTTCGGTTTTTGTTTGGGTAATTCAGGTTCCTTTGCCGATAGTAACAAGTGCTGCTAAATATTGCCGACTTTTTTGCCAAAGGTAAGTGCTCAAATGAAAATAATATCGAAGAAAAATAGAGAAACCGCCCCGCTGTGCAAATTCGGACCCGGGGGCGATTTCATCTCCGTCTGGCAGCCGGAAACCCCGGAACCTTTCGAGCAATCCAATCCTCTTGAAAAGCTATCGGCTTCAATAATTGAGGTCGCAGCGATTCTGCTCGGATTTAAGCTCACAAATCCTCACAATCTCCTAATCAAAACCTGCGGTTCCAGCGAACCAGTATTACTTCATAAGGAGGAAATGAAAAATGCCGTTAAGTTTAACAGAATCCACCGTGCAACTGACTCCTCGCCAACTTCAGTTGCTCAGGATGATAACAGATTACCAACAGAACCGATGTTATTCCCCGACTTTAGCAGAAATGGCATCCGAATTAGACATCAGCCGAAGCACCGTATTCGAACATATCGGCGAGCTGCGAAGAAAAGGCCTGTTATGCGGTTCGCCAAACAAAGCTCGCTCTTTGAAGACCAGTTCAAAAGCGCAAGAATTGCTTAGCTGCACCTCGGAGCCGGATTTTAATTGTCGCCCCAGCCAGTCAAGTGAGATACCATTAGCAGGTAAAGTCGCCGCCGGTATGCCTGTGGAAGCAGTTGAGAATATAGATTCTCTGTCGTTAAATTCCTGCTTCGGAACCGATGATGATATCTTCGCCCTCGAAGTCAGCGGCGAAAGTATGATTGATGAGGATATCCAGCCGGGCGATTATGTGATTTGCCGTCGCAGCAGTGCAGCTCATGACGGCCAACTGGTTGTTGCCATCGTTGACGATGAAAACGCCACCCTTAAGAGATTCTATAAAGAAAAGAGCCGGGCCAGGCTGCAGCCGGCCAACGATAATTTTCAGCCGATTTATTCGAAAAACTGCCGAATTGAGGCCGTCGTCATAGGCCTGGTAAGAAAATTCTAACCGACGCCGAATTCAGGCTTACGATTAAAAAGCCATTGTTATCCGGCTTCCTCTACACATTTCTTACTATAGAACAACATCCAAACTTTTCCTGAATATATTCGCAGCAGTTCTGTAAAAATATAAGCAAGAAATGATTGAGAAAAGCTGAAATATTTCAAAAGATATGATATTGTATCATGCTCGAAAACATAGAATAGACAGGAAATGATTAAGACTTTTTTGAATTAATATGGCAAAAACAGTTATAAACGTCGGAAATATCAGCAAAAGCTTCGGCAAAGTCCGTGCCGTATGTGAGTTGAGTTTTTCGGTCGAGGCGGGAAGCTGTTACGGTTTTTTGGGTCCGAACGGTGCCGGTAAGACCACCGTAATGAAAATGATTTACGGCAAATGCACCAGGGATAAAAAACCGGCCGGCCTGATGGATATCTTCGGTTACGACCCCGCCAGTAATGAGCTGGCGATAAAATACCTTTCCGGTGTCGTTCAGCAGGAAAACAATCTGGATGATGAGCTGAACGTCGCCCAGAACCTGATGATTTATTCCAAGTTCTATAATATGCCGGCCAAAAATGCCAGGGGACGCATCGGGTATTTACTCGATTTCTTCGAGCTTTCCGACAAGACCAAATCCAAAATCAAGGAACTATCCGGCGGTATGAAAAGAAGGCTGGTTATAGCCAGGGCGCTTCTAAATTCTCCCAAACTGCTGATTCTCGACGAACCGACCACCGGCCTGGACCCTCAGGTGCGTCATTTGATTTGGGAAAAAATCCGCCAGCTACAGAAACAACATACTACGGTACTGCTGACGACCCATTACATGGAAGAAGCGTTCCAGCTTTGCGACCAACTGCTTATTATGCATAAGGGCCGGAAAATCATGGAGGGCAGACCGGCGGATTTGCTGGAAAAGAACATAGAAGAATATGTACTTGAGATTCTCGACACCGAGCTTATAAAACCGGAATGTCACGATGTGCTTCAGAACAACATCAGAATAGAAGATACCCCCGGGGTCATGCGTTATTATTCCAATGATATGGATGCATTGAAGGATTTCGCAGGAACCGCTCTGGACTCGGGCAATTATCTGATAAGGCAAACGAATCTCGAAGACGTATTTTTACACGCCACAGGGAGGCAGCTTGATGATAAACAGTGACACAATTCAATATCCTCCGTTGCACCTGCGACTCTACAGCGTCTGGTATCGACACATGCGTGTATATACAAAAAACCTGCTGAGCAACGGTTTCCCGCCGTTTTTGGAGCCGTTGATTTTTTTGGCCGGTGTCGGATTAGGACTTGGTAAATATATCACCGAACCTATGGGCGGCGTTAAATACATCGAATTTCTCGGCACGGGACTTCTTGTCACTACAGCGATGTTTACGTCGGCGTTCGAATGCAGTTTCGGGACATTTATTCGTTTAGAGTATGAAAAAGTCTATGACGGTATGCTCGCCGCACCGATGACCGTCAACAACCTCATCGTTGGTGAAATGATTTGGGCCGGCACAAAGGGATTTTTCTTCTCATTTGCCGTTTTGTGCATACTATCTGTGTTTAAGATTGTTGCTCTGCCGTACGGCTTACTCGCACCGTTTGTCGGCTTTCTGACGGGAGTGATGTTCGCATCGATTTCACTGCTGGTGACTTCCTTCGTCAAAACAATCAACCACTTTAATTTTTACTTTACCGGTTTTATATCGCCTATGTTTTTCTTTTCGGGCGTGGTTTTCCCAATCGAAAACCTTCCGGGCTTTATCAGGCCGGCGGCCGAACTGGTTCCCCTGACCCATTCGGTCAGATTAGTCAGGGCCATCTGCACAAATCATTACGAGCCGATCTTGCTTGCCGATATGCTCTATATAGCGGTGTTTATCATTCTGATAGGTTTTCTGGCAATACACAGACTCAAAAAACGCCTGGTAAATTAAGAAATAATAATGGAACTTTCTAATATACGGAAAGGGATTTAGATAATGCCTAAAACGAAAATCATCGCCACATTAGGCCCTGCCAGCGGCAATTATACCGTCCTTCGGAAGATGTACGAGGCAGGCATGGACGTCGTCAGGCTGAACTTCTCGCATGGAAGTCACCAGCAACATCTTGAGCGCATCGAACTTATCCGGCAGTTAAACAAAAAGTACAGACGTCATATCAGAATCATGCAGGACCTGGAAGGATTCAGAGTAAGGATCGGAAGATTCAAAGGCCCTAAAACCAGATTGCTGAGACACAGAACGATAGTATGGCTGACCAACGACGAGCAGTCACAGGGACCAAAAACAATACCATTTGATTACGAAGGCGACCTGAGCAAAATCTTACCGGGACAGCTTATATTTATCGACGACGGCAATATCATCATGCGAGTCAGGAGCAGCTCCGAAAAGAGTATCAAGGCAACCGTAATCGAAGGCGGTGTTCTAAAAGAAAGAAAGGGCATAAATATTCCCGATGCAGACCTCGAATTCGCCGGCATGACCGAGAAAGACAAAAGAGACATTCAATTCGGCATAGAACATGGTGTTGATTATGTCTCCCTGTCGTTCGTACGAGATGCGAATGACGTTCAGGAGGCGGCAAAATTGATTAGACCGGGCCTTCCGAAATGCCGGATTGTTGCGAAAATCGAAAACCGAGAAGCAATCGACAACATCGATTCGATCATTAATACCGCTGACGGCATTATGATCGCTCGCGGAGATATGGGTGTTTCGATACCGATCCAGGAAGTGCCCATAATCCAAAAACAAATTATCAAAAAATGCAACGCGGCACGAAAGTTCGTTATCACAGCCACCCAGATGCTGGAACATATGACCGAGCACAGCCGGCCGACCCGCGCCGAAGTCACCGACGTTGCCAATGCCATCATCGACGGCACCGACTTCGTGATGCTTTCGGCGGAAACCGCTGTCGGACTTTATCCTTCCCAGTCTGTCCTGATGATGAACGAAATCATCAAATTTACTGAGAAATCGATACCAAAATTATAAGGTTTAGGTTACAGCAACCAAAAAAGGAACGCAGTAAATGAAGTCAAAAATAAAATTCTTTGCTTTGGGAGTTTTATTACTTATGCCGGTCAAACAAAACATTGCAGATGAGGGCAAATACAGCCTGCGTTCCGACCTGATGAAACAGGAAGGCATCGTCAATGCACAGCTTATCTTTGAAGATGCGCCATTTCAATCATGTCACGCATCAACAATAGCCCAGACACAGGATTTTTTTGTTGTCGCTTTTTTCGGCGGCAGTAAAGAGGGCAATGAGGATGTCGGGATATGGATTTGCAGGAAGCAAAAAGGTGAACGTCCCTGGTCGGCGCCGGTCGAGGTCGCCAACGGGATACAATTCAACCGGCTTTCCACAAACAAGCCACAACGCTATCCCTGCTGGAATCCCGTGCTTTACCAGGCCGATGACGGCCCGCTGCTGTTATTTTACAAGGTCGGCCCCAGACCAAATAGCTGGTGGGGCATGCTGACCATATCGAATGACCAGGGTAAAACATGGTCCGAACCGCGTCGATTACCGGAAGGCATAATCGGGCCGGTCAGGGCCAAGCCGGTCAAACTCGCCGATGGTATGCTACTCTGCGGCTCGAGCACCGAAGATCAGGGCTGGCGGGTACACATGGAAATTACACCTGATCTCGGCAAGACATGGAGTAGAACAGAGGCATTGAACGATGGGAAGGAATTCGACGCAATCCAGCCGACAATTCTCACATATCCGGATGGGAAGATTCAGATTCTCTGCCGCAGTCGTGGAAGTCTGCTTCAATCGTGGTCGAGTGACACGGGAAAAACATGGAGTCCGCTTTTGCCGACTATTTTGCCTAATCCAAGTGCGGGCATCGACGCCGTTACTCTTGCGGACGGAAGGCAGCTGCTCGTGTACAACCATTCAAAGGAAGGACGGGACAAATTGAACGTAGCCGTCTCGTCCGACGGGGCCGACTGGAAGGCGGCACTGAAACTGGAAGATGAAACTACAATCGACGACAAAAAAGCCTACGGCGCCTATCCAGCCGCCATCATGGCCTCGGACGGTCTCGTACATATCACATATACCTGGCGACGTGAAAGTATTAACCATGTTGTAATCGACCCGGACAAGCTGGTATTGCGTGACATGCCGGACGGGAAATGGCCCCAAAATAAATAAAACTCACAGAATCTTCGAAAAATTAAGCCGTCAATTTTTAATTTGAAATGTATTTCTTATATTTTACAAGGGCATCTGTGCCGAATTCGCATGGAACCTGTACCCATAAACGTAATAGTTCGATAATAATTTTAATAAAATCGGATTACGGATGTATTGTTTTAGACTGTGACATATAGAAATGAGAGCTAAAGACAGGCATACGTTCTAAGGGGACAAAAAACATGAACACAATAAAAGGATTTTGGCAGCACCAAAACGGCAAAATCTACGCAGTTCAAAGTGATACATTCGGCAATATCTACGGCGCAGTCGGACCTTTGGATCCCGATAATCTTCGGAACCTCGATGAATACGATTATAAACCCGCCATTATCGACTGGGTGACCGATGCCCTGAAACATAAAAAACTGCGCAGAATAGAACCCTCACTATGTGAATAAACACTTACCTTTTTCAGATTATAGATGTTTACACGACCGGAACTACTCGCTGGTGTTATTGTGACTCAAGTCTGGTACCAGGTCGCTGATTTTTGCCTGAGCAAGCATATTCCCGGCAACGGCTTGAGCTTCAGCCATGTTAATCTTTGATATGGCCTTTTGTATGCGCGGCAGATAACGAGGGTCCATGCTTAAATTACGCACGCCAATCCCAAGCAGAAAAGGTAGATACTGCTCCTGATGTGCCATATCGCCACAAACCGAAACTTCCCTTTTACCCTGATTGGCCGAACGTACTACCCTGCTTAAAACCCGCAAAACCGAGGGATGGTGCGGCAGATAAGAACCGGCAACATTTTCATTAGTTCTGTCCACACCAAGCATAAACTGTATCAAATCGTTGGTTCCTATTGAAAAAAACTCAGCCTCCTTCACGAAATCATCTATCAAGTCAACAACACACGGCAGCTCAACCATAATTCCGAGCTTGGGTTTGTTATTATGTTCCGTGCCCCGCCGGGCAAGTGCTTCCAAAGCCTCATATACAACTTCACGTGCCTGACAATATTCATCTATTGAGGAAATCATCGGAAACATTATCCGCAAATCCGCCCCGGCTCCCGCCCGCAGCATCGCTCTAATCTGCTCGGCGAAAACAGGCTTGTTCTGAAGCGAAAAACGTATCGATCTCAGACCGAGGGCCGGATTCTGCTCCTTGATATCACGGTAATATGATAAGGTTTTGTCACCGCCGATATCGAGCGTCCGAAACGTCACCGGTTTGCCCTTTACCAGCTCAACGAGCTTGCTGTACGTCATAAACTGCTCCGCCTCGGTGGGCAGATTCCTTCTTATCATAAACGGAAATTCCGTTCTGTACAGGCCCACACCCTCACACTGCAGCTCACATGCAACTTTAAGATCCGCCAGCAAATTAATATTGGCTAAAAGATGCACTCTCGTGCCGTCACTTGTCGTGGTAACAGGCTTGACAGAAAGTTTCTGCTCGACTAATGTGAGCTTCGCTTTTTGCTGAGATTCAAACCGTTCCAACACGTCATCGGAAGGATCTACATAAATATTACCAATTTCGGCATCGATCAAAACAGGTGTATTATCAGTTAAATCAAGAAGCTCAAAGGTATCACTAACAATCATCGGAATACGCAACGAGCTGGCAAGGATTGACAGATGTGAAGTAATTGTACCACCAACAAGAACTATTCCGCTGGCCTCTTGTGAAGAGAATATCAGCAGATCGGATGGGTAAAGTTCCCTGGCAATGATAACATGGCCCCTGAGTTTGTCATGTTCTTCAGTCTCACTGAGAAGGTTATTCATCAGCCTGACTATCAGGTCTTCAATATCCTGGGTTTTTTCCTGCATATAAGAACTGCTGCTGGTTGCAAAATTCTCAATATACTCTTTAGCAACCTGCATGATTGCCAGAGGCGGATTCATCCCGCTTTCTATCAGCCTGGTAACACCGCCTATAAAATACTTGTCCTTAAGAATTACCAAATGTGCCGCAAAGATGAGTGATGCGGCATCTGATAGCTTTTGTCCAACCCTTTCCTGAAGTTCTTCGAGCTGAGCCGACGTTTGTTCAATCGCCCTTTCAAAATCATCCAGTGTATATTTGTCGTCAAAATCCCTGTGCAGCAGCATGGAAAGATTTTTTTTCTTATCGGTAATTCTTGCAGGACCATAGGCGAAACCTTCCGAAGCAACCTTACCTCTTATAAATTTAAGCTGCTCCGGCAAAGCATCAACCACTTTTTTATCCTCAGTATAAGGCTCATGTATCACCATAAGGAAGCGGGCATTTTCGATAATATCTGCAAGCTGAGACGCCGCCGCCTCAAGGGCGGTAATATCGGAGTCGCTGAATGTCTTGCCCTTTTCACGCTGGAGCACTAACACGCCGATCTTAGAAATCCCCCGTGCTATCGGTACGGCAAGGAAGCAATCATAACGTTCCTCAAATATTCCAGGGAAAAATTTGTAATTGGGATTGTCTGAAGCGTCTTTTTCACAGACCGGCCGCTTCTCCCGTAAAGCAAGACCGGTAAGACCCTGACCCAATTTGAGTTTTACTTTCCCAATGGAATCCGGATTAAGACCTCTTGTCGCACTCAAGATAAGTTCGTTATTTTCATTATTATACAGATAAACAGAACATACATCCGAGCCTGTGTGAGAAGCCACCATTTCAACGGTCTTGTCCAAAAGGCTTTGAATACTGGCACTTTCTCTGAAAAGGTTATTCAGCTCACTAATGTCATATAGCAGTTGCGCGTTATCCATCGATTCACCCAAGATTTCCCTGTAATTTTATCACAATACCTTATTTTGATATCCCAAACACCTTTTTTAATCGGCTCTACCTGCGAGTAATCCTACGAAATTCACGGCTTCGAGTTCATCCAAACTATTGACGATTATATCCGCTTCCAGAAGATCCGCCCGGTCTCTTGTGGTTGTCAGTGCTATTACAAACATTCCTGCTGTTTTAGCGGCTTCGACTCCATGAACTGCATCTTCCACAACAATACAATTTTGAGGCTGTAGTGAGAGCCTTTGTGCGGCCTTGAGGAAAGTATCCGGTGCCGGTTTACCCTTGATTACATCTTCTTTGGTGACACATGCATCGATGTAAGAATCCAGTCTCAAACATTGAAAAATTAGTTCCAGGTTATCTTTCGGCGCCGAGGAGCCGATTGCCAGAAGGAAACCGTTATCCTTTAACTCACGGAGCAATCTTTCAGCACCCGGTGACAACTCTAATTTTACCGACATCAGATCACGATAACGCTGTTCCTTCCAGTCGGAGAGTCGGTCTATTTCTTCAATGGGTAAATCCCGTCCGACCAACATCGGAATTATCTGCACATTTTGCATACCGAAAGTGTCGGAAAAGAACTCATCCGACATTTTATAACCTTCTTTTTCCGCCAGGTCGAACCACGCTTGTTTATGGGCCCAGCCGGAATCGATTAGAACTCCATCCAAGTCAAAAATAACGCCTTTGCCATCTTCAACAGCAGTCATCTCTCAACAAAATCCTTTCTTTATCGCACGATTATTCTGATTCATAAGGTGAGCCATCTTAGCCGTTTGTTCGGAAAGGTCAAGAATAACAGTAAATCTCTGCCGGCAAATTTGGAATTTTATGTGGTCACAACATCCGGACCCAATATTTACGGTTATATAAAACCGTGGAATTGAATCTCGTTATGTTTTAATACATTTGTAGAGGAAACTTTATGTCTTATCTAATACCGACATTTCTATAGGATTGCTGCCCCTGCCCGGCATAACCTGCGTTGCCAATGCCGCCAAGCAAGCCACCGAGACCGAAAGACATCATGCCGCCAAAACCGAACGGCATACCGGCTCCGGGGAAAAAACTACCATTGGCAGGCACACCGACCAAATCTGAAATATTGTAAATCCGGGTTCTCATCTTTTTGGGTAAAGAACTTTCCGTCGATATAATTATGACTCCGTCATCGACGACATACCCTAATTTTTCCGAACTTCCCGCTGAAAGTGACATCAACAACAATTTCAAATGTGCACGCAAAGGAACTCCTGAAGCGCCGTCTATACCGATAGGAGTATCCTTATAAATATCCGCGTTCTGCTCAATATTTTTCCAAAGCACTACTATATTCAACGGGGGTATAGTCGTATTACGTAAAATGTTTACTGCTTCGCTGAAAGGCATTTCAGGTGTAAAACTCGAAGGACTCACGGCATTTTTGTTTATTTGTCTTGCCGGCATTTTTCGCGTATGCCGGCCCTGGGTTTCAGACTTGTTGCGAGCGTTTGAAATTATCGAGTCGGCCCCGTAGGCCTGGGTAAAAAAAACAAGAATGCCCGCAACGACTCTTATCGCGACTGATCTTTTCAATACGTTCTTCTTCATCTTGTTGCCCCTTATCTGACAAATATAGAATTTCCAAACTATCCAACGAACAGCACTGATGGAAAACCTCGGTGATTCAGAATTATACTGCATTTGAGTTTATTATACAAGTCCCTGCGGTTTTAGTAAAACTAATTTTTATTCATACAAATAACACCGGGATATATTTGTATGCATTTACCCAGATTGCACAGATTAACCAATTTCGTTTGTTATTACCATCCCGACGATTATATGCAAACCACAGCCCCGAATTGATGGAAAAAGCGTTATATATATCGTGACAAATGGCACTTAATTATAGAAGAAATTAACTGTGACACCGACAACCTGAACCATGAAAGGACAAGCGGTAAACTCGGATTGAAGCAAGGTCAAGCTTCAGAAAGGAAGTCTGAAAAATGATTCTTCAATTACTAAAACACCAGCGTAAACATATCCTGGTGGATATAGATACACAAAGGGATTTTTTATCCGCCTGGGGTAACGCATGCATAATGGATCGCGAAATAGTTCTGGATAATATCCGCAGGATGATGGCATGGGCCAGACTTGAGTACGTACCTGTCATATCAACCGCCGAGGTTTATCCTAATACCAGCAGTGTAAATAAAGTCTGCTACTG
Source organism: uncultured Pirellulales bacterium (assembly GCA_964570855.1). Taxonomy (GTDB): domain Bacteria; phylum Planctomycetota; class Phycisphaerae; order Sedimentisphaerales; family Anaerobacaceae; genus JAFGPS01. The sequence continues at coordinate 27,024 of CAZMZR010000007.1, forward strand.
CCTCGACGGGACATACGGGCAACAAAAAATACCATATACCCTGCTTAGCAATCGAGTAAGTTTCCCGGCGGACGACTGGAACGCCCTGCCTGCGGATTTATTATTGTCACACAGACAGGTTATCCTGCACAAACGTTGCATCGATCCCTTCGATGAGCCTCGAATAGAAAGACTGCTCAGTGAAATCAAAGCCGACGAGTTTCTTTTAATTGGCACCTGCATCGAAGACGCCGTCAAGGCAACGGCACTGGGACTTCTGCATCGAGGTAAAAATGTCAGAGTGATAGTGGACGCCGTAGGCTCACAAAACAGAAAAGAGGCAACCCTGGCGCTGCGTAAAATGGAGGCAAAAGGAGCGAAACTGATTGAGACCAAGGACATTGCCGGAGTTTCGAGCCTGAGACATGCATGTAAATTCAAATGTAGATTATCTCGAAGGATAAAAAAGAATACAATAATTATTGGAAGAAGGTCCCGGGAACTGATATTGAAAGGGAATTTAAAAACAATTCATAACTGCCTCATGACTTAGAACATCCGGTCTCGTGACAAACTGCGACGTCAAATACTCCAATTGTCGTACAATTCTCCCGCCGTCGTCGTTAATTTATTCTTCACTGGCAAATAATAACGTCACTAAAAAATCCGCTCCTGATAATAAAAAAGGGATGCAACAAAAAACAGATAAATATGAGGTATTTATTAAAGAATAATCTTGACACGGCCTCGGTATCCCTTGTATATTTTAAATAGTTGGAGCTGCATCCTGTAAGTCTCAAAACATTAGGAGGTGTGTATGCTTTCATCATATGAAAATAATGCGGAAGGTCTAAATATCCATTGGCCTTCTATTCGCTTCATAACAAATCGTATGCTTATCTCAAATGATCACATTAAATCTTGAATAATACTCAGAATTGAAAGGATAGAGACATGAAAACTAAAAATAAACTTTTATCCATTATTATCAGCCTGTGTTTATGTTCCCTTGTATCGGCGGCCTCTCCTTCATGGATTTACGGCCAAACCGGTCCCGGCGCCTGGACGATAGTTCCGCCCAATCCAGGTACAACTGATACAATTTCATATTCCGGGCCGCTGGGGACAATTCAGTATCTTAGTAATAGTTGTATCGCCAAAGCATATCTTGGCGGTACGCCAATGATTTCGGTAGATAATTTAAACAGAATCGTCGAGTTATGGTTACAAAGTCCGGCACCAACTCAATGTACTTACGAGTGGAATCCCGTTTGTGGCCTGCAGGGCAGCTTCGGCCCGTTGACATCGGGTAACTGGACCTTTAGAAGCACAGAACCATCTATGGCCTTCGAAATACAATTTACCGTCAGCGGCACTACTACCGGTGCAACCTATTATGTTGATCAGGATGCGCCGGGGCCGTTTCATAACGGAGCAAGCTGGAAATGGGCGTTTACAAATCTTCAGGATGCTTTAGACGTCGCTACCACAGGAAACACAATTCTGATAGCCGAAGGGATATACTATCCGGACCAGGGTGACTCTGTAACACCGGGTGACCGAGCAGGCAGTTTCGAGCTTACAAACAACGTCAGCCTGATTGGAAGTTATGCAGGTTATGGGAATACCAATCCGGATGCCCGGGATATTGACACATATACAACAATACTAAGTGGCGATCTCAATAATAACGACGCATGGGGAACACTTTATAAGAATGATAACAGCTACCGTGTTGTCAGTATCACAGATTGCCCATCGTGCTCTGCATTGCTGGATGGTCTCATCATCACCGGCGGTCAGGCAGACGGCCCGGTCCCGTATAATTCAGGCGGCGGTGTGTATATCGACGGCACAAATCCAACACTGATCAATTGTACCATTTCCGGCAATACCGCTGTCCTCGGCGGCGGCATTTCTTCCAACAACGACAGCTCGCCGTCGATACTGAACTGTAAAATAACAGGAAATAATGCTTTAGTCTTCGGCGGAGGTCTGTATTGCTATTTCAACAATATAAATCTTACAAATTGCCTGATAGCGGGAAATTACTCATATCAGGCGGAGTACATCGGAGGCTCCGCTATTCTCAACCTGGGCAGCAGTCTGAATATCTCGAATTGCACTATCATGGACAATATGGCTCCCAACGGCATGGCAATAACGAGTTTAACATGGCTATCTCCAGCCACTAATTACCTCGCCATAAACAACAGCATTCTATACAATGGAGGTAATGAGATCCTGACAAACCACACAGAGACGACTTCCGTCTATTACACCGACATTCAGGGCGGATGGACAGGCACAGGAGCCGGCAATATCAATAAAGACCCGCTTGTTGTCGATCTTGGCGCATGGACTATCAACGATGAATACATTGAAGGAGATTTTCACCTTCAGTCCGCATCTCCCTGCATTGATGAAGGAAACGATTCGCTATTACCAAATGACGAAGGTGATCTTGATCAGGATGGCAACACAAGCGAACAATTGCCTGTTGATCTTGACGAAGCAGATCGGGTACTGGGTACACAGGTGGATATGGGCGCTTACGAAAGCACTGGCACAGTTGTTCCCGAACCACCGGATCCAAGCTGGCAACATCTCTATACAATCCCTATAACTCATACTAAAATTCAAGACAATCCCTCTGCCACGCTCTCCAATGTAGCTATTATTAGCTTAACTATTCCAATCCAGGGCTTAATAAAGATCGAGGTTGAACCGGCATCGGCGGCAGGTGGCATCTGGACCGCCTGGCTGGACCCGGATCCCGGGGTCGTCGGGCCGGGATACGTTACTTTAACTATTCATATTCAGGGAGTTAATGTCGATCTGACACAGTTTCCTTCCGGAAACGACCAACATATCGCTGATTTGAAAGTATTCGTTCAACCAGCATCATAAGAAGACGAATTTTTAGTACATAAAAAGGCCCGCATAAAAATATGCGGGCCTTTTTATATTTAAATCCAATACTAATAAAAGCCGATTCCTGCAAAAACAAACAGGAGAACTTTAGTCAAATCGGATTCCACAGTTCCAGGATATCAACAATTATCTATTTTGCCCTGCTTATCAAAGCCTCTTTTTATATGGATTTATATAACCCTTACAGCAACAGGCATTAAAACTCATCATGATAAAAATAGACAAACTATGTATAGAAATATATTGAATTATAAAGGAAAAGAATATATAATAATTCATCACAGAAAAGCCATATGTCAAAGCAAAGGCAGTTCGGCATGATTGCGGATACAAACAAACTTGTTTCCACGCGATATAATCAGAGTGAAAAAGACATCGGACATGAAAAGGCTGTTTTATAAAAGATTCTCCAAAAAGATGCTCTTCGGAGTAGAAATGATTAAGATGGGAGTTCTTGACCGTCTTTCCGAAAGATTCAGGGGCATATACGGGCAGGAAACAGCCGATTCGCTTGCCGCTGCAGTGGTGAATGAATTGTTCTGTCAAAAACCCGCAGACCCTCTTGCACAGGACTTTCTTTCAACAAATATGCACGTTGTTGAACGAGAATTATCGAATCTAAAATACGACGATGAAATATGTAAGATTATTACCCAGGCGATACGTATCAAGGCATCTTTAACCGACGAGTATAGCAACGATATGACCAAACTTCTTGATGACCATATCGATAAATTAACTAAACTGGGTATATTCTTTCCGAATGAATATACACTAACACCGAACCTGTTCCTGCAAATGGCAAATGAATTTTATCAGGTAAAATAAAATTTTACATATCTCGGTTTAATGTAAGCAATCATATAATATTCAGTTGATTTATATCCACTCAACCGGATCGAGTTTATAGTAATTCTTCAGCTCATCATAAAGCTCAGGGTGATTCTTTTTCATCTGCCTTGATTTCTCGAAAAACGTTTCAGTAGCTACTGCAAAAAACTCCGCCGGATTAGTTGCTCCGTATTTATTCATGACCGTCCTTCCACTCTTTCTTTTTTGCAAAGTTTCGTATTCCATACTTAGAACACGAGCCCACGTGATGTAGCTGGACCGATGTTCCAGAACAGGCGCCCCATCGGCGGCCCCGTCTTCCTGGTCAAGTTGGTGAGCGAATTCATGCAGCACAACATTCCGGGCGTCGGTGACATTGGACGTTCCGCCTGTTACACTGTCCCAGGCAAGAACAACCGGCCCGTTCTGCCATGATTCACCGAGACGAACGCTATGTCCGTCGATTGTTATCATGCCGTTCGAGGATTTCGTCCTGGCTATATAGGTGTGAGGATATACAAGAATAGTACGAAGCTTCCTGAAGCACGCGGTTTTTCGATTCAATAATAATATACATGCCTGGGCTGCAATTGTAACCTTGATCTCATCGGTTATTTTCAAGCCTCCGCAACCTTCAAATTTTTTCTCCTTCACAAAAATCTGTACAAGACCATGAAGTTGTTCTTTTAACGGAGCCGGCAATCGATTATACAGAGGCACATTCTTTTGTACGATTTTTTCCCACTGCTCCGGGAATGGCATAGATAACAAACGTTTATGCTTTTTCCGCCGAAAGACGTGTTTTCCGACCAAAAAGGTCGATACCAATCCAGCCGTTATGATTAAATACTCCGCTATGGTCATTAAAACGCCTTCCCCTGTCGCCCGCTATTGGTGAGCCAATTTTTGTGAGTAATTTTCTACAGTTTTGCCCCGCAGAATTTACAATATGCAGCGTCCGTGTCATGACCTTCGGCACTGCAGACAGGACACGCCTGAGTGTTCGATTTTTCCTTATAAGCCTGTGATAATTCCACGGTCACAATCCCTGTAGGGACGGCGATTATCGAATATCCCAATATCATTACTATAGCCGCCAGAAACTGACCCGCTCCGGTTTTCGGCGATATGTCACCATACCCAACAGTCGTAAGAGTCACAATAGCCCAATAAATACTGCGAGGTATGTTCGTAAAACCGTTGTCCTGCCCTTCGATTACATACATCAATGCGCCTATGATTACAACCAGAGTCATAACCACGAAAATGAATACGAGAATTTTCCGGCGGCTTGCATACAAAGCTTTCCTGAGCACGACGGCTTCTTTTGTGTGATGACCCAGTTTGAGGACTCTAAAAATGCGAAGAACTCTGAGAACTCTGATAACCGACAGATAGCGACTGCCGAAAAACAATAAGCTCAAATACGTCGGAAGTATCGCCAGCAAATCAACAATACCGAAAAAGCTGACTGCGTATTTAACCGGCCTTCCTACACACAGCAACCTCAGAACATACTCCACAGTAAACAGGATTGTAAAAAACCACTCGAACGCATAAAGCAATTGACCATATTTTCCCCTGACAGAGCTAACGCTATCGAGCATGACAATAACGACGCTCAATAAAATGCTTACTATTAATATAATGTCAAACCATTTTCCCGCCGGAGTATCTGCTTCAAAGATTATCTCATACAATTTCTGACGCCATGGATAACTGTTTGTATTCTGTTTCGCCGGATTCATGACTTAACCCATCAAGCAATTCTAAAACGAAGTTAGCTGTTACTTTTAGTCCTGAGAGTTTTAAGCACGTATATTATGTCGTCATATATCCGTTTCAATCGTAAATATTTTTCTGCAGACGGGTATTACTCTATTTTATAAAAACGGCAGAATCCTTTAATGCTAAAACAGCAAGGTCAATAGAAGACTATCAGAGATGTATTTTCTGTGGTCTTTTTTTAAACACCAATGCCGGATGCGTGCAGATTCAGGAATTTCTTTGGACCAGGCTTAGATTTATATTGAAAGATTCTTTTCCGCTTACGCGCGAGATTTCTTTATTTTCATATTCGGCAAAATGAAATTTGCAGCCGACATTTTCAGGGTACACAACATGTGTACTACATTGAGCAAGACCTCACCCACCTTTCTTGCAACCACCCATTGTCGTTAAAACAATCCCTAATAAGACAAATAATACCCATTTTTTCATGGTTCATTCCTTAAATAGGCTTCATTTCAATTTTACATTGAACCTTACCACCAGGAGTTAAGCTCGATGCTGTAATAAAATCATAGTATCTTTTTAGAGCTTAAAGGTAAAGTGAAATATCATATTTACAATACTCTCACCTGGAAAATCAAGCTTTACAGGAAAGAATATTCTCGGAAAAAATCCGTTACTTAAACATCACTTACCGCCTTATGTTAGTAAAGAGACAACAGTGTAAGTTAAATAACATAGACAGTGACAACAGAAGTTAATTGCTCTTTGCTGAATGATTAAATTCAGAAGTATATAATGTTGTCACTTAAAAACAATTCACAAAGGAGACCAATCATGAAAACGGTGAAGCTCTATATGTCCATCTTTGCATCCATAATTTCAGGGTTCTATTGTCCCGCCGTTTTTGCTTTAGACCCAATGGGGCCACCGACAACCGACATAGAACAGGGGCAATTTAAGATCGGGGCCGATTACTCGCACAGCAATATGGACCTCAAACTGAATAATGGGATAGTGATCGAATACCTCGACGGCATATTTAACGGCTGGGACGAAGCTGTCGATCTAACGCTTAAAAACTTCAAAATTAACAGAGGCTACATCAACCTCGGATATGGCATCGCTGATAACTTCGAGACATTTTTTCGACTGGGAGGTTCCAGTGCCAAATTCGGCGACTCAATCTGGGAAGATTCGGAAACGTTCGATAGCAGGGCCGAGCCGGCCGTCGGATTCGGCGTCAAAGCAACCTTCTTCGAAGAATACAACCTGAAATTAGGCGGATTAATTCAAGCCAACTGGGCCGGGTATGATGGAAAATTAAATGCAAAACACTGGGCGGCACCCGACATGGTTGAAGTTGATATCACAGAAATACAAATTGCAGTGGGCGTGACCTGTATTTTGTCGGATCGCGTTTCGGTTTACGGCGGTCCGTTTTTACATTTTATCGACGGCGAACTGAATGACGTCTATAGCGAAGTTGACACCTATACAGGAGGCCTTCTAACTTCGGATTATTCGTGGGACATCGAACAGGACTCTGTCTTCGGCGGTTATCTCGGCACTCAAATGGAACTTGCCGAAAACTGCTCTTTGAATATAGAGTTCCAGCATACGGCGGCGGCCGATGCGTTCGGCGCAGGTATTGCATGGAGATTTTAACCATATAAAATACTCTGGAATTTATAACAGGATAACCGGCACAAAATTCCACTGAGACGTTTATCAACCAAAGCAATAATAGTAATAATTTTCATTGGTATGGATTTAAGAGTAACAACTGTTTTTTATTCGAAGTTCTTCAATCAAAATCGGTATGCCTACAAAATATTGTCCACTGAAACCGTAAAATAAAGCAACAAACCCTTACTATATCCACCCGCAGGCCACAGCTAATTATTGTTATAATTGGGCCTATTTTCTTGAAATTAAAGCCCAAAAAAGATATAATATACACTGGATTGAAGGGAATCTTAAACTATCCTAAGCAATTTTTATTACGTGCTTTATATCACGGAGAAAGACCCATAATATGGGCTGTTTTTTGGCCGGAACAACCATAAAGCGCATAATGCAACTGTCAAATAAATGGAACTGTGATTTTACCACTAAGGAATAAATTTAGAACAGGTACAAAGGATGGTTTTCACAACGTAATATTGGTGGAAAAAATTTCGTTATTGAATCGTTAATTTTCTAATAACGGTTCTTGTATCTGGAGACAAAAAAACTGGAGGTAGATAATGAAAAGAGGAACAACTATACCAAAATCCAAAAACTTTATAAAAATATGGTTATTAGGTTTTGCTTTCATGTTAGTTATATTTAACAGCTCAGTCACTCTCGCCCTGGATCCTTTGGGACCTCCGATTGCTACATTGGAAGCAGGACAGTTTAGTCTCGGCCTTGATTATTCCCGAAGCTCAATGGATTCACAACTGATAAATGGCAAATGGACTGACAGCACTTATGGTTCATTCGAAGGTGCTGGCAAGTCGATCTCCCTGACACTCGAGGACTTTGAGCAAAGCAGCAGTTATGTTAATTTTGGATATGGCATTGATTACGGCTGGGAAGCCTTCATACGCCTGAATTATACAAAAGCTGAGTTTAGTAACTCATTAACACCTAAGGGAGATAAATTTGAAAGTGACTCGGTACCCGCCTTCGGAGGTGGTATCAAAGCAACATTTTATGAGACAGAGGATCTAATAATAGGTGGAATAGCTCAAGCAAATATGGTTCATTATAATGGACAAAGAAATGTTTCGGACTGGTATCTGCCCGACTTCGTTGAGACTGATATTATAGAAATCCAATTTACAATGGGCGCATCTTACATGTTGATAGACGGTATCTGGATTTATGGAGGCCCAATTATACACTTTATCAATGGTGAATTTACTAACATATCCATAACAGAAGCAGAAACAGGCGGCCTTACGCTCACGGAATACACATGGGACATAGAAGAAGACTCGATGTACGGTGGTTACATTGGTACCCAACTGGACTTAGGTGATTACTACTCTCTAAGCATAGAGTATCAACTTACCGGATCAGCCAATGCGCTCGGAGCTGGTTTTGTTATGAGATTTTAACCACCAGTCCCAATTCCCGCTGCACACAACCAGACACTGTATATATTCATAGACGAAATTGCTTGCCATACAGAGTCTATATCCTTATTATACTTCCACGAATAATACTATATAAAGGATAAGTACAAGATGGATATTATTGTTAAAGTCAAGGAAGTTAAGGGGTCCTGCCCAACATTCAAAGTGGGTGATTCTTTTACCTTAAAAGCAGGCTACCAGCTTGTTTCAGATAGTCCGGTTTGTATGCATGCTCTATCCTCTATTATGCCTTTTTATAATGCTCTGATTGTCTCACCGCCATGTGTATTAGGCCTGGACGGCAAGACCGACAAAGATAAAGCATACGTTCAATGCCCCGATCCGGTCGATTACACCGGGGGCGGTACGGTTATTTTTGAAATAAGCAAGAGCAAAACCGCCAGCTAAGACATGAATATTCAGGGAAATGGGCGGTATTGGACTTGAACCAACCGAATTAGCGGGTGAAAAACAAACAATTCAGCAAAATTCACATCCAGGCGGCGCAAAAAGCGGCGCAGTTTTTGATAAATTGAAATTGGTAATTGACGCATGGCTGGAGTTGACCGAAAAGCAGATCGAGGTTATAATGCTTATAATAAACGGCGCCAAGCACCCTACCATCGGCAATTTGAGCGGCGCGGGTAAAAATATACGCCGACATCAAAAACAAGGCAATACGGCGGCGACATAAAGAAATTATCGGGTATCGGCGGATGGTGGTAACGATTCTGGCTCACCTGCCTTTTCGTTGCTACTGTCCCCGGCCCGACCAAAGGCAGGTGGAAAAATGGCGAGGAAAAACATATCGAGAAGCAAATCAAAAGCTAAGGCATCGAATTACAAATCTGGAAATAATAGAATCTGTATCGTTGAAAGCGACTCCCCAAATGGTCCCTGGTCGGAGATTCCAGATAAAGCGGTAAAAGTAGAAAAAAAATCCTTGGACGAATCCAGGTTAAGTAATCCAATATTAAACTGGATTGTGCCTATTGATATGATGACTGAATTATATGACAAGGCTATGGGCTGCAATACAAGATTAACCTCACAGCAACTTGGAATCATAAAAAAGCGATTTGGACAAAATTGCACGTTGCGAGATATACGCATAGAATTGGAAACCAAAAACATCAAATTTGAGGGCAAGGGCTGGCCATTTATTGTGGATTATTCAAAACGATTGCCTGATGATTTGATGACTTTAACGGTTGCAATCAGTAGGTATAAAACATCTAAGGTAACTATACGCAGAAAAATCAAAAAAGGTGAAATAACATCATACAGCTTAAAAGATAATCCAGGGATATTTGTAAGCGAAAAAGAAGTCAAACGATTCGCTCCACCAAAATAGGAGCAAGAAAAATTTTATTTTTTGCCCTAATCATTTCATATTCACACCCCTTATCATTTTATACTCACGATTGTTTTTTCATATCCTCAGAGCATTTGCTCTGAGGATATCCCATATAATTGTCTATTATGAACGATACAAAGTACAATTATATGAGTCTTGAGTCACTGGCAATAGAGTTGTCACTGCCGAAAACTTATTTGCGACAACTTATAGAAAAAAGAGCAATCCCGGCATTAGATGTCAATGGACGGTTAAGGTTTAATCCGGCAGCAGTACAGCGGGCCCTTGACAACCTGGCAAAACAAGGGGACGGCGCCGATGAATGACACCACAATAGCACCGAGACTTCTGACGTACAAGCAGGCAAGCCAGTATATGGGCGTTTGTGAAAAGTCAATTTACAATCTTGTCAAGTCCGGCCAAATTCAACCGGTGCATGTCGGCTATTCGGTTAGATTTGACCTGTCCGATTTGGATGCGTTCATCGCGACGGCGAAGGGAGCGAAATGACTCCGGTTGACTATATACATATTGACCTTAAGACTATGAGATTAAAGCTCAGCGACAAGGGTAAGATGCTTCATGCTCTTATTAAAAGTTTTAACAGTCACGGTTTGACGATGTCGAACGCGCAACTCTCGGAATTGCTATGCTGCAACCAGGATAATATCTGCCGGTTACTGCGAGAAAACAAACCATATATTCGCATCGAAAACCCGCAGAGTCGTTATCGTAAAATTTTCTACTCCGGCGAAAATGACGAAGTAAAAATAGACCTACTCCAGCAAAAAAGTCGGAGTAGAAATAAATTTACTCCGGCAAATAAACAACCTACTCCGACAATTAAACAACCTACTCCGGCGAAAATGACGGACAAAACTAAAGAAACTAAAGAAACTAATAATAATATATATAGTCAAACCTCTGCTGAGTATAAACTTGCAGAACTACTTTTAAATTTAATCCTCGAGCGGAAATCAGACTACAAAAAGCCAAACCTTCAGAGCTGGTCAAAGCACATAGACCGAATGCTCCGGCTTGACCATAGACAACCGGACCGAATCGAATCCGTTATTCGATGGTGTCAGGCAGATTTATTCTGGCGAACAAATATTCTGTCAACGTCTAAGCTCCGGGAAAAATTCGACCGGCTTGAATTACAAATGGACCAAAAGAATGAAAGAACCCAAAAAAATATCCGAGATTTTAACCGACAGCGAAGTGACATCGGAATCACAGTTGAGGTGTGAGTGTTGTCATCAACGAGCCAGGTATCGCGGGCGGAGATGGTGCAAGATATGTATATTAAGCTGGCAGAGAAAATCCGAGGAAAACGCTCGTCAATTAGGCTGTATGAAAGACTATTGCAGGCTCGATGAAGTTATTCCAAAACGCTACGAACACGCAACGATTGAAAATATACCCGAAGCGATCAGAAAAACGTTTGAAAAACTGCCGGACGACAAGGGCTTAATGCTCTGGGGAAGTCCGGGAACCGGTAAAACATATTCTCTATGTGCTATTGCCCGAAAACATTTTTATGACGGATGGGATGTTGCACGTGTCACCTACGAAATGCTTGCACTTCAAATCAGAAAAACATACCAGGAAGGCTCTAAAACGACAGAGCTTGATATCATAAAACCGCTGATTGAAGTCGACCGGTTGATTTTGGAAGACGTAGGAACAACAATCAGTATCGGGCAACAAGAATCAGACTTCAGCTTACGAACATTCCTTTTACTGCTTGACCAGAGACTTGAACATTACCGGGCAACATTTGTCAGCAGTAACAAAAGTATAGAGGAACTCGGCAAGTCATTCGACCAAAGAATAGCAAGCCGATTGCAGGAAGCCTGTGAGGTTATCCAACTCAAAGGCCAAGACCGGCGCGTCAAAAAAAACATTGATGAAAATTTATTTTAAGGACACAGTGACATGGGAATAACAGATATTTTAAGCAAGAAAAAAAACAATGAAAAGGAACTACCTTTGCCGCAGGAAATAATCGATTCAATCCCAAACGTCAATTGCGACCCTGAGTTAATAGAAATAATATCTAAGCTCAGCAAATTTGAAAAACTGCTCAAAGAGAAACGTCAAGAACTATCAATCACAGGAAGCTCCGATGGTTTCGGTCGATTTACCGCCAAATTTGATAAAGTTAAAGACGGTGACTTTCTAATTGAAAACGTAGATGAAATCGAGAATCTTGAAGGGGAACATCCAGAAAACAGGCGAGCGGATTTGTTAAGACAAACTGCTGCGATAGAGGCGGCAATCAGTAAACTCACAGAAAAGAAAAAAACGAGATACTATGATACTATTTCAGAGGCTTGCCAGTCTCTACCGCCTGAAGTCGAGCAACCATTTCGTGACATTCTCTTAACTGCTCGACAACTTGATGAAACCATAAAACGGGCGGTTGAAGTCGACAGCATATTAAATAAAAAAGGCATAAAACATGGTCATAGACCCACGGAAATGACGGTTATTCCGTATTGGTATGGTATCGCTTTCGGCGGACCTGGCCTGCCGGCAATTTCTTTTATAGTAGAAAACCAACAGAAAATTTGGGATGCGCGAGACGAAATCAAGGAAGCACTTAAATGAAAAATAAAATTATTGAATATGCCGATTCTTTTCGGGCAGGCGATAGGATTGTAGCAGCGTCAGGCTCTTTACGGTCCTGGTATAACCGCCGTCATGGCGAACTCGTTAAAAGACACGTTAATCTTAAATTGCAAGCGGCAAAAGAATCCAATCCAAATAGTCGTAAAGACATTGACAATCAGGCAAAAGAAGTAATGGGAAAAATCAATCGCTTAGAAGAAGCGATGCGAACCTGCCGATTGGCTAATTTAGACAGTGACACGCGCGGGAATAGTTTTTTTTCGACAATCGAAAAAAGAATCACCACAACCACGTCACCGGTCCCGGCAATAGAAGATACAAAGGATAGCAAGTCACCACAGGGCCAAAAAAAATTGACCGGCGTTGCGGCTGTTTACGGCGTTTGGACAACCATCGGAAATTACTTTAAAGAGCAACTCGCGAGAGGTGCATTTTCCGAGGTCATTAAGACTTGTGATTGCAGGTTTTTATTTAACCATGATAGTAATTATATTTTCGGGCGTACAATAAACAATTCATGCCGCTTATACAACACGAATTTCGGTTTGGCTTTTTGGAATGATCTCTTGCAGAATGACCAGGCCAGCGATTCTTTATTTGCCAGGATTAAGCGGCGTGATATTTCGGGTTGCAGTTTCGCATTTATAGTCAAAAAGGATGACTGGGAACTACCAAATCGTCCAGGCGAATTGCCGAAACGAACAATAGTTGAGATCGGCGAGCTCTTCGATTGCGGGCCGGTAACCTATCCGGCTTATCGAGATACAAATATTTTTGCTACGGTAGCGCGGCAAAAATCATTCGGAGAAATTTTAGAAGAAATTTACGATGAAGAAGATGCAGAATTTGACCGCAATGACCGTCTCGAAAAATTACAAAAACGGCTCGACGCGTCACCGACTTTTGAGCAAAAATTTTCTTTGGGGAAAAGTCAACGCAAGGCCGAACGGCTGCGAAACAGATTAGAGCTAACATAATGAATATATTTTTTCCATTATTTCCAGGTGGGTTTTGGGCATGGCAGCCTATGCTGCCTTGCCTCCTATTCGCGAATGGCCGCACGTGTGTCAGGGCGCGCGGCCTTTGCTTTTTGCAGGGGGGGGTAAAATGATACAAAATCCATCTTCCAAAGACCGTATTTGTAATGACACGTATTTTTTCACGGATTAAAATATTTTTTTGAGTAAAAAAATGGCTAAACGAGGCCCCAAACCAAAACCAACAAAAGTTCTTAAACTCCGCGGAAGCTGGCGAGCAAAACTCCGAAAGGACTACGACATAGCTGATAAAGACAAATCAGAAAAACCTCAAATGCCGTCATGGCTAAGCAAGCCAGCAAAGAACGAATGGAGAAAATTACTGCCGAAACTCTATGATCTTGGAATCTTGTTGAAAGTTGATGTTGTCATTTTATCTTTACTGTGCAACGATATCGCAGAGTACAAACAGAATTGCCAAACAATAGATGGACTAAAAAGCCCTTTTATTTATCAGCCCAGCGGTCGAATTTGCAAACATCCGGCTTTTCAATTACGTGACGCAGCGGCGGAACGCATCAGGAAACTATCAAGCGAACTTGGACTAAGTCCCACTGCTCGAGCAAGCCTAACAATTTTACCAAAAGAAGACAAAGACCCAATAGCAGCGAAATTTTTCAAGGAGTTTTAAGCATGAAAAACAAAAACAAAAATAAGACAAAAAAAAACATCAAAATACTTCATCCTGATTTTGATAAAGTTGATCCAAATAAATTTCCTGATAATCTGACCGATGAAGCTAAAGGCGAATGGATTATAATTGCTCCGTTAGCAAAAAAACTTGGATTTCTTAATACATCAAATTTGGATTTATGGGTCGGTCTTTGCAATGTACTGTATAACTACAAAAATAGTTTAGTTGTGCTCGAAGATTCGAGGCTATTAGGAAGACCGAGAAAAGAAATATCCTTTTATGAAAAAATGCGGGACGAACATGCTAAGTGTGCGGCGCGAATGCTTGATGAAATGTCACTGAATCCTCAAGAACTTGATATTCCATACGCCATATTCAAAAAACAAAAAAAGTTGATTTTTAGAGGTACTTTGATACGGACCGGTTGAAGATCGCCGCTTATACGCAATCCTGCAAAGCCGAATTTTCGGCAAAAGCCCAAAAAATGGACAAAGTGACATAGAAATGAAAAAAAGGCAAAATCAAATTCCGATATTTTGTTCATACATAAAAATCGTCCCTATCGATCAGCTTAAACCTAATCCAAAAAATCCGAACATACATTCGGACCAACAGATTGAAAAGCTTGCAAAGATTATAAAGGCTCACGGCTGGCGACATCCTATCACAGTATCTAATCAAAGCTGTTTTATTGTAAGCGGCCATTGCCGTTATTATGCAGCCCAGCGGTTAGACATCAAGCAAGTGCCGGTTGATTATCAGGACTTTGCAAGCGAAGTTGAGGAGCTTGCCGTTTTGGTTGCGGATAATAAGATTCAGGAATTAGCGGAAATTGATTCTCAAAAAATGGATGATATTATAGCTGAACTTAAAGCGGTTGATTATCCTTTGGAATTGACGGCGGTAGCAGCGGAGGATTTAGAACCGGCAGATGCGATGGAATATTTTGAGGAGCGGATCAGGCCATACAATAGGACGCATGTCCTTTTGAGCTTTTCACCGGAACTGCTGATGCAAATAGAACCGCACTTAAAAAGCATTTTAGAAATACAGGGCGTCGAATATGAACAAGGGGCAAACTAAAACCGACAACAGTTTTTTGGGAACGAAAGTCAAACTGAGGATTGATAATCTGCCTGATGGTGACATTGCCGCCCTGGATTGTTTCAGCGGGACCGGGAAAATATGGGACAAAATCAAAAAGGAGCTGCCGAACCGGAACATTCAAGTTTTGCGAATCGACAAGAAGAATCAGACCGGAATATTTTTAAGAGGCGATAATAGAAAGTTTCTCGAATCAATAGACCTGAACCGATTCGATGTTATCGACTGCGATAGTTATGGCGTTCCATATGAGCAGCTTAAAGCCATATTCAAAAAACAAACTCGCCCGGGGACAGTTATATTTGTAACTTTTATTCAGAGCATTTTCGGACGCCTGCCTGTTCGGATGCTCCGTGACATCGGCTATTCGGCGGCGATGATAAGAAAATGCCCGAGTTTGTTTAATCGACATGGCTTTGATAAATTCAAGCTTTGGCTCGCTTTACAGGGTGTTGAACAAATAAAGCACTATTCTACCAGCAACAAGCATTATCTTTGTTTCACTACAAAAAAAAGTCAGCCCCTAAAGCTTGAAAAAATGAAACCTTATAGAAAAAACAAAATACCCGCGAAAAAAAAGAGATGAAAAATCGTTCATAAGTGGCTATAATATAAGAAGTTGCAAAAGGATGAATAATGGCAATAATTTATGAACCAAAAGGCCGGGCTTTAGAATATTCATATCTGGCAGCAAATTTATATACTGGATGTCAGCATGGATGTCACTATTGTTACGCCCGGCGAATGGCTATTCAGTATGGCCGGGACTTTGATAATTCCAAAGTGAAACCAAATCTTCTGCAGGAGCTTCAGCGAGACGCCCGGAAATATGCCGGGACGGACAAGCGGGTGTTGTTATGCTTTTCCTGCGATCCGTATCAGCCTTTATACAAGCGGGAAATGATGACCCGGTCGGCGATTGAGATATTAAAGAGCTTTGATATACCTTTTCAGATATTGACTAAGGGTGGATTAAATGCTACGCGTGATTTTGATTTGTATGGTAGCAACGATGCCTTTGCAACTACGTTGACATTTCTGGACCAGGCGAAATCTAAGGAAGTCGAACCGGGAGCGGCTTTGCCGGCGGAACGAATCGAAGCCATACGGCAGGCTCACGACCGGGGAATTGAAACATGGGTGAGCCTCGAGCCGGTTTTGGATATCGAACAATCGCTGGAGATTATCCGGTTGACGCATGGTTTTGTTGACCTCTATAAAATCGGGAAGTTGAATCACGAGCCAAGCGATATCGACTGGCGTGACTTTGGAATCAGGGCTTTGGACTTGTGTCGGGAATACGGCAAAAACCATTACATAAAAAGAGATCTTGCAGCTTTTCTGCAGGGCGTTAGTTTTGAAAATACCGATACGAGGATAATATCAACACAGTTTTTATTTAAGTAAAGGCAGGTGAAAAAATGGCTTCAATAGCAAGAGACAAAAATGGCCTCAAACGTATAATGTTTATGGGTGCGGACGGCAAGCGGAAAACTATTCGACTGGGTAAAATGACTATCAAGCAGGCCGCGACATTCAAGACGAATCTGGAGCGGCTGTTAAAAGCTGATTATACTTTCGCTGATGTCGATGTCGATTGGATAGATTCTCTGCACGATGACATTCACGCGAAGATGTCAAAGTTCGACCTTGTATCTCCGAGAGAAGTTGACCCGGAACCGGAGCGGAAAAGATTTGCGGTAAAGGAATGGGTGCAGCAGTACATCGACAGCCGACCTGATGTAAAAGAAGGCACAAAACGAAAATGGCGAGACGTAGAAGATAAACTGGCAGCATTTTTTAAGAACGATTATATTGATGATGTTACCGTCCAGCAGGCCAAGAATTTTCGGATATATCTTAAAAGCACTGTCGGACTATCAGAGAACACTATCAGGCGGCATATAGGAATCACGCGGCAGTTTTTCAATTCTGCCATTGACGCGGAGATTATCAATAAAAATCCGTTCCGGGGACAGCCGGTATCTGTCCGGGCTAATCCTGAGCGGTTCTTTTATGTAACACAGGAAATGGCCTTAAAAGTGCTTGACGCCTGCCCTGATTCACAGTGGCGGCTAATCTTTGCTCTGGCACGCTGGGGCGGCTTAAGGTGTCCCAGTGAAGTTTTACGGCTTAAGTGGCAGGACGTGGACTTTGAGCGAAGTCGATTTCTTGTTCATGCAAGTAAGACCGAACATCACGCAGACGGAGGCAATCGAATCGTCCCGATGTTTCCTGAACTTCGTCCATTGTTTCAGGATTGCTTCGACCAGGCGCCGGAAGGGGCTGTATATTGTCTTGATAGATATAAAGGCCGATGGTCAAACCTTGGTGTTCATTTTGCGCGGATCGTCAAGATGGCGGGCATTGAGCCTTGGTCAAAGATATTCCAGAATTGCCGCTCAACGCGGGAAACGGAGTTATTCAAAAAAACAAATGGAAACGTTAAGGCTGTATGTTCTTGGATTGGAAATTCTCCGGCGGTTGCTATGAAACATTATGCTCAGGTAACCGAAGGCGACCTTAAAGAAGCGGCTAAGATGTCACTATTGAGCGAAGCGGCGCAAAAAGCGGCGCAGTATCCGGCGGAAATGCCCTGTAAGGCACAGAAAACGGGAGATAGTGACATTGAAGAAACCGTATTTTTACCGGGAAAAACAGGGATTTACAGTAATTTACAGGAGAACCCACTGGGCGGTATTGGACTTGAACCAACGACCTCCTGCGTGTCGAGCAGGCGCTCTAGCCATCTGAGCTAACCGCCCCGAACCATAATTTTCCTTAACTTTATAAAAAACAAATCAACATTGCAAGAAAATAAAATGGCAAATTCAAGTATTTCAAACGCCAAAATAATTTTCGATAACCTGATATAATCGGTCTTCTATTTTATCTCCAGGACAACGACCGACTTTGCAGGCAGAGTTGTCGTCATTATATTGCCCTCGAGTTTGAAATCGCTGAAAGGCACGGGCTTTACTACATCTGGATTCTCAAAGGTGTTATGAGCGGTAATAGTCTCAGCGGTTAAAACTCGTCCTGATATTTCTTTGGGTTCGGCGCCTTCGAGCGCACAGCTTACCTCGGCGGCATTGCCCGGGTCAAGATTACAGAAGGTTATATGAATCCTGCCGGAATCATCTTTCGATGCCGAAACATTCAGCGCCGGAACACTGTCACCCTTGAATTTATAATCACTGCATTGCAACTCAATAGGCAGCATCACAGCGTCATGGTGGACCGCGTACATCTCAAAGACATGATACGTCGGTGTAACAATCATCTTCTGCCCTTTGGTTAGAATCATCGCCTGTAAAACATTGTTGGTCTGGGCAATATTGGCCATCTTCACACGATCGCAATGCTTATTGAAAGCATTAAGAAATATACCGGCGGAAACTGCATCACGAAGTGTGTTCTGCTGATAGAGAAAGCCCGGATTCGTACCGGGTTCGGCATCCCACCATGTGCCCCATTCATCTACATACAAACCGATACGCCCGCGCGGATCGAACTTATCCATAATCTCTATATTGCCAACCAGCAACGGGTAGATTGTAAGTGTGTTCTTCATCAGTGTAAACCACTCAAACTCATCAAACTTTGTCGCACTACCCTTTCGAGTCCAGTCGCCGGACCCTCGGACGTAGTGATGCAAACTTATTGCATCCATATTTCGATGAGCGCGTTCCATTACAGTTCGTATCCAGGGATAATTCTCGCTACCGGGTCCGCATGCCACTTTGAAAATCCGGCTTCCAGGGTAGTTGCGCACATAGGTCTGGAACTGGTTATACAAGTCGGCATACGTGTCAGGAGTCATATTCCCGCCACAACCCCAGTTCTCGTTGCCCACACCGAAGTACTTCACCTTCCAGGGTTTGTCACGACCATTGACCCTGCGAAGATTGGCCATTTCACTATCCCCATCGAACGTCATGTACTCGACCCAGTCCTGCATTTCTTCGACCGTACCGGACCCGACGTTACCCGCGATGTACGCCTCACATCCGAGCTGTTCACACAAATCCAGAAATTCATGTGTACCAAAGGCGTTGGTCTCTGTTACCATGCCCCAGTGCGTATTGACCATTGCCGGACGATTATTGCGCGGGCCAATCCCTTCTTTCCAGTGATACTCATCGGCGAAGCATCCGCCGGGCCAGCGCAGCACCGGTATCTTGATTTTCTTTAACGCATCAACCACATCATTGCGGATACCACGCGTATTCGGAATCGGAGAATCTTCGCCGACCCAAAAACCATCGTAAACACATCGTCCCAAATGCTCGGAGAAATGGCCGTAAATATTTCTATCGATTCGATCAGTGCCTTTATCGGTGTAAATAATCATCCTGTTTAGAGCCGATTCCTCCCGGGCGGCGGCATCTGCGGTATATACATATCCACAACCGACAAACAACAACAGAGAAATGAAAATAATCCCCTCAAACAATCTTTTCCTAAATATAGCAAGTTCCATCGTTCTGTCCTTTCTCTTTTTGCCCACTCTAAAAAACCCCTGTTTATAAACGCAAACTTTTTTCCTGCGACTTTCCATATTAATCATCCGTGATCATGCAATCCGGAATTTCCGGAATAGAAAATCAAAAAGCACTGTTCGCAATCATATAATACACATCATTCCATCGAATTTCGTTCTTAAATTCGCGGATCGTAGTGTTATCATCGATGAGCAGACATTCGATACCCGCCATCGCAGCAAAATCCTCAAGATACTCTTCGGTTATCGCCATACTGAAACCTGTATGGTGCGCGCCTCCTGCATGAATCCAGGCGGCCGCTGCAATTTCGAGATTCGGTTTCGGAATCCATACGACACGTGCAACGGGAAGCTTCGGCAGATCCGCTTCCGGAGCAACTACATCACACGGATTAACCAACAGGCGGAACCGGTTACCCATATCGAGAATGGACACATTTACGCCATAACCGGTAGCGGTATTAAACACAAGTCGCCCCGGGTCGGCCTTCCCGCCGATTCCGAGAGGATGAACTTCCAGTTTGACCTCTCCTGCTGCAATCGAGGGACACACTTCCAGCATGTGTGCTCCGAGAACCATCCTGCGTGCGGGATCCAGGTGATACGTATAATCTTCCATAAACGATGTCCCGCCCTTAAGACCGGCGGCCATTACCTTCATTGCACGAACGAGTGCGGATGTCTTCCAGTCGCCTTCGGCGCCGAATCCATACCCATCGGCCATAAGACGCTGTACCGCCAGGCCCGGTAACTGCACCAAACCATGAAGGTCTTCAAATGTAGTAGTAAAAGCATTAAATCCGCCTTCTTCGAGGAACCCACGCATACCGAGCTCGATTCTTGCTGCCTCGCGAATGGCTTTTGCTTCCGACCTTATCACTTCATATTGTTCATTATATTCCTTTACCAAGGCGTCACTTTCGGCATCAGTGACTTCCTTGACTTTCGCAACGAGGTCGCCGACACCGTATCCTGATACGGAAAAGCCTAATCGTATTTGTGCTTCGACCTTGTCACCTTCGGTTACGGCAACTTCGCGCATGTTATCGCCGAATCTCGCAATCCTGCCCCCCTGCCAGTCATGCCATGCAGCAGCGGCTCTCATCCACACTGCAAGTTTTTTCTGCACAGCTTCCTCTTTCCAGTGACCGACAACAACTTTCCTGTCCTTACGCATACGACTTAAAATAAAACCGTATTCACGACCTCCGTGGGCGGACTGGTTCAGGTTCATAAAATCCATGTCAATCGTGTCCCATGGAATATCTCGGTTAAACTGCGTGTGAAGATGTACGATTGGTTTGGTCAGTAGCTTAAGGCCTGCAATCCACATCTTGGCGGGCGAGAATGTGTGCATCCATGTTATTAAACCAATACAGTCGGCGGTGGTGTTCGCTTCGGCGCATAATTTGGTGATTGCATCAGGCCCGGTTAATACAGGCTTGAAAATAACCTTACAGGGGATGCTCGCAGAATTGTCGAGTGCCGCGGCAATCTGGGCTGAATCTTTATCGACTTGTTTGAGCACCTCCGGCCCATAAAGATGCTGGCTTCCCGTGACGAACCATACTTCAAATTGTTTAAGATTTATCATTTTTCGCTCTCCTTAAAGATATCCCACTCAAACAGGAACATCCAATTGAAACTTTATTACCCATGCCCTATAAGTTCTTATATAACAATTAATTACACGATTATAACCGAAACATTTTTAACGCAGAATATTTTTACGGACAAGTATATTGAATTCGTAGCAGATAGCAAGGAAAAGTTAACATCTCTTATACAAGCAACGGAAAAGGGGAAAACGCAGATCGAGAATTCAGTTTATATATTTTTTGCCTGGTCCTTATTCTTATTGTTTCAGGGCAATCACTGCAGGCCTTCCGGCGGAAATTACAATTGTACCACCCAAAGCTATAACAATAACAACTGCTGTCTGCGTCGGGAAGATCTGCCTAAAAAATGGCGGAGAGGGCGGGATTCGAACCCGCGGTAAGGACAAGCCTTACACAGCCTTTCCAAGGCTGCTCGATAAGCCACTCCGACACCTCTCCATTAAAAGCTCTGAGTTCTTAGCTATAAATTTCGTTTTGTTGATTTATCATGGAAAGAATAACTTTTTTATAGTCAGTTTTCAACTTTAAATCACACTTTTATATACATATCATAAAGAATCACAACAGATATGTGAAAATTATGACAAAAATGAACCATCTGGCAAGCCGTTAGAAAATAGGAACAAACATAGATACCTTCTTTACATCAACGTAATTATCAGCGTCACCGGAACCTGCTTTTTCAAATCCACCTTTGCTGTCGTATCGTTTACAAGGCTTAGACTCTTCCGGCTATCGGTCGATACTTCTTTCATTCCACGTCGCATCATCAGGTCTATCGTCTGATCTTTCCCGGAAGTCAGGGTGACCTCCACTTTCTTACGCTCCAGGTCCCATTGCAGGTTATCGACGCTTATTTGTCCCCGGCAGAGAATACCACGAATGGCGGGACCTCTATGGATTAACGCATATAAGCTCCCAACATCGACAAGAGGCCGCAACAGGTACGACAGAACAGATAATATCTCCCTGAAAATCCACCTGCAAACGTGAATCGCACCCCAAAATAGGAGAAAAGAATCTTCTTGACCATGTGGCGTGTTTTTTGGTATAATAACCTCTTACGGGGTCAGTCAGCTTTTTCCCAAAAGTAACCGTGTATGCATAAAGATGCCAGTGAAGTTGAATATTCAGACAATTAAGGCAAAGAATGTAACCGAGATTTATATCACGGCTGTGCAAAAAACGCCTTTAACCGCAAATACCCGGAACCATGAACTGTTTTGCTGTGTCGCTGATACATTAAGACAGAACGATGCACATATCCTTCAGGAAAGAATTTTTATAACGGAACAGGCGAGGGAAACGGCCGCCTCTGTCAGGACGAAAATTTATAACGAACTTGATGACGGCGTACCGCCCACCTGGCTTGTCAGCAGGGGTGCAGGCGGTTCTGTCGTGGGTATTCAGGTTCATGCGATCGCCGAATGCGGGGCGCCCGACGTCCTCAAATTTAACCGCACGCCCTGCGGACGTGTCGCCAGAATTCCCGATCTGGTCTACCTGACGCTGTCAAACATACAGCAGTCCGCTGTTTCCGGACAGGCAAACCAGGCGAGGGCAATGCTGCAAGCCGCAGAATCCATTCTAAATGATGTCGGGATAAATTTTGGGGCTGTTCCCCGCACGTGGATGTGGCTTAAAGACATCTTAAACTGGTATAATGTTTTTAACCAGGTCAGAAATACTTTTTTCAGAGAATGTGGGATCATTGCGGAGAATGGAAATCGCAGAATGCCTGCCAGTACCGGCGTTGGAATCCATACGGGCAACGGTTCTGTGTGCGCGATGGAACTTGCCGCCGTCGCAGGCCGGCAAAGCTTCATTGAGTATCTTGACAGCGGGGGAAACCAAAAGTCCGCATTTAACTACGGTTCCGCCTTTTCAAGAGGATGCAAAACGCGAACCCCGGCTGGTTATACCGTTTTTGTTTCGGGTACAGCCTCCATTGCCGCCGACGGCAGGACCATGCATTTGGGGGATACTAAAGCACAGATAGAAGCAACAATAGATAATGTTTGTGCTGTTCTCAATGAATTTGATTATAGCGACGATGATATCGTACATGCGATTGCCTATTGTAAAACGCCGGAGGTCAGAGAGGTGTTCATTGACGGCCGGTACTGCCTTGACTGGCCGATCATTCCGGTTATCGCGGATATTTGTCGTGACGATCTGCTCTTTGAAATCGAAGTGACCGCCGCCATGAACATTGAGATGTAATTGGTCGAATATAATAAATGAACATTTCAAAGACAAAAGAATTTGT
The DNA here is from genome assembly GCA_964570855.1 of uncultured Pirellulales bacterium. GTDB lineage: Bacteria > Planctomycetota > Phycisphaerae > Sedimentisphaerales > Anaerobacaceae > JAFGPS01. The sequence continues at coordinate 50,782 of CAZMZR010000007.1, forward strand.
GTCACGTCACCTGGCAATATTGGAGCCTGTGTTCTTTTTTACAGCATTATATCTGTTTGTTCTGCTGGTAATCGAGCCGGAGCTTATTTATTATGCATCCGGCAGAGTCATTTATTACTATCCCTTTGTAATGGACGGCCGATTTCTTTACGATTGCCTGACGACTGTTGGCGGTCCCGTCAATTATATAGCCAGCTTTTTAGACCAGTGTTTCTACTTTTCCTGGATAGGGGCATTGATTATCACGGTAATCGGGTGGCTTTTTTGGCTGTTATCAAAAAAAGCATTTGCCGTAACCAAAAGCAAATGTATTACTGAAATCGGTTTCCTGTTTGCCATTTTATTAACGGCCGCCTATGCCTCCTACAACGGACACCAGCTATTGATCGCTCTTTCTTTGCTGGCAGTTTTCGCGGCTTTTGTCATATACCTGTGGATTGATTTGTCGAAAAGCTTTTTTGCGGCACTGCTGTTTTTGGTGGAGTTTGCCTGTTTGTACTATTTAATTGGTGGAGCGGTTTTTATATTTGGTCTTCTGGTTGTGTTCTACGAATTATTGGTTAAAAAACACATCGGACTTACCGGGGGAATTTTTGCAGTACTTGCCTTATATTATGCCGGAGTGCATTCCGGTAATTTTTCAGAAATTCCGCCTTTTTGTCTTATGTACATTCCGCCATTTTTGATTCTCCTGTTAATCGCTTTATATAAATATCGTTCGAATAGAACTGTCCGAAAAAAAACCAGGCCAAGCAAAAATCGACTAATTAAAACATTTTACCTGTTCGTATTGATCTTGAGAAAATTGATTCCCTATGGCTTAATTTTGTTTATTTTCTGTGCTGTGTTTAATAACAGGGCGAAGTCGTTGCTGCAAATATGGTCTTATGCGGAAAAGCAGCAATGGCAGAAAATTCTTGAATGTGCCAAACGGTATCCCGAAAGCCAGTATAATATCTTTTTCAATTATGACATCAACCGGGCGCTGTATTATACTGGCCGGCTTGGCGATGACATGTTTTCTTATCACCAGCATCCTTTTGCCTTATTGCTTTCTATACCGGATTCCGGTTCCCCAGCAGATGCGTCTAAAAAATTGTGTCGAAAAGCCCAGAAGGTGGATATTCTTATGGAGTTAGGGTATCTTGGTCATGCAAGACGACTTGCATCCGAAGCCCTGGAATTGGCGAATGGCTGTCCGTACCTGGCCAAGAAGCTTGCTTTAATTTATCTGGCGGAGGAACAAAACGAGACCGCCAGAGTATATCTTGGCGCCTTGAGCAAGGACTTGATATACGGGCGTTTTGCCAGGGATCTTCTCCTGCGTCTTGAGAAAGACCCTCAATTGACTGATTATGAGCCTGTTCAATCCCTTCGTCGTGTTGCCGTTCAAAAGGATTATGTCGGTGATTATGCTTTGGGCAATATTTTTGCTCCACTTTTACAGCGAAATTCTCACAATAAAATGGCTTTTGAGTACATGATGGCAACGTATCTGTTAATGGGGCAGGTTGAAAAAATCGCCCTGAACATTTCCCGGATGAATGAATTAGAATATAATAAAATGCCACGTCACTACCAAGAGGCCATGCTGGTTTATGCCGCATTGCGACAACAGCGGTTTGGCGAAAAAATCAACCTCCGTGGTTTGTCGATTTCTCCGGAAACTATAAAACGTTTTCAGGAATATAATGCGACGGGCCGGAAAGCTCAGTTGCGTTACAGTAAAAGCAAGAATCCTGAGATGATTCGACAGCAGTTGGCTAAAGATTTTGGAGACACCTACATGTTTTATTTGAATTTTGAACTTACAAGGGTCGAAAAATGAAAAGCTTTTACCGATATTTCTGGCTGACTGTGGCGATAGGAGTGACAGCGGTGTGTTCTTCCTGCAACAAGAAAATACCCCTTGAATCCTGTACACAGGTGTCCCGGCCGGCCGATATCAGCCCGGACTATTCCGACACTGTAATTCCGCCGAATGTGGCTCCGCTGAATTTCCGAATTCTCGAAACCGGGGAATCCTTTTTTGTCAGGATTTCCTCGTCACACGTCAGCCCCGTCGAAGTTTATAGCCGAAATGCCAATATCAGGATTCCTTTGAGAAAATGGAAGGCGCTCCTACGTGAAAACAAAGGGGACAAGCTGTCGTTTGATGTTTTTGTTTACGATTCTGCAAATGGCTGGCGTCGTTATATGCCCATACTCAACGATATCGCCTGCGAACCAATCGACTCTTTTCTGGTTTATCGTTTTATTCGGCCTATCTATGATTATTGGACATCGATGAGAATCTATCAGCGCAACATTGAAAATTATAAAAACAGTCTTGTTTTGGAAGGTCGTTTTGCTAAGGTCGGCTGCATCAATTGCCATAGTTTCTGCAACAACTCCCCTCAAACAATGAGCATTGCGACTCGGAGCGCAAAGCACGGTAATGCCTCATTGGTTGTCCATGACGGCAATCTCAATAAAATTTCCAGCACATGGGGCTACACCGCATGGCATCCGAGCGGCAAACTGGCCGTGTACTCAATGAATAAGGTGCGGCAATTAGTTCACACCACAGGTCTGGAGCTGCGCGATGTGTTTGATCTTGATTCGGCGATCTCCTACTATCGGCTGGATGAAAAAGCAGCAAAAACCATCAAGGAGATGTCCGACAAAGATCGCCTTGAGACATATCCCGCATGGTCACCTGATGGGACCTATCTTTATTACTGCAGTGCGCCGATACTTTGGGAAGACAGGGACAAAACGCCTCCGGATAACTTTGACAAGGTACAATATGATCTTATGAGAATCAGCTACGATGTGGATAAAGACCAATGGGGAAAGCCTGAGATCGTGCTTTCTACTAATGAAACAGGCATGAGTATCCTGTTGCCCCGTATCTCGCCGGACGGTAGATTTTTGGTTTTTGCCATGTGCGATTATAGCTGTTTTCCGATCTATCGACCCTCCAGTGACCTGTACATCATGGATTTAGAAACAAACAGTTATCAAAAACTGGATGCCGTGAGCAGCCCTTATTCGGAGTCATGGCATAGCTGGTCTTCCAATAGTCGCTGGCTGGCTTTTAGCAGTAAACGTATGGGAGGTTTTTTTACCAGGACCTACTTTACCTATATTAATGAAGACGGCAAGGCCTCAAAGCCGTTTGTTCTTCCCCAAAAAGATCCGACGTATTATGATTCACTGATTCAGACCTATAGTGTTCCAGAACTGATTAAACAGCCTGTAGCGGTCAGTGCGAGGCGATTTAGCAAAACAGCATGTTCTACCAGGGATGCCGCTAATCTGCCGGTAACTTGTGCTACGCCGATTATTCCATCCTCTTCCAAACCATCGGAAAATGATCGTAAGTAAGACTGTATCTTAGAAAACAGGAACGGTTATATGTTTTCTCTGGCATTACGCTTGATTTATATAATCGGTGCGATTTCCCGTAATTCGTTTGTCCTATGTGCTTTATTGCTATAGGGGATTAAATAACACTTCGCAGAGTAGAACCTCGCATACTATCAAATTGTAAATGTTTTGAAGAGAATTATTTTTCGGTTTCAAATGGCGATGCAGGCAAACCTTCTTCGTTATATATAAATTTGCTCCTTCGGGATTGTCGGCCCATGCATACCGCACAACTACGGGATTGGTCAGTCCGGTTGATGAAAATTCCACCGAGGTTTTTTTCCTGACGGGATTATTTTGCCCGGATGAGATGCCCTGGGAATATGATTATTACCATCCGCAAAAAATTCTGTTTCCTCTGGAAGAAGAAAGCATGCCGACTTACGATACGATACCTCATCTCTCGGAAATGACTTCAGCGGCGCTTTAGTGCCGGATACGACCCGGACGGATTCTTCCTGATGGTCGAAGGCGGTAAAATTGACTGGGCGGGGCATAATAACATTATCGAGCTTGACGATTGTACGATTCAAAACAGCTATTTCAGGGGTACGAAGATTGAAAACTGCGATTTAACGGGTATGACTATTGACGGCGTGCTTGTGACAGATATGGTTGAAAATTATAAAAAAACAAAACCGAAAGCTTAGATGGTATATTTAAAAATCTGCAAAAGCTAAAAATGCAACGAGCCTTTCCTCCCGTGAAGGATATCAATCGTTTACTGATTAACATTTTCAGCAATTATATTACTTTTTCGTTCTTGCATTTTCCTTCGATACAAACCATAATCGCACCGGTACAAGCAGTATCGATGTATTTTATTCATAGAGATTCAGCATAAAAGGGAGGTCATAATGATTACGGAAGTCACCGCAAAGGAACTTAATACTGAGAGTTTTATCAATGAGAAGGTCAAAGAGATTAAAGAGACTGTTGGTAACAGCAAAGCGATAAACGCCCTTTCGGGAGGGGTTGATTCGTCCACGGTCACAATGCTCGGACACCGGGCACTGGGAAAGCAACTAAGAACCGTTTTTATCGAGAACGGCCTGATGCGCGAGGGTGAGCCGGAACAGGTCGTGGATTTTTTCCGGGAACTCGGTGTCACCGTCGAAGTAGTAGATGCACGTGAGGATTTTTTCGCTGCACTCAAGGGAATAACCGACCCGGAAGAAAAACGCGAAGCCATTACCCAGACCTTCTATAAAGAAGTATTCGGCCGAATTGTCAAAGAAAGCAACGCCAAATATCTCCTCCAGGGGACTATTCTTACAGACGTCGACGAAACTGTCGCAGGGATTAAACGGCAGCACAATGTTTTCGAACAACTCGGAATCGACCCGCAGGACACTTTCGGTTATCAAATCATCGAACCACTTATCCAGCTTCGCAAGGACGGGGTTCGAAGAGTAGGCAAAGCCCTGGGGCTTCCGGCCGAACTGTTCGAGCGAATCCCGTTCCCCGGCCCTGCCCTGTCGGCGCGTGTAATAGGTAAAGTGACGCCGGAGCGTATCGAGACCGTCCGCAAAGCGACAGTAATAGTAGAACAGATGCTTAAAGATTCAGGCGCTTTCCAGTATCTGGCGATTCTGCACGAGGACCGCGTGACAGGAATGCGGGAAGGCAGACGCGATTTTGGTCAGCAGATTGAGGTCCGCTGCTGGGACAGCGTTGATGCTCGAACAGCAACACCGACACGGCTTTCATTCGATACCCTCGAGAGACTCGCCGAAGAGATTACTCGTAATGTGCCCGGAGTTGTCAGCGTTACATACAATATAGCAACCAAGCCGCCGTCAACAATAGAAGCTATTTAACCGCTTAAATTCGGAAAAATCCTGAAGAATAAATAACGTCATAGCCAAACATTGTTTTAGAATTATCAAGGAGAAACAGATGATACGCAGACTAACAGCCATTATCGTCGTATTAACAACAGTCATTATTTTTTCCGGATGCGCGAGTCAGCAGGAGTTCGCCTTCAAATCGGTCGAAGGCAAAACTCATTCGGCCGTCACAGACGTTCAGCAAACCGCCAAATGGGCCGTATCGTGGTGGGAGCCGCGTCACGAAGCGGTTAATAAGCGGCTGAAAGAAGGAAACGTCGATTTGTTGTGGATCGGCGATTCGATTACCCACGGCTGGGAAAACACGGGGAAAGAAATCTGGGATACCTATTATGCACCGCGCAACGCAATCAATATGGGTTTCGGCGGGGACCGCACAGAGCATGTCCTGTGGCGGCTGGATCATTCCAACTTCGAAAATATCTCTCCGAAACTTGCTATTGTTATGATAGGCACTAACAATTCCAACAACGAGGACAATACCGCCGAAGAAATCGCCGACGGAATCATCACCATCTGTAAGCGTTTGCGCACGCAGTTTCCGAAAATGAAGATTCTCCTACTGGCGATTTTCCCGCGCAACCCGGAACCGTCAGCCCAGCGTGAAAAGAACGCCAAAGCCAGCCTGCTCGCTTCGAGAATCGCAGATGGCAAGACAATTTATTACATGGATATCAACAAGAAGTTTCTTACAGATAACGGCACACTGACGAAGGAAATCATGCCGGACTTTCTGCATCCCAACAAGACCGGCTATAAAATCTGGGCCGAAGCTATAGAATCCAAAGTAGCCGAATTAATGGGCCAGTAAAAATAACAGGAATTGATTATGAAAAGACGAGAATTGTTGAGTCGCGTCTGCGGTATGGGAATGTGTTCCTGCGCGGCCGCAGTAATTATCGATGATTCGTGTAAAGCATCACAGGAAAAACAAGATGAAAACGAAGAACTTCAAAAGGTACAAAGAGAGCTTTTTAGAAAACAATGGTGGCTGGACCATACCAAAAGGCAAATCGCACGGCTCTGGGAGCTGCTGGAACCACACCTGGACGACAAGCAGCGTCTTGAAATCATCGAGCAGCTTGGCAGGAACTGCGCCAAATCCCTGGGATGGGGCGAAAAGTATAAGGATAATCCCGAGGGCTTTTTCAAACACATGGAGCAATCTCAGGGCGAAAAAATCGAATATAACAAAGCCAACGGCATAATTAAAATAACAACACCCGAACGCGATTGCGTATGCGGTATGGTCAACAGTAAAATTACTCCGGCGTATTTTTGTCAGTGTTCCATCGGCTGGCAAAAACAAATGTACGAAACGATTCTTGACAAGACCATCGACGTCGAACTAAAGGAATCCGTATTGAGAGGATCGAAGCGCTGCGTTTTCGAAGTAAGAATACGAGACGAAAAGCCGGTGTAGTCGGACATTCGTTTATTCTATGATACCCGGATTGTGTTGATATGCCACAATTTTTGGTTGAACTAAAACAGAACCGCAAACGAAACAAAGTAATTGGTCAGTCGCGGAAATTTCTTTGAACTAATTACAAATACTTATAAAGCTTCAGTTGTCCTGAATCCTGCGCCGCTGAAAAAAATCCTGCAGCAGCTTGCTGCACTCATCCGCTAAAACGCCCGATGTCACTTCCAGACGGTGATTCAATCTTTCATCCTGAACGATGTTATAAAGGCTTTTGACGGCGCCTGTTTTGGGATCGTCGCAACCATAGACCAATCGGTTCATTCTTGCCAGGACCAGTGCGCCGGCACACATACAGCAAGGTTCTAATGTCACATACATCGTGCAATTGTGCAATCGCCAGCTTTCCAGAAACGCCGCGGCGGCTGTTATGGCGATTATTTCCGCATGGGCGGTCGGGTCCTGGAGTTGCTCACGCTGATTATATGCCCTGCCGATAATCTGATTCTTATAAACGATAACCGCCCCGATAGGCACATCGCCGTTTTCCTCGGCGACCTTCGCCTGCTCAATCGCTATCCGCATGAATTGTTCATCTGATTTATCAGGCATTTCATTCATGTTATCCCGAATCAAGAGAGTTTGTTAATGTTTATCCGCACAGACGCCGACCTGCATCAGGAAAAATAGGCCTTTAGAACATATTGCTGAACCATCCTTTGAGTGTTAAAAAACGAACCGTTAAGGGCGATACAGTGAGACATAATGCAGCGGAATTGCTTAGGCTGATTATAGTACAAAGGAATGATCGTATTCTCAAGCTTGTCAAACAGGGCCGCCGCATCCTGCTCGGTGTCACGCTTTGCCTCGATATCGTGACCGTCACGACCTATGGCCCATCCCGTAATACCCTCGATACAGCCTTCGATCCACCAGCCGTCGAGAATACTAAACGAAGGCACTCCGTTCATGGCGGCTTTCATGCCGCTTGTGCCTGACGCCTCCATAGGAGGCATCGGTGTGTTGACCCATACGTCAACGCCGGAAGTAATAAGCTTGCCTAATTCGATATCGTAGTTTTCAAGATATGCGACCTTAATATCAGAATTCAGAGTATTGATCGCTTTGAATATTCGCTGAATAAGTTCCTGACCCTGCTGGTCTTTCGGATGGGCCTTGCCCGCGTAAACAATCTGAAACTGCCCTGCCTTGGAATAAACTTCTTTGAGCCGGTTGATATTGCTGAGCAACAAATCGGCCCTTTTATAGGTCGCCGCACGTCGGGCAAAACCCAGTGTTAAAACGTCCGTATCCATCCCCTTGTTGGTTTCTCGATTGACATAATGAACCAACTGCCGCTTAGCCTGCAGATGCGCTTCCCAGATTTCTTCTTCCGGAATATTCAACGCATAACGCAGGTTGAAGTTATCCTCCCGCCAGCCGGGGATATACTTATCGAACAGGTCCCGGAACGGCTGTGACGTCCACGTGGCGACATGCACTCCGTTGGTTATTGAATCAATTCTGTACGGGGCATACATGTGGCTTGAAATCTCTCCGTGCTTTTTAGCCACTCCGTTTACATAATGACTAAGCGTCAGAGCGAGGTACGTCATATTGAGCACACCATCGTGAGATATCAAATCCTTAACCTGCAGACCGGGATGTTTTGCTAAAACCTTTTCAAACGTTTCCATGGGGAATTTGTCCTGCCCCGCCGGTACCGGTGTATGCGTAGTGAAAACACACTTTCTGTGCACGGCTTCGATATCCTCTTCTGAGATGGATTCCCTTCCCGCAGCATCGCACTGTTCCTTTAATAGTTCCAGTGTTAAAAAACCGGCGTGACCTTCGTTCATGTGAAACCTCTCGATTCGGTCGTGCCCGAGCGCCCGAAGCATTCGCACGCCGCCGATACCGAGAATGATCTCCTGGCAGAGCCGGTAGTACGAATCGCCCCCGTAAAGATGGTCCGTCAATACACGGTCCCACTCGCTGTTATCCGGCAGGTTCGTATCCAGAAAATATACAGGCACGCAATTTTTACCCAAATGTTTCACTTCATATTTCCAGGCTTTGATTTTCACCTGTCTGTCTTCGAGGTCAACCGTCACAATCTTATCCAGCGGTTCAAGAAAATCCTCCACTACCCACTGAACAGGCTCTTCAGTCTGAATACCGTTTTCATCCAGCTTTTGATAAAAGTAACCTTCACGGTGCAGCAAAGTCACTCCAACCATAGGAACATTAAGCTCGGCCGCCGAGCGAATCGTATCTCCGGCAAGTACGCCAAGCCCGCCGCTATAAGTAGGCATATCGCTCTCAAGGCCGACTTCCATCGAAAAGTATGCTATTTTTCTTTGATTGCACATATCAGGGTGTCCGAATTTCCTTATCTTTTTCTGTATTATTACTCTTTCTTAGCTTACTGCGGCTAAATTGCCCGCTATTCTTGACAGTTTCTTCTAAAAAGTCAACCCGGTTTTACCACAATGACCTGAGAGCTATCCTAAAAACCTTGCTATACAGACCCCAGGATGGTATATTAAACAGGAATACTCCATGAAGTTTATGTATCTGCTTCAGGAGGAGTTAGAACGAATTGAAAGAAGATTGCATGATAGAATTCGGTCGTTTCGTGAGCACATCGTTTTGGGCATAGATAAAACTTCCGACAATATCCATAATACACGGCAAGGCAGTTTTCCATAATATAAATCAAACACGACACACTGCAATTTAGTATAAAGATGGAAATTCAATCGAACAAAATTTCAAAAGGTTACATATTCGATATAAAGAGGTATGCCATACATGATGGACCGGGCATACGAAGCACGGTTTTTCTAAAGGGCTGCTCCTTAAAATGCCGGTGGTGCCATAATCCTGAAAGCTGGAAAATCCATCCGGAGCTGAGCCTGCGCCCCGGACGATGCATCGGATGTGGTCGCTGTATAGAGGACTGCAGTCCGGGTGCAATAAGTATGATCGGGGGAAAACCTGTAACCGACATAAAGAAGTGCCGGCTGTGCGGCCGGTGTGTTGACACATGTCTTACCGGGGCCAGAGAGATTATCGGAAAGGAAACCACTGTTCTCGAAGTCATTAGCGAGGTGGAAAAAGACCGGATTTTCTACGACCAATCGGGCGGAGGTGTCACATTCTCCGGTGGTGAGCCTCTTATGCAGTCCAAATTTCTCACGGCACTGCTGGATCAATGCCGCATGAAGGGCATTCATACGGCGATTGATACAACATGTTACGCAGAACCGGAAGTTATTCAGGCTGTAGCAGGGAAAACAGACCTGTTTTTGTGCGACATAAAGCATATGGACAACCGGATGCATCAGGAATATACCGGTGTGGGAAATGAGTTGATACTTAACAATATACGGGAACTTGCCAAAGTCGATACAAAAATGATTATTCGTGTTCCCATCATCCCGGGCTTTAACGACGACCGGAAGAACATTGAAACGACGGCTCAGTTTGTAAAGTCGTTGCAAAAAACCGATAGAATTGATATCTTACCCTATAACCGTGGTGGCCTGGAAAAATCAGTACGACTTTCCGCCGATTTCGACCTTATGAAAACTGATACACCCGGCGATGAGGATATGGAAAGCATTGCAGATGTGTTTCGAAATTGTGGTTTTGAAGTAAAAATAGGGGGCTGATAAAATGAACGAGCGAGTAGCCGGATTACGGGAGCAAAGTGTACGGACCAAACCCTTTATATCAACTGAACGAGCAGAGCTTGTCACGCAATTTTATCAAAGTGACGTTCCAATGCGCCGGTCTGTGCCGGTCTGCCGGGCACTTGCTTTCAAGCATATAATGGAAAACAAAACAATATGCATCAACGATTGCGAGCTTATTGTCGGCGAGCGAGGTCACGCTCCGAAAGCAACACCGACATATCCTGAGTTGTGTTTGGACCGCTTTGAAATACCCCCCCCCATTTTCGCTCGCAAACCACTACAACCACATTACAACTCGAGGATTCAATATCTGCCAATTTTATCAACGTGCTCATTTTATAAGTTTTTTCATAACAGATACTTTTAAAATTCATAAATTTTGACAACATTTTCAATGTCCGATTCCAAAAAAAGAGCTGACAACTCTCTCAAGCTGTCAGCACTTTGAATATTCCGGGTGTTTCATTTCTTCTTGACAGATTGAAATCAATCGTGTAGGATGTTCTTTTAGTAGCGTCGGAGTAGGAGCTACTATATCTTTCACCGAGTTTTCCATCCATAGAAAAATAGCTTACTACGGGCGCAATGTCGTAAGAGTGTGGAAGGAAAGGATGTTTGATTAACGAATCAGCGAGATCAAAGTCTGGACAAAGAATCTTGTGCTGTTGCGAAAGAACGTCTTTCTATTTGGAGGAAAAAATAATGAACATGAAAATTCGCATCTTCTGGTTCGCTGTCGTACTTGTCGGATTCAACCTCTGGGGGGCAGTTCTTCTTCAGGCGCAGCAGACGGTTTTTACCGAATCCTTTGACGACCCAGCGCTGCCTGGCTGGGAGCACTTGCCAAACGCGGTGGTCGTGGACGGTGTGCTGCGGATTGAGCCGGGCAACTTTGCCATCCACGACGGCGACTGGGGAGATCTGACCCTCACGGTTCGCGTGCGGCGGTACGGCGATGGGGCTCTCGTGGTCAACTATC
>CAZMZR010000008.1:0-7404 GCA_964570855.1 uncultured Pirellulales bacterium
TTCGGCGACCAGAAACCATTGAGTTGATTAATTTCATACATCGCCGTCTCTTCTCGCCGGTTAAAAGCCGTTAACGAATATACATCGAGCAGAACAGAACCGCCCGGTTCAAGTATTTCGAAGAATATATTCAATATCTTTCTTCTTTGGGGCAGACTAAGGGCACAAAAATCACACATAATCATCAGGATAAGATTAAATCGATCATCGGTTTCATAATCCAGATAGTTCCGATTCTCATAGTGGATAGACAGCCCTTCGCGCTGTGCGACCTCCTTTGCATATTGAATCGACCTCTTCGAAAAATCTATCCCGGTTACATTCGCCTGCTTTTGAGCGAGTTTCGTTGTATATAATCCCGGTCCACAGCCGAAATCCACAATCTTTGTTTCTCTACCGATGTTGAATTGGGCTGCTATCCAGTCAACGAAGCGGCTAATGAATTCGGCGTTTCGACTCGAAACGTCTATATCAGTATTCAGGTGGTATGAGAGCATCATCTTCGAGGTATGCTCGTCCGTCCATAAATCGCTCGCCGTGTAGAACTCAAATGGCTTCGGACGTGCGTTAATTTTTTCTAACTCATCATACATGTATATTCCAATCATCTATTTTTTGGATATTTTACATTCTTCCCTGTAAGGGGTCACGAATTAAGGACAATTTTGCGTGAAACAGGGGATTTTTGGTTGTTTTTTGGCGGATTTTGGGTATAATGCACAGCGAACTAAGGATAGTTCGTTGTTCATAGTTTTTAGTTCACCCTTTAGGAATACTTCGAAAATCAGGGGGCATCAATAAATCATAAGTACTAATTTCTAAGCCCTAAACAATATCAAATGTTCAAAATCCCAAATCTCCAAAACAATATTGCAACATGCAAGATAGGTGTTTGTTTCCTCCGAGAAGTAAATTTCGACAAATGTAGAGAACATTCGACAAATTGGGGTGTTTTTTGCAAAACAAAGCCAATTTCAAAAAAGTCAAGTCAGATTAAGTGTATTACTAACAAGGAGTTATCGCAAAAATGAGTAATCGGACATTTAGTAAAAACAAACCCAAACAAAGCCAATTTTCTGATATGGTATATAATGCGGATTTTTATTGTGTTTTATCGAATGTTTGATTATGGCAGAATATCAGAAAATGACAGGTATTTGTGAAAATCATGTTAATTGTACAACAATAGCTATCGCCCCGGTCGGCGTTGTGCACTTTGCCTTTTCCAAAAGGGCGAAATATCTTTCGATAACAGTCAGACACGATTCGAGTATAAGAGTTGCCATTCCAAAAGGAGTGACTCTAAGCACCGCGAGGAAGTTCTTCGAATCTAAAATCGACTGGGTCAGCAGGCAACTTAAAAAAATACAACGGCAAAATCAACAAGTCGGGCCGTCACTGGAATTATCCGCCGGCGAAAAAAGAAATGCCAAGAAATACCTGACTGCCAGATTGGATTACCTGGCCAATAAATACGGATTTACCTATAACCGAATATTTATCAGGAACCAGCGAACCAGATGGGGCTTGTGCAGCTCTAAGGATAATATCAGTTTGAATATGAAGCTGGTCCGGCTGCCACTGGAGCTGCAGGATTATGTCATTCTGCATGAGCTGGTGCATACCAAACATAAGAACCACAGCAAAAAATTCTGGCAGGCTATGGATAAGCTGGTAGGGGACTCGAAGCAATTAAGAAGACAGATGCGAAAGTACAGACTCAAATAGAGGGAATATATTCGGGGATTAAAAAATTATAAACACTTCCATACAAATGCAACGCCGTCTAAAGAGGCTTGAAATTTAACGCTTTCACCGATAACATATCATTATGGCTATAGTAACATTAAGTGACGTTCACGTATCTTTCGGCCCGGAAATAGTCCTGGACAAGCTGAAACTCCAGCTTCATCCAAACGAAAAAGTCGGTATGGTGGGCGTTAACGGCTCAGGCAAGAGTACCATCCTGAAGCTTATCATCGGGCAAATCAAGCCGGATATCGGCAGGGTATCCACTCAGAAAGGCCTGCGTATCGGCTATTTGCCGCAGGAAGCGACATTCAGCGGCGAACGGACGGTTCTGCAGGAAATGCATGCAGGCGTCGAAGGCTTGCTCGGTCTTCAACAGGCCATCCATGACGTATCGCACGAGATGGAAAAGCTTAGCGGCTCGAAGCTGAAGGCAAAGATGAAGCAGTACGACCGTTTATGTCACGACTTCGAGATCGCCGGTGGTTACGGATACGAGACAAAGATTCAAATTATCCTGGCGGGCCTGGGATTCGAGCCTGAACTATATCAGGCAAAAACTTCGGCCCTCAGCGGGGGGCAGTTGTCACGGCTTGGCCTTGCCCAGGTTCTCATGCTGGAAACGGATTTACTGCTTTTGGACGAGCCGACCAATCATCTGGATATGCAGGCGACCGAATGGTTGGAGAAATTTCTGGTCGGCTATAACGGCTCGGCCGTGATTATAAGTCACGATAGGTGCCTGCTGGATAAAATCTCATGTAAGATTATCGAGGTCGGAAATCGAAAGGTAAAAATCTGGAAGGGAAATTACAGCAACTACGTCCAAACCAAGGAGACCCTGCAATTACAAACGGAGCGTGAGCACGTCAGACGTGTCGAGATGGTCGAGCGAACCCTGGATTTTATCGCACGCAACAAAGACCAGGAGGGGATGCGAAAGACGGCCCGCGGCAGAAAAACCCAGTTGAAACGGCTGCTGAAAGAGAACCCCGACTTTCTGGATAAACCTTCCAAACAAAAAACGATTAGTTTTTCGTTCGGCAAAAAAGGCTATAGTAGTGATTTAGTACTGCGATGCGAAGGATTGAGTAAATCGTTCGGCGATTTGACGTTGTTTGAAAATCTGACGTTCGATGTGCTCCGAGGCGAACGTTTCGGCATAACCGGGCCAAACGGCACGGGCAAGAGTACTCTTTTACGATTGGCCCTGGGCGAGTTTGAGCCATCTGACGGCGGTATTCGGATCGGCAGGAACCTTCGCGTCGGTTATCTCGACCAGCATGGAGACGTTCTGGAACCATCCAGAAGCGTTCTGGACGAGGCTTCAAGCGTTAATCCCGAACTTTCTTACGAGCGGGTGCGAAACCGGCTCGGTGCGTTTCTTTTCACAGGTGACGATGTGTTCAAGCTTTGCGGGGATTTGAGCGGAGGCCAGCGAAATCGCCTGATGCTGTGCAAACTGGTTTTAGCTGAGCCGGATGTGCTTATAATGGACGAACCGACCAATCATCTTGATATTGCCAGTCGGGAAACATTAGAGGTTGCTTTGGCCGATTATGCCGGGACTATGATTGTAGTAAGTCACGACCGTTATTTTCTTGATCGTGTTATAGAGAAGTTGATAGTCGTCGGTATGGATGAGCTGGGACGGCGTTGTCTGGGTAAAACCGAATTCGTTAATGTCAAACCCGTATATTCGTATTATGCCTCTTTGGTTCGCGAACGAAATGAAGCACAACAGGATAAAGAAGATTCAGTTACTACCAAAGGTCGGAAGCGTCGCCCGGCCGGCGGCGGGGGCAAAAAACGCTCAAAGACACCCGAAGAGCTTAAGTGTTTCAATAAATATTCTCTTGAAAAAATTGAAGAAATGATAACGGAGCTTGAGCACAAGCTGGCCGATTTAAGGGAATGTTTCGGTGACGCGGCTATTTATAAAAATCCGGGGCAACTCGCGGAATTGCAGCAAAAATTCGAGGATAAAACCGCCGAAATGGATTTACTATATCGGGCGTACGAACACCGGACCGGATAAAATGTATAGCAAAAATTTGTTACTATTGAGTTGCCTGAAGTATCATTTTAATTTCTTTTAAGGATACCATACCAACGGTAGCAAGTTTTATTTTGCCCTCGGCATCGATGAAAAAGCCGCTCGGAATAGCTTTTATGGAATTATAGGGCATTGGTAAAGTACCCTGGTCGAGCAATATATCATAGTTGATTTTTGCCTTGGCTACGAACCTCTTTACAAGATTTGGATTTTCGTTTGTTATGGCCAGCATTGCCAAATCATCTCGACCGACCGTTTTACGTAGTTCAATTAAATCCGGAATCTCTCTTAAACATGGACCACACCAGGTTGCCCAGAAAATGACAAGAACGTTTTTTCCACGATAATCACTTAGTCTATGCACTTTGCCGGAAATATCAATCAAAGCAAAATCTGGTGTCGACTTGCCATACCAGTTTTGAAAAGCCGGTCCCCATGTTTTTGCGGCTTTGATTATATCTTCAAGTCTTATCATCGAAGCAGATTGAGGTACTGTAACAATCTTTGTCTCACGGTTGGCTTTGATTGCTTCGATTTCTTTAGCAACGGCACTGACCTGATTCGTATCCGAGTAAAACGCAAATTCGATATCGAAAGAGCTGCTCTGATTCGGGGCAAGCTTTTGCTCATTCTCTCTGTTGCGAGAAAAATTCGTACCCGTTTCGAGAGACACTACATATTCGTTTTCCAGGGCCGCAGGTTTTTTCAATAGAGTGAAGAAAGGTAACTGCTTTGTGGAAAAATCCATTGATATCGCATTATCGGCCGTATTGTTCTGTAGCATAACTTTTGTATGTTCGTTTTGGTCGGCCCAGAGCTTTAGTAAAAAAATCTGTTCGGCAGATTCGGATGGAGCATTGTAAATGTCATAAGTAGAAACATTTGAGATTGATTGTTTGTTGACAGGTGTTATCTGACGGATAGGAGATATTAACTTCGAGTCTTTTGTTATAAAAGGCTTACCGTAGTTAGTTTGATAAAGAATGTCAAATTCCTGCTCAACGCTGCCAAGATTGGTAACCGTATCGGAGATATGAAAAGTGTTAGTGCCCGGCACAGTCGATATCTCGGTCAATAGTTCGAGTTTTTGTTCTTGTATATCGGCCTGTTTGATTTTGCTGCGTATGGTAACACGATATGGGTTTTCCCGTTCAACAATAACTTCTATATACGATGCCGGTGTAACCGACAAATTCAGATCCCTGCGAACCAACCACTCGACGGCTTCTTCAGGTTGGTTCTGGACTTGAGAGTCGATGAATTTATGACCAAGATGCAAATCACCAATAGATGCCTGCATAATAGACATGCCACGCGTTGGAACCAAATCGAAACAAAGCTTGCCGTTATCTATTTTAATTATCTCAATACCTTCTTGTTTACCTCCGTGGAGGGCATATTTGCTTACCGACCAAGAATAGGGGCAATCCGGTGTCAAATCTTGACTTTTAATTTCAAAGCTTTCTTGTTTAATGTTTTTTTCGATATCAGTGAGAACATAACGAAGTGGTTCGCTTGTTTGTGCCGATGATAATCCAAACATCACAATGGCAATAGAAAGGAAATGCAACATTTCATGACTCCTCTGGTAATATTTATAAGTGATTTTCTGTATAAGCTGTTCATATAATACACCTGTGTAAAAACCGCAAATTTCTTGTGCTAATATATTGTTTTAGGCCTGAATTGCAAGCGGTTTCAATATAATATAATAACAAGAACAACAAAAAAGCTTATATCTTGAGCCATTTTGGATGATTAACAACGTTCTAATGATTATAATTGTTTCACAAAAAAATAAATCAAAAAGTGCCTTTCAAAACTGAAAGGAATCTCAAGATGAAAAATAAAAGAATCCATCTGGCTCTTTTATTATGCGCCTTGTATCCGAAATTCAGGGACATCCCGTTAACATACAGTCTGTCTTCGGCAGCAGTAAAGTCTCATCACCGGTTGCGGCACGATACGCGTGGGCGGATAATCCTGTATGTAATCTTTATAATAAAGAAGGTCTGCCGGCTTCGCCGTTTCGAACCGATGATTGGCCGGGCATGACAATGGACAGAAAATAAACCGCTGTTTTCACCTTATTTTAACTGTAATGGGTGAATATGCTGTTTTTTCGTATATTGTTCGTAAAATCGCTTGAGTATAAAAAATACCTGGAGTATTATGCTTTCTTTTTGTAATTGAAGAAAATTCACGAGATAAATAATAGTTACATTAATATTAACGAATCAGAAACAACTTACAAGTTTAAGGAATATTCATAATGAAGCTGGCCGATGTTTTGTGTAAAGAGTGCATAGCCGTCAATGCCGAATTTAACAACAAGGCCGAGGTGCTTCGGGAAGTTGCCAGACTTGCCAGGAAAAGCCCGGTTCTTAAAAGTGTCAGTGAGCAGGAGATTCTTGCAGGACTTGAGGCCCGTGAGTCACTTGGTTCGACGGGAATCGGCGGGGGAGTAGCCATACCGCATTGCCGATTAAAGTCCGTACAGGAATTTGTTGTGGGAGTTATTTTGGTTCCATCAGGTGTGGACTTCGATGCACTGGACGCCGCGAAAGTCAGGCTTATCGTTTTTATTATCGCTCCCGAGGTGGAATCGAATAAGCATGTGAGATTACTCTCGATCATTTCACAGTCTCTTTTGGCACCGAACGCATTAGATAAAATCATGGCCGAACAAACTGTCAATGGAGTGTATGGCAGTATTCTAAGTGAAAAGGAAGAAGAAATAAACGGTGGGGAACAGGTAGCCAGAAGTCTTATCCATGTGTTCATACAAAACGAGGACGTCTTCAGGGATATATTACAGATTTTAACGGGGATAGAATCCAGTTCGCTGGTTATCGTAGGGGCTGAAAATGCAGGAGTGTATCTGTCAAAAATGCCTCTTTTTGCAAGCTTCTGGTCCGATGAACCGTCCGATTTCAGCAGGATAATAATTGCGGTCGTCGATAAAAAGCTTACAAACGAAACACTCAGACGGATTGAAAGTATCTCCGGCGACCTTAATAAAAGTACCGGAATTATGGTAACCATCCAGGAAGTT
Source organism: uncultured Pirellulales bacterium (assembly GCA_964570855.1). Lineage (GTDB taxonomy): Bacteria > Planctomycetota > Phycisphaerae > Sedimentisphaerales > Anaerobacaceae > JAFGPS01. The sequence continues at coordinate 6,861 of CAZMZR010000008.1, forward strand.
TCTTATGCGGCGGGTTCGTTGAGTACATAGATATGAGTGAACTAAATCCGGCAATTTTTGCGTTTACGACCGATTTGTCTTTTCTCCATATTTCCGGGCTGACTCTTTTGGGGGCAGCGACGATTGTTGCATTTTATGTAGGGCGTCTCGCACGGCTTGTAAAGTTGCCGTCATTAATCGGATATATGGTTGTAGGGGTGATACTCGGTCCCTCGGTTCTGCATCTATTCGATGAAAATTCGATGGAACGGCTCTCGTTTATAACGGAGATTGCGTTGGGATTCGTAGCTTTTAGTATCGGTTCCGAGCTTAACCTGTCCGTATTGAAGCGTCTGGGGGTTGGGATTATCTCTATTATTCTCGCAGAGTCTTTCGGAGCTTTTTTTGTTGTGGTTGTTGCGATCTATTTGCTTACCGGTGATTTGTCACTTTCTTTGATATTCGGATCGATGGCGCCGGCGAGTGCGCCTGCAGGCACGGTTGCAGTTATTCAGGAGTATAAAGCAAAGGGTAATTTGACAAAGACGCTTTATGCCGTGGTCGG
>CAZMZR010000008.1:7504-24414 GCA_964570855.1 uncultured Pirellulales bacterium
TTCAGGAGTATAAAGCAAAGGGTAATTTGACAAAGACGCTTTATGCCGTGGTCGGTTTCGACGACGGACTGGCTATAATCATTTTCGGTTTTGCTTCCGCTCTGGCCAAGAACATCTTAATACATGAGGCATCCGGTGCCTCCGAAGGTTTCCTGACAGCGTTATTGAATCCGGCCAAAGAAATTGTCCTGAGTTTTATTGTCGGTGGAATTGCCGGATTTCTGTTTTCTCGTTTGGTGCACAAATTACAGAGCGCCAGAGATATTTTGATTATCGTTTTTGGATTTATTCTTTTATGCACGGGCTTATCAATCAGGTGGCATTTATCTTTGATTCTGACAAATATGGTGGTTGGTTTTGTCCTGGCTAATACACGAAATGAATCACTGCTGCATCGTGTTACGAGCCCGCTGCTGGAGGTTATGCCTCTGTTGTTCGTGTTGTTTTTCTGTATGGCCGGTGCACATCTGGAGCTCTCGGCACTGCCTGCACTTGGTATGATAGGTGTGGTTTACATACTGGGTCGCTCGGCCGGTTTGATCGGCGGCGCCCGCCTGGGAGCTATGTTCGGTCATGTAGAGGATAAAGTCAAAAAATATGTAGGCCTTGGGATTCTGTCGCAAGCCGGTGTGGCAATCGGTTTATCTCTTATTGTCAAACATGAATTTACGCAGCTTGATGCCGAATATAATTTGCCACATGCTCTTGCAATCGGATCTTCGGTCCTGGCGACAATTACCGCTACCTGCATCTTCTTTGAAATAATCGGGCCGATTCTTACCAAGATCGCCCTGAAAAGGGCCGGGGAGATACCCGATATTCAATAAAACTAAATTTGTTTATCAACTCTGTAAAAACTCATACAATATTAGCTAAATAATCGGACCGATGTTAATCAACCTCGATGTTGTAAAGGCGGAATCTTGAAACGTCTAACTTTTTCAAAAAAAAAGAAGCTTGTCAGTAACGAACAGTTCAAAGCTGTAATGGCTCATGGTCGGTGTGCCCGTACAGGTCTGCTTATTCTGTATATGGCCGGGAATGATTGTGGTTATCCCCGATTGGGTGTCTCTATAGGTAAAATTCACGGAAATGCGGTTACGCGTAATCGCTTGAAACGCTTATTACGTGAAGCTTTCCGGCAGAACCAGAACAGGATACCGGCCAACTACGATTATCTGATTATGATTTCGCAAAAAAAAAGAACTGCAAAGAATCTTACTTTCGAGCACATCGAAGATTCGCTTTTGGCTCTGATCAACTCTTTGCATAAAAAGGGATTCTCACGTGATGAGTAAAGAATGTGCAGCTAAATGATTCAACTGTTTATCAACAAATATGCCCTTATCAGTTCCGCTACACTCCATGCTTGAGCGAAACATCCTTTGGGCTCATGAGGAGCATCTGCGTCAAAAATCTCCGAAACACTTCCAAGACAGCCATCTTCGTTTAGATGTTGGAGCAAAGGCAGAATGAATTCTGCAGCCTGTTTTTTGCTCTCTTTACTGAATTTATGGATTTTCAAATAACTTTCGATAAAAGGACCGATTAAATACGGCCAAACGGTACCCTGATGGTAAGCTTCGTCACGCAGTCGTTGCGGTCCGGTATATTTAGGTTTATAGTTAGTCGATGACCGATCCAGAGTTCTAAGGCCGTAAGGAGTCAGCAACTGGCTTTGCACTACATTAACAACAGATTTTTGCTGTTCAGCAGATAATGGGGAATATGCCAGGGAAACCGCAAAAATCTGGTTGGGTCGAAGACTCTCGTCAACCGAACCATCGGGGAAAATGCAGTCATTTAAATATGCTTTCTTCCTGTTCCAAAATAAATCACAAAAAGACTTTCCGATCTGATTTGCCTGCGATTCATACTGCCTGGCTTTTTCTGCACTCTTATCGGCGTAGAATTGTGCTAAAAGGCAATGGCAGTTATACCACAGGGCATTAACTTCAACGGCCTTCCCACATCTGGGTGTAAAAGCTATGCCGTCGTATTTCGCATCCATCCAGGTGAGTTGTGTTTGCTTGTCACCTGCGGTAATAAGCCCATCGTCATCGGCATGAATATCAAAGCGAGTGCCGTTACGATAAGACTCCATAACACAGTCGATTGTCGGTAAAATTTCCTTCGTGAAACCTTTTGAGTCGCCGCCGGCCTGAAGATACTGGAAAGCTGCGTTGACAAACCAGAGAGAAGCATCTACGCTGTTAAAGCAGGCTGTACTGTTTATATCATCAAAACGTGATGGAATCATGCCATTATCCATTGCTGCAGCAAATGTTGTCAGCACCGAATATGCTTCCTCAAATCTGCCGGTTGAAAGTAACAGACCCGGCAAAGATATAAAGGCGTCTCTACCCCAGTCTGCAAACCACGGATACCCGGCTAAAATGGTCGTTCTGCTCTTATCTGCTAACTTGCGTTTTACAATGAACTGATCAGCGGCAAGACTAAATGCTTCATGCAATTTTTGATTTTTAACCTGGCAATTGCCGAGTGAAAGCTGGTGACTTTGTTTTGAGTTATTAATCCTGCGTTTGATATTTTCCTGATATTTTTGCAGATCCTGAAGAATTGTCTCAATATCAGTATTAATCAGTTTATCCGGTTCAAAATCAGCCGAAGGCATGTGCAGGTTTGCCCAAAACAGAATTTTTACCGGGGAATCAATCCGGCATTTGTAAAAACCGGGTGTCCATAAATCTTCAGTAAAATTCTGACCTCTCTCTTTATCAACACGGTAAACGAAGTTGAACCACCATTGTGAATCTTTTATATACTTTGCAGAAGGACAGCTTAAAAACAACCTGCAATTGTCCGGAGTATTATGGCGTACCAACAAGCCTTTATCGAGCCGGTTTGAATGAAATGGAGCATAAGATTTTTGAAGAGTGTGAAAATCTCTCAGGCCGACAAAAGGCCTTATAGCAAATTCCACCGGTTTCTGAACGCTCTTAAAATCATAGACTAAGACGAGAGTGTCCGTATCTCTGAGAAGATAAACGGATTTGGTAAGTTCGAGTTTCTCAACTTCATAATCAAAATGTGCACCGATATCTTTTCTAAATCCTTTTTGAAAACAATAACCAGCCGGCGCGAATTTATCACTGAATTCAAAAGTAGAAAGATGAAAAACATTCCCCTTTGATATTATCATCTCCAGGCAACTTGACAGGGCCATAACTCTTTTTACGGGTGGATTTAGCGAACCAATAAGCAATCCGTGATATGCTCTTGTGTTGCAGCCTACAATCGTCGATGATGCGTAACCTCCACGACCGTTGGTTAAGAGCCATTCCTTGGTCAATAAATTCTCGATAGGTTGATCGACCGTCGATACGGAAATAGTTGTTTCATCGTTGACTTTTTGCAATGTCAGCACAATTCCACTCCAAACGATGTTATAATGATAATATTCAAGCCCCTAAGGAAAATATTTCTTTAAATCATATTGTATAGACACACAAATTTTGATGAAACGAGGATCAGAACGATTTAATGTTATAAATAATTAAGTTATCTGATCTGTTGGTTGTAAACTGGGCGGATTTTTACCTTTTGGTTCCACCCCCAAAATACTTTTCGTCGTATCCTGCTTTGGCACAGAACACAATTTGTCCCCGGTCTCCGACCCGGTACAACGGCAGTGGAGACTATCGAGCACATTCATGAAATTTATGTAAGAATCATAAGGTGAGTCATAAGGATTAAAATATTTGTGTACATCACCGTCGGCAAAATATTTTGTACACATATAATAAAAATGGTCCGATACCTGTAGTTTTCGCCAGTCTGTAATAATCTTTTCGTCACCGGTCTCTTTAATTTTCTTTTCAAGACGATAAAGCTCATGGATCGCATTGGACTGCATCGCATTCCCAAGCCAGGCCGAAAGGTCTCTTTCGGTATCAGCCCAGCTTATAATATGTGGTACATCAACTGTATCTGTATTATCATAAGACTGTACGACTTCGCTTGGAGTCTTAAAACTGTTATCCGGATGCTTTAGAATCTCTTCAGGAAGGTGCCGCATGAAATCGAAGATGCCGGTATCCTCCCATTGGTGCTCGCCTAATGTCTCATAGTCCATAAACAGGTTGACCACATTACCGTTTCCGTTGATATTATGAATCCATTGCGCGAACTTGTCAGCCGTTAGAGGCCATTGCGGCCAACTGCGATTAGAGAATCTAAATGCAATATCGTCGCTGAGTGAATAGTTTTTAAGTAGAAGTTTTAGTTTTTTACAGCCTTGCGGCCTGTAAACAAAATTCGGGCTTCTAAAGCCAAGAATGTGATCTGCCCCCTCTGTAATAATAGCATCGAATTTGTCCATTGACTCTATCAGTGATGCCAAATCATTATTGTATATCAATTCAGTATTTCTAAAGATCCTCGGCGTTTGTCCGAAATAATAGTTAATAGCCTCAATGTGCTTATTTATCTGCTCTGCGAATTCGTTCCTGGAGTATAAAAAACTCAGGCTGTGATAGTATGTTTCAGCCAAAAATTCGACACAGCCGGTCCGGGCCAGAGCATCGAAAGTACTCATCACTTCCGGTGCGTACTGCTGTAACTGCTCCAACAGTATGCCTGTGATACTATAGGCGATTTTAAACCGGCCACCAAGGCGACGTATCGTATCCAGAAGCAGTCGATTCGCCGGAAGATAGCATTTGTTTGCCACTTTTCTGCATATTGTGCCGTTTTTGTGATCGTCAAAATACTGATCGTTTTTGTCGAATACAGTGTAATGCCTTAATCTCACAGGCTGATGAACTTGAAAATAAAAACATACAGAAGGCATAATTCCAAATCTCACATACTTTATACGCCGGAATGTGACAGGCCCGGCTGGGTGTTTTATTGGTTTTTTATGTGATTCTCAAACAGGAAGCAATAAATCTTCATAGATTTTCGCGCACTTCGCCGCCGAGTCTTTCCAACGCAATTTTCTCACCTCGAAATTTCCATGACTTCTAAGAGTCATCTGCAATGGTGGGTATTTCAGTACTGCAATAATCTTATTGGCTATTTCGTCAACATCCCAGAAGTCAACTTTCAGAGCATGCATCAGTACTTCCGATACACCACTTTGTTTACTTATTATAACGGGAACATCGTGATCCAAAGCTTCCAGAGGTGCAATTCCAAACGGTTCCGAAACCGAAGGCATTACATATAAATCGGCCATTTTATAAATCTTTTGTACATCCTCACCCCGTAAGAAACCCGTAAACAGGACTTTTTGCCCGATACCGAGTTCCGCCGCCAACTCAATAGATCTGTGCATGAGATCACCCGAGCCGGCCATAACGAACTTAACGTTCTCCATTATATTCAGAACTTTTTTGGCAGCATGGAGAAAGTACTCCGGCCCTTTCTGCATTGTAATCCGACCTAAGAACAGAACGATTTTTTCGTCTTTTTTGATCCCGGTTTCGCTCAAAGACGACCAGCTTCCGTTACGTTGAACCCCGTTATAAACCACCTCAACTTTATCACCGCTGATTCCATATCTGCTTATGATAATATTACGGGTAAAATGGCTGACTGCAATTATCTTATCCGCCCGCTCCATTCCCTGTCGTTCTATATCATAAATCATCTGGTTAACATGCTCACCACTGCGGTCGAATTCCGTCGAATGTACATGGATGACCAGTGGCTTTCCGCTTATTGCCGATACCGTGATTCCCGCAGGATAGGTCATCCAGTCATGAGCATGAACTATATCAAAATTATAATGTTCATATTCAGCTAATTCGGCGGCGATTGCAGCATAACGATGGACTTCGCTATACATATCGCTACTGTAGTCTATCGATGTGACAAGCTGGCTTGCTGAAGTGAAATGGCCTAATTGTGCCTCACGTTTTAGTCTTAATGTCTCTTCAATGCGCTTTTGATAAACTTCGGCAGTTGAATAAGGTTCTAATGGAGAGCTTATTGTATGAAATTTAACGTTTTTAAGCTCACTGGATTTTAAGGAAAAAGCAGATTTTCGAGAACCGGGGCCTAATAATTTAACGTGAGTGGTATATTTTTCCTCTACCATTTTAGGCAGGACAAATATAACTTCCATGCCAAGCTGATCCATTGCTCTTGTGAGGCCGTAACATGCGGTTCCCAAACCCCCACTGATGAATGGTGGAAACTCCCAGCCTAACATGAAAATTTTCATAAATTCACCCGTAATTTAAGTCCCATAAATACTTGTCGTATATAGACTTACATTAGTCATTATATTAGAAAACCAATAAACACAAGTACGAATTTGAAGTCGTTTGACCATACAAGCAAATTGCCGATTACCAATAAAACCCTCTATCGGCAAGAAAACGTCTGACCTTAATTTGCTTAAAGGGAAAATACCTTTTTTTACTCCTTTACCTTTTATATAAATCGGGTATTAAAGGGAATATATTCAGGAAAACTTTTAAAAAACACGAATTTCCATGCTAATAAAGCCATGTTATGGGTCTTACTGTAACCAAAACAAGCCATTTCGCCTACAAAGAGGCGAAATGGCTTGTCCATTTAGATAATATCGCAAACATAAGTAGCTGAAACAAAAGATGTTAGCGCACATCTTGCCTCCTTGCATAGAAATAAGACACAAGACGGTTCCTAAGTAATTTTACAAATCCTGTGGCTTAACTGTACTACGTCGGTTTGCTTTGGTTCTTGCAATGGCAGCATCAAGCATGCAATAAACCTGGTCACTTATTCCCTCAAGGGCATCAGAAGAAGTCATCATCTTCTTGCTCTTAATGTAAGCCTTGACTTTGCTTGCTACAATCAAAGACTCTTTTTTCTTTGCCATTCGTAAAACCTCCTTATTGAAAAGTAAAAAATTATTGTAGTAGTCCGGCACCATTCCTTGAGTCCGGCACATCAACTGTCGTTCTTAATACATTGCTATAACCAAGTTTGCAACAAAAAAATACTGTTAAATGTTAAATTTTTATCACAAATCGATAGAAATTCCAAAGACTCGTTCTGATATGCTCGAAAATAAAATCAAGGTTTTTGACAGTTTTTCTTATATACCTGTAAATTTTAATAATTTGTCGGGGTGAATATGACGAAAATATTCTGAAGAAAGTGAATTAAAGACTTATGCCAATATTCTGGTTCAAAAAGTAAAGAGGAATGCTTTCGGAAATTAAGTCTGTTGTGGAGGAAAAAAATGGCAAAGCGTTCAAAAAAAATTCATAAGTCGCAGGCTAAATTAGAAGGGTATGTTGTTGCTGTTTTTGCCGAGGATTATGAGCAAGCTCAAGAATATAAAAGTCTGATGGAAGCAAATGATATTCCTACGGTGATAAGTGAACATGAGGAACAAACAATTGGTTCAAAAGAAATTGCTGTTATGGTTCCAGAAGAATTCATTGATGAAGCTCACGTTATAATTGAATCTCAACAAGCCTATGATGATTTCTACGATTTTGCACTGGAAGAAGAAGAGGACAGTGATTTCGACGGAGATCTTTTTGAAGAAGGCTTTTAAGATGGGCGAAGAAAATTACACCGAGCATCGCGACGGCAAGAGTCGCAGAAGTAGTGTTGTTGATAGACGCATAGGTCTGGACAGACGACGTGGTCCCGGCAGACGGCTTACGGATGAGCGAAAATCCGCTGAAGAAGGACAGATGTCTGAAGAGCAATTTACATTCCTCATGGCAATCGACGAGTATAAGAAAAAAAATGCAAGGCCTTTCCCGACCTGGACTGAGATCCTTGAGGTCATAAAGGCTTTGGGGTATCGAAAAGTGGCTGAGCCACAATCATTCGAGCAGTCAAAAAAAACTAAGTCTAAGAAAGTAAAGCTCGGTTCCTGGCTGGACTAAGAAAAAGCAATTCAGAAACTACTGGTATATCGAAAATAGTTATCAGTTTGTCATAGCTGCTATCCCCGATGACTAATCATCAACACATCTTTAATTAGATAACCATATTATCGATTTGTATAGACATATTCGTTTATATTACCCCGTAGTTCCATGTAGAATAAACACTCGACAAGTCTTTTAAAATTAGATATGCTGCTTCTCTGTTTATTTTGAGTCACGGCCATAATGCATTTTCAAGCCAGCTATCGGCGAATATGGCAAAGTCTTTAAAATCGATATGGTTATCATTGAACAAATCAGCCGGGGTGACAAGCGGCATAACGATAATCCCCGTCCCGTTAGTGGCTATATAGGCCACCTCCGGTTGTGAAAGGGCATAGTTGTAGATTCTGAAATCATCTATCAAGCCATCGTATCTACCATACCAGCCTGTGCCTATCTGAAATGACGTAATTCCTGAAATGGGTGAGTTTGCACCGGTTCGGCTGTCATAAAGAAGGCCGTTGAGAAAAATCTGCATTGTTCCGGTAGCAATATCTTTAGTGAATGCCCAATGATTCCAGCGGCCCGACCATTCAGCTTTATACCGATGATTCCCACTGAGATGATTATTGAAGGACCATGGCGAACCACAATCCCAGTGATATTTGCCCGGCTGTTTCCAACAACCAAGATTAACGGCTATCACCGGACCATCCTGGCCATACGTGTAATTTGAGCAGCAGACCGTATCAGTAAGATGAGTTGAATCTGCGCCATATTGCCAGAAAGCGATGGTTATGCCCTGAGTAATTTTCGAGAACAAATAAATCGCATTGGTTAATTCCACAAAGTCTCCGGTATTTTCAAAGCTTATCGCCTGACCATACTTACCCTGTGTATAGGTTGGCTTACCATTCAACTGGCCGTGGGCGTTACCTGCACTATCCTGTTCATCATTATCAAACTTATACCAGGCCAATGGAGCATTGGGAACTGTAACGGCTAATTGTTTTTGTTCACTATCGAGCCAGCTATACGTCATTTCTTCAAGGTCTCTATAATCAACCTTGCAATCACAATCGAAATCCGCTGCCGATCTGTTTTCTTCGAGACACATTGAGGAATAAAGCCTGATATCATCGAAAAATACAGTTCCACTTCCGCTGGAGTCTGGTTTATCGGTTTCTGAGCAGAAACCAATGGAAATGCTCTCTATATTATTCATATTAAGATCCTGATAATCCTTCAAACTAATTCTCCATAGTTGCCAATATTCATTTTTTAAATCGTTGGCGTCCCCGGAATATAATATGATAGCCTCAGAATCTCCATCATTCAGAATGAGGTACATCTGCGCTGTGTCATTAAACCTATCACCGTAGAAAAATAATTCCAAAGCTTTTACACCCGCCGTTTTCCATTCCTGCGCAGGTTCAAATGCATGAATAGCCTCGGAATAAATGCTTGTGCGATAGTAAGAATAGAAGAATGACATCGATTTCTTGCCACATCCGTGAGTTTGCTCCGCCCAAAGTGTCACGTTAGCTTGTTTCCATGCGTCACCGAATCTGTTGCAGTTGGGATCTGACGAACTAAGATAATTATAATCTTCAAAGTCATCTACCACGAGATGGTCGATAGTCGTAAAGCTCCAGATATCCCCGGCCCAGGTATTAACATCATTGATCTCGTCGATCCGCCAATAATATGTTTTACCCAATTCGAGCCCTTTAATTTCATAGCTATTGGAATCCTGTGGAAGATTTGGGTCCTCTATGGGAACGGCATTTGGCCCCACGTCGGAAATATCACCGCCAAAATAAACTATGTTTTTTTCTGCATAACATCCCGGTGACCAGCTCAAGACCACATCCGTTGGAACTCTTACAGCTCCATCAACAGGTACTGGACAACAGGCAGTATTATTACATTCGGTGCATATTCTCGCACGTACACTACCTATATCAAAGCCGGGTGCTCCACCACCGTAATCTGTTCCGAAGATGCGTATCGCGCGTGGTGTAAACGGTAGGTTAACATCAGAAATATCGAAACCGATCTCAGTCGGATCCACTCCACTTCCGATAGTCCCGGAGGTGGCAATGCCAAGTAAGTATTCCTGGTCGCGACCATCTGTAATGAATATACGAGCACGCTCACTAACCGGTCCCAGTTCTATCAATAGTATATCATCATCCGGACCATCCACTATAGGTCCACGAAACTGAACTTCAATCCAATGATCCGGAGGCAGAGTAACTCCGGATTTTTCCGAAAGGGGGTGACCAACGAGCCATCGCTCCGGAACTACAGGGACTGGTCCTTCATATATTCCATCGGCATCCATACCAGTCCAGCAACTCTCATCGGCGTCGTACGAATCGACAAAATAACATGGGTACTCCAGGGGGTATTCCTGAGCCGGAACTGATCTTACAGAAAAAGACGTGATAAAAATTATAGCCAATAATAAATGATAACTTTCTTTCATTAAATCCCTCCAGCCGGCTATAAAGCAGGCTTGAGCGAACTTTGTCGAATAATCTAATATCTCTAGATAATTTTAGCATCTTTGTGTCGATTATGCAAGATGAAAACCAATCAAGTTCGGTATATGTTATATGCAGGCCACAAGGATGCAGAAAAAGCTTGATATTTTATGCATTGTTGATAAACTTCCGAAAACAATTCGTTATATACCGTCCGAGTGCCGTATTCTGCAACGTGGATTGAAATGGAGATTTCTTAAAAAATATAGGAGGTGCAAAAAAATGACTTGCTATTCAGTAAGCTCCGCCGGTGAAAAATTTCCCATACCTGAGGAGGAACAATACATTACAGAATTCAAACGTGTCGAGTCGCTGGTTAAAGCCGCACGTAATGAAGGTAAAGAAATCGTTGTTGTAATGGGTGTCGGTTTCGTAGGTGCAGTCATGGCTGCTATTATTGCAGATACCGTCGATAAGGAAAGCGGCAAATCGAGTAAGTTTGTCATTGGTTGCCAAAGGCCAAGCACGCGGAGCTACTGGAAAATACCGTTGCTTAATCGAGGCATCTCGCCGGTAAAGGCCGAAGATCCCGAAGTAGAGCCTATGATTGCTCGATGCGTTCTTGAAAAGAAAACACTAATAGCGACATACAACAGCGATTGCCTTAAGCTGGCGGATTGTGTGGTTGTGGATGTTCAATGTGATTACACGAAGAACGACCTCGGAAATATGAGAACCGGCAAAACGGAAATGATGGCACTGGAAGCGACTATTAAAACTATCGGTGAAAAAATACCGGCGAGATGCCTGACGTTAATCGAGACAACCGTAGCACCGGGGACAACAGAATTCATAGCCTGGCCCATTATGAAAAAGGCTTTTGCCACTCGTAGTATCGATACAGAGCCACTATTGGCACACAGTTTCGAGCGTGTAATGCCCGGCAGACAATATGTCGCTTCTATAAGAGATTTCTGGCGAGTCTGTTCCGGCTGCAACAGTCAAGCAAGAGAACGCGTCGAGAAATTTTTGCGTGAAGTGCTGAATACCGACGAATATCCGTTGACTGTAATGGACCGTCCGATCGAGTCTGAAACCACTAAAATCATCGAAAATTCATTCCGTGCCGCCACACTGGCGTTTCTTGACGAGTGGAGCCTGTTTGCAGAGCGTAACGGTGTGGATTTAATAAAAGTTATCAATGCGATTAAGGTCCGGCCGACACACAGCAATATTATATTCCCCGGCCCGGGTATCGGCGGTTACTGCCTTCCAAAGGATGGTGGGCTTGGTTATTGGGCATATAAACATATACTCGGTTTCACGGATGAGATTTTCAAAATTACACCGATGGCAATCGATATTAACGATACTCGAAGCCTGCATGTAGCAACATTAACAAGAGATGCTCTTCGAAATATGGGCAGGCAATTGGCCGGTGCAACCGTACTACTTTGCGGCGCCAGCTATCGGCAGGACGTCGGTGACACCCGCTATAGCGGCTCTGAATTAGTAGTTCGCAAGCTGACGGAAATGGGAGCCGAGATGCGGGTGCATGATCCTTATCTTGAACACTGGTACGAACTGGAGAAGCAGGATGAATATCCCGCCCCGGGCCACTCTCTGGCAAGATTCTTCAGAAACCAGGATGAAATGGTCAATATCAAAGTCCAGAATGACCTTGAAAGTGCTCTTGCAGGTGCTCAGGCAGTAATATTGGCGGTACGGCACGAACCTTATCTGGAACTTGAGCCTGAGCAGATAGTCGAATGGGCCGGCAGGCCGTTAGCGGTTATTGATTGCTTCGGGATATTAAACGATGATAAAATTCGTCGTTACTTCAAATTGGGTTGTGAAGTTAAGGCCTTAGGCCGGGGACATATCCAACGAATAAAAGAAGAAGTAAGAAAGAATTAATGCCGGTTATAATCCGTGATATATGACCGATAAAGAACTTAAGAGCAAACGAATTGCAATCTTATCACCGGTGGCATGGCGAACCCCCCCGCGTGCCTATGGCGCATGGGAAACTGTTGCGAGCAATATTACCGAGGGGCTGGTTGCTCGAGGCTGGAAAAATATAACACTGTTTGCAACTAAAGATTCAATAACAAAAGCAAAGCTTGTTAGTTTCGTCGATAAAGGCTACGAAGAAGACAAGTCACAGATTCCGTCAGTCTCTACTTGCCTGCATATTTCTAAAGCGTTGGAACAAGCGGGGGATTTTGACCTGATTCATAATAACTTCGATTATCTCCCCCTGACTTATACACCTTTTATTAAGACACCAATGCTGACAACAATCCACGGCTTTTCGGAGCCGGATATATTGCGGGTTTATTATGACCATAAAGACAGCTACTTTGTTTCCATCAGTGATTCCGACAGAGACCCGGGACTGCCATACTTAGCAACCGTATATAATGGAATCGACCTTTCCGGCCTAACCTTTAGAGAAAAGCCCGGAGATAAGCTCGTTCATTACGGACGAATACACAACGATAAGGGAACGCATCTGGCAATCGAAGTGGCAAAAAAATGTGGAATGGAACTGATAATCGCCGGGATAATCCAGGACCAGGCCTACTTCGATAATCTTATCAAGCCGCATCTCAATCAATCGTCGATTCAATACATCGGTCCGGTTAATCCCACGGCACGCAATGCGCTTCTTAAAGAAGCATACGCTGTTATTCACCTTAATCTTATTCCGGAACGGTTCGGCCTTGTAATGGCAGAATCCATGGCTGCGGGCGTGCCGGTAATTGCGATGGATTTAGGCTCTTGCCGTGAGGTAATTGCCGATAAACAGACAGGCTATCTTGTGAAGAACGTGGATGAAGCGGTCAAAGCTGTTGGCAAAATTGACCTGATAGACCGTAAAAGGTGCAGGCAGCACGTGGAAGAGAATTTTACTATCGACCTTATGGTCGAAGGCTATGAAAGAGTCTATGCCGAAATATTTCGGCGGGAAGCAGAAAAGAAATAATAATTTACAGGGACGTAAGAAATGAACAAACAACTGGTAACTCGATACGAAGGCAATCCGATTCTGACCAGAGATGATATCCCTTATCCGGTCCAGACGGTTCACAATGCCGGTGTAACAAAATATGACGGTCGATATATAATGCTATTTCGCTCGCACCTCGATACAGGCAGATCCATAATAGGTATAGCGGAAAGTCAGGATGGATTTAACTTTACAGCATGGCCTGGACCTTTTATGACGCCGAGCAAAGAGCCGGTGTTTTGCGAATACGAGGCATTCGGCGTCGAAGACCCGCGCATCACACATCTGGAGGGAGCTTATTATATCACATACAGCGCATATTCAGAACACGGGGTACGCATCGGCTTAGCAAAAACAAACGACTTCGAATCAGTTGAGCGAGTTGCCCTTATTACGCAGGCAGACTATAGAAATACAGTGTTGTTTCCCGAAAAAATAAACGATATGTACGTCAAACTGGACAGACCCCATTCGGAAATGTGTCCCTGGTCGATATGGATAAGTTACTCGCCGGACCTGTGCCACTGGGGCGATTCGAAATTGATAATAAAACCCGTTCCTTACCACTGGGACCAGATGAAAATCGGCCCGGGTGCTCCGCCTATCCGTACCGACAAGGGTTGGCTTAATATATATCACGGCGTTTTTCCAACGATGGACGGCCATGTATATCGGCTTGGCGTCGCACTTCATAAGCTCGATGACCCTGCGGTAATTCTCGGTGTCGGTGACCGATGGATTCTACAGCCGGAGGACCCATGGGAAGTAGTCGGTTATGTGCATAATGTGGTCTTTACCTGCGGCGCTGTTCCCGAAGACGATGGGACATTGAAACTCTACTGGGGCGGAGCGGACACGGTAATGTGCGCCGGTACAGCAGTAATCGACGAACTTGTCGACCTCTGCCTGACAAATTCCCGACCCGCAAGGTAATTACTAATTATCTTGCGAGGGTATAGATCGGAGATTTAAGAACTTTGGCTACTTCTCCCAATTGAGCATAACATACTTAAAAAACTCTCCTTGCTTTGTGGGGGTGTAGTTCCAGTCTGATATCAATTGCGGCGGCCAATCTGGGTCGAAGCACCACGGCGTCCACGATATGCCTTTTTTCTTGAAATAATCAATAATTTTTCGGCCGTATTTCTCATCGCTTATCACTGGGATATGCGAACCGGGGTCTTCTGCTGCCATAAATCCAAGCTCTGTGGCGAACAGTGGGTATTTATCGGCTACAAAACCAAAATCTCTTTCCCAGTTCTCTTCAAACGGCTCTGTAGCTTTCTGCGGGTACGGGTGAGCAACATATCCGATTCCTTTTATTTCTATCGGGTCTTTTTTAACAGGCTTAAGATCATATCCCCAGTTAAAACCGGCAACCAACGGAATAACTTTTTTATCGTGGGAAAATATGATACGAATGATTTCTTCATTAATTTCTTTCCATTCGCCCCAGGTCATATCTCCCAACTGGCCATTGTATATTGTAGGTTCGTTAAAAATTTCATAGAAGGCAACGGTTGGGACATTTTGATAACGAAAGGTAACGCTTCTCCAGAAATTACAGGTTTCCTGCATTGTGGTGTCATACATCTGATGTTGAAATAGGCCGGTTTTCAGATTACCGATAGAATGCCACTCGATAATTAAATACAAATCAAGCTCGGAAGCCCAAATAACCGCCTGATCCAACAGCTTAAAATATTCCTCTTTACCACGCTGCCGCCAAGCCACAGGATGCACCGGTATTCGAATAATGTTCGCACCCCATTCTTTTATTACTTCAAAATGCCTTTTTTCCCAGTGGCCGCATTTTTCAATTTTGTCCGGATCGGAAATATTAACGCCTCTAAAAATTACCCGGCTTCCGTTTTCATCAATAAACTTATTTCCTTCGACACGTATAAAACTTAACTTTGTGTCTATCTTATCTACGTTAAATCTGTCCGGGTAGGGCACGTTCCACCATTCTTCAGAAGCGTTTAGGTCATTTTGTGTGGCAAGAAGTGTGTTATTTGAAATAATTATCAACACTAAATAAAAGATTGTGTGCGCGATGATATTTTTCATGGGTACTCCTTTAAAAGGTTCATCATTTTTCTATCCAGTTGCCTTCCGTTAATTTGTTCGTAAACAACATCCGTTCTTTCGCTGTCTAATACACTGAAAGTACCGACCCATTCAAACATACACCAGCCGATTCCCGCATCTTTGAAAGAATCCAGCAACCATTTCAGATAGTTTAGAGTAACATCATGCGGCGTTTTATTATACACACCGAACTCACCTATCATAACATTATATCCCTGCTCAGAAGCTTCCCTGAACTGCTTAATATAATCCATATCATAATAACTTTGGTAATCTTCCAAAACAGAAAGATTCAGCTTGTTGCCGGGTAGAAGCTCATACACAGGCATTGGAATGCCCCATTGTCCCACTGTGGGCGATAAAATTAAATCGTTACCATCCGGAAATATTATCTGAATACCGTTAACAGTCATCCAATCGCCGGTCTCCACGCCAAACGACAACTCATTACACGGCTCGCTCAGGGTTATCTGGTAAGTTGTGTCGTAAATGTTCTGATAAACATTGTATTGCTCATTATACACAACCTCTTTCCATTCTCCCTCACCAGGGCCCGGCAGGAAAGATTTATAAAAAATATTTTCGCCGTCCACATTAACATAAAAACCGACCAGTATAGACACCTGGTTTACTTCAACTTTTATTTCCGTGCCAACGGGGATACTACCTTTGACCTTTAGCTCCGATTGATAATCCGGTTTATAGTGCCCGTAGAAGAATTTCGAGATCGGATAAAAAGGCCATTGCGGCTCAGGCCAGTAATCGATGCCCACCCAGGAAGCTTTGTAATGAGATATCAAAAAAGGCTCGTAAACATGTCTTGAAATCACGACATTATCCCTGTCCAAACAATATATCATTTTCGTCGCGGTTTCCATTCCATCAACAATGATTATACGCTCAGGTGAAATAGTACGAATTGCATCGATGGTTCGCTGCATTAAGTCGATATACTTTCCTTCATCGACGTTAAAAGGTTCGTTAATCAAATTAAAACTCAATCTGTCCCATCCGATATCTTTGTAACGATTCGCAAAAAACTGCCAATGTCTAATGAAATCCTCCTGATCCTGCTTGTTGTCCCACAAGGTCATTTTTTGAGGCTCTTCCCAGTCGTGAATACAATAACCCGGCGCCCGATGTAAATTGATTGAAATATGTATATTATATATCTGTCCCCAGCTCACGGCGTTATCGAACTCCTGCAGGTCATCCTCATTAAATGAAAGCCTGTTATTTGGCGAAGAATAGGTTCGATAGTCCACTAAAAGCCTGATAAAATTAAATCCGTTTTCACTAATCATTCCAAAATCTTCTTCATGATAGCCTTCATTAGACCACTCAATTGTATATTTACCCTCCAGGTTAAAACCTCGCCAAGACTTTATCAACTCAGATACCGACTCTGAAAAATCCTGCTCCTGCTCATTTGTATTTGTATTCGCAGCAAATACCTCGACGGACAAAATAAAG
>CAZMZR010000008.1:24514-61264 GCA_964570855.1 uncultured Pirellulales bacterium
CTCCTGCTCATTTGTATTTGTATTCGCAGCAAATACCTCGACGGACAAAATAAAGACGAACGATAAATATAATACTATAATATTTTTCCAGGAAATTGCCATTACAGAACTTTAGACCTTGTAAAAACTATTGTATCCTTTTAACGATACTGCTATGCGATTCTAACAAATTGATAGGAAAAACTCAATCGATTTGGTGATGAAATCCTTGCTGTGGCCATTTCGAGTCCCGATTTATCGGATTCGGAATTACTTACGGCTTTTGTCCGACTAATTCTTTCCCACCATAATCAACTCTCTTCTTGTGTGGATTTGATTAGTTTAATATTCAGCTAACAGTTTTACGGCCGTAATTTCCATTGCCAGCTTGAAGGTTGAGTAAGTTCCTGAGTTTAGATGGTGACATTATTTTGCGCTCGCTCGCCTCGGCCAGTCTGTGAATACGATGTAAAAGATCAGAATTTGTTGCCAGTTTGGTTCTTGCCTTATCGAACCAGATATTATCTTCCAGCCCGACTCTGACTCCGCCATCTGAGACAACGGCTACTGAATTCATCTTTAACTGGAAATCACCGATCCCCGCCAGGGCCCAATAAGAATTTTCGGGTAAATCACGAATCATTATTCCGATGTGCAGCAAGTCCGCCTGTGCACAGGCAATATTGCCGAACAGTAAATTAAAATAATGAGGGGGTTCCAATATATCTTTTCGTACCAGATACTTCGCATAATTAATCATCCCGGCATCAAATGCTTCCAGTTCGGCAAGAATCCCACGTGATTTCATTTCGTTGGCCAGCTTCTGAATCATCTCTGGAGAATTCACGCTGGCTACACGGTTGAAATTCAGAGAGCTGAGCGTTAAGCTGCCCATATCCGGCTTTAAGTCACCCTGGAGTTGTAAAACTTCGGCACGTTTTTCGAATTCATTTATTTTCCGTCCGCTCAGGGAGACGCAAATAATAAGATCTTTGGAAAACGATCTTATCCCTTCAATTATTTTTCCATAGATATGAGCCTCGTAAGAAGATTCTCCCGTATCCGGCTCACGAGCATGCAAATGAACCATGGTTATTCCAATATCGACCGCTTTGTGAACATTTTCTATAATTTCTTCAACCGTTACCGGAACATGGGGTGTCATTTTTTTGGTCGGTATCATTCCTGTTGGTGTGAAGTTTACTATCAAATCCATAAAGCGTACCTGCTATTTTATAAAATAGAATTATATTATTTCTTTGACCATGCGTGCCGGTACACCGGCTACAAAACTATTATCCTTAACATCGCGATTAACAACGGCATTGCCTGCAACAACTGCATTTTTACCGATCGTAATACCATGAACGATTAACGCTCCCGCTTTAATTCCCGCACCTTCCTTGATTAAAACATCCTTTATACCACAGGTATGAGCAAGTCGTTCCTCAAGAAATACATTATGATTGTATCTGTTGTGGGTCATGATTGTCACACCGGGCCCCAGACTGACTCCCTTCTCTAATGTAATATGTCCGGATAAATCCAGGAAGTTGTTTCCGTTAAGGAGGCAATTGTCACCTATTGTCAGATTGGAGTAACCTTTTCTCGCGCTGTGCAAAATGACCGGTGAGTGAATAAAGACTCCGACCTTGCTAATATTGGCACCGAAGGCTCTAAGAATAGCTGCATTGATCGGCCAGCCATACCTGAGCACTCGAGGAGGACCGATAATCTTAAAGAGAACTATTAGAAATATCTTTGATATGAAAATTAACGCCTTTTGAATATACCTACGTAATCTTAACATTACCGCCTTAACCGTCTCTATTAGCTTCTCGGATTGTGTAACACAATCCCGATAAATTATCGGCATTTATGAACTGAAAGTTAATAGTAGAAAGATGGAATGAACTCAAAAAACAGGGCATCATTTTGAAGTATGATCATTGATATTATTTCAACGCATATGTTCTGATATAGGAATTACCTTTACCTTTGTGTCATTAAAAGGGTGATTTTGTCATATTTATCTTTAGGCATTGCATCTTTTAATATCCTGCGGATTTCACGCATCGGGGTACGCTGTGTGGTATGAGTAACAATGATATGTTCATTTTGCAGTTTACTTAATAACTTCGTGAACTCATCGATATGCATATGTTTGCCCGCTTCGGCTCTGTGAGAATGTTCCTCTTCGTAGAAAGTACACTCGGCAATCAAAATTGTACTCCGGCCAATATAATCCAACTGCGAGAAATCCACGTACTGCGTATCACCAAGATAAGTGACGATTGGAAGCTCGAGTGTATAGTCGATTTCGGTTCCCTGTTTCTTTAGTTCGACGATTTGTTTACCCGTCAGGCCGGAGTATTCCGACCTGAGTTTTTTTCGTTTTTCAATAACACTGTATCCGACAGAGCCTTTGCTGTGTTTTGTGGGAAATACTCTCACGAACAGATTCGGTTTAATCTGATATTCATCTCCCGGTTTTACGCCGACAAGTTTGGCGGGTATCTGATTACCGTCCAGACGAGACCATGCATCGATGATTTCGCGTACCGGTTTTAACAGATTTTTGGGAATGTATATGGTTCCTGCGGACTGGCCGCAAAAGTTACGCTGAGAAAGATAATAAGCAAAACCCGCGGCATGGTCCATGTGTCCGTGTGTAAGCAGAACATGGTTTATTGGTATAATCTGGTCGGGGGCCTTGCCGACATCGAAACAAACGTCCAATTGCGGTATTGCTACAACTGTCTCTTCGCCGGCGACCGAGTAGCCGATGATTTCCAGATCATCTATCTTTATTCTTGCTAAATTATGGCTGGGCATTAAACTATCCTAATAGAACTTCAACGACAAATTATATTAGAGCGGATACAGGATGGTGTCAATTTGTTTTTATACAAACTGTTTGTGAGTGCATGATTGACTTTTCTTCGGATTGGCATACGAAAGTGAAATGTTAACCGTTCATAGTTGAGGGGGATATTTTGATGCATATTGAGCAAACTGGTAAAAAAAAGATGACAGATAAGAAGCACAGGTCAGGATACCGTCTTTGGATAATCATCGGCATTTTGATTCTCATACCGGTGCTTTTCGTCATAGCCGCCGTCAGATTTATCCCGGTTCGAATTCGACAATCAGTTGAGCAGAGTATGTCTAAATTATGCGAAGGACCGGTCGTTATTGATAAATTAGATTTAAATCTCTCAGGACATCTTCTTCTTGATAAGATAAGATTCTACGATAAGACAGAACGTAAATGGTTATCTTTGGAAAATATCGAGGTCAAGTTAACTAATTGGTTAAGCCTCAATCCCGTTATTACAGAAATAGAAATAGAACGTTTGAACCTGGAAGTATTTGTATCAAATGGTCATTTTTCCCTGCCGTTGGTTATTTCATCTGAGAAACCCCTTAAACCTGATAATAGACTCAATCTTCACAGACTTACTATTAAAGAAACGGTGATAGTATTAATAGATACCAAAGGTTCTAAAACCAGTTATGACAATCTGGATTTATCAGTGGTCAGGATAAAAAATCATGAATATAAATTTTTACTAAACCGGATTAGTAACCGTAGCCCAAACACTTTGTTTGCCGAAGGTAAAATCAATCTTCAAGATAAAGACTTTATCGCTTCATTGAGAATGAAACATCAATTTACACAAGCGGAAATATTACCTCCTCTTTCCCCCTTTAAGGTCCTTGGAGTTACCAAAGAGAGCAACCTTAATGCAGATTTGACAATTAAAGGTAACTATGAGGAACCAAATCAATTAAAGTCAACAGGTTCCATACAACTCAAGGACTGGGTTATAAAAGGGGAAGATCAGGAAGTAACCGGAAGATTTGATACAGCGATTAAAATAAACAATGAGGGAATATCTCTTGAGAACCTTGTTGTTCGGGATGCAAATGACTTTGAGTGGCTTAGTGTAAATACTTTCGGCATAAAACTCGATAACTGGCCCGGCACAAAACCTGTCTTGACGGAGATAGATGCAGATGGACTCGAACTGGTCACACATCTGGTTAACGGCAGGCTCGAACTTCCTTTTAAGCCACCTTCAAACAAATCCAATGGATTACAAAGTGACCATTTCAATCTCAAAATACTCCAGGTCCAGAATGCTTCCATTAGTCTTGCTGAAAAACCGGAATCTAAAATAACTTGCAACTATTTATCCATGCAACATGCCGAAATCGAGGGCTTTTATGATATTACATTGATTTTCAGTGAACATCGTGAACCGGAACCGAGCGTAATGCTTATACGAGGATTCGTAAATCCTGCAAGTCGGGAGATTAGCCTTTCACTGGATATAGACCACAATATGACAAAAAAGGAAACTACTGTTGTATTTGCCGCGTTGGGTATTCCGAATATTTCAACAGAAGGTAAACTGATTGCAGATGTCACTGTAACCGGCAGTTTGAATGAACCATTAGGATTACATTCGAACGGTAGAGTTGAGTTCGATAACTGGAATGTATTTATCAATGATAAAATATTTGCAAATAATCTGCACACAGTAGCCAGGCTCAACGACCAAAACATTAATTTCGAAGAGATTAGCGCGGAAGTATATAATGGACCGGTCATTGGTTCCGTTTATTTAGAAACAGAAAAAAATAAACTAACAAAAATCAACGGCCGGTTTACGGGAGAAAACATAAGCTTTATAGAGCTTACGTCTCTGCTGAGCGGACAGGACAAAAAGGCCGCGAAAGGCTCGGTTACATTAAATTACAGCTTTGCTACTAAAAGTGATAACCTGCAAAGCCTGAGCGCCGACGGGCAAATTATTCTTAATGACGCAGATATAACCGTCATTCCGGTAATCCCATATATATTCAACACTTTGGGACTTTCAAAACTTGATCCCTTAAAATTATCCGATGCCGAATGTACATTCAGCATGGCAGGACCTCTTGTAAAAATTCAAAGTGCTCACATTGCAAATCCCTTAGGTGCAATAGAAATAGAACCGGGAGGAACAATCGACCTCCAAACCGGACAGCTTGATATGTATGTAATAGCTGTGCCACTGAGACAGTTGGATGACCTTGTCAGAAAGGCACCCGTCGCAGATATTGTATTTAATTTGAGAGATAAACTTAGTCGATTTTATCTGCGCGGGCATTGGTCGTCTCCGCCGGCCAAGCTATTGACAAAAACGCCCATAAAAGACATTAAAGAGGGCACGATTGGTTTTTTACAGGACGTGGCAAGAAACGGGGGAAATTTCGGCCAGGAAATGATCAAAGGATTCAAAGCTTTGCTTTCCATCGGACAATCCAAAAAGAAAAGCGCGAATAACTAAGGAGACGATATTCAGTGCCCGACAAGCGAATTCATAGAGGTTCGAATCCTGCAGATGCGAAATTATTTACTCCGGATAAAATTCCCGATTTGTGTTCCGCTGTTGCTGATTTCTCGCTTTTACTGACAAAAGGTTATGCGGATAAAAGTGCTCTAACGCTGGTCGGGGATAAATTCAATCTGACTAAAAGACAAAGAATGGCTGTTATGCGCAGCGCATGTTCCGATCGGCAACTTGCTTCCCGAAGCGAACGCTGTATTAAGCTTAATAATCTTGCCGATTATAATATCGTTATAGACGGCTATAATTTGCTGATAACAATTGAAGCAGCAATAGGTGGGGGGGTGATATTGAAGGGACGAGACGGATGTTTCAGGGATTTGGCAAGTATTCACGGAACATATCGCAAGGTAGCCGAGACTATACCAGCAGTAAAACTGATAGGTGATTTCCTGGTGGAATTCGGCATAAATAAGGTTTTATGGCTTTTGGACAGCCCTGTTTCAAATAGCGGCCGACTCAAAACTATCATCAGGCAACTCGCTCACAATAACAACTGGAACTGGGAAATTGAGCTCGTATTCAGCCCGGATGCCGAACTGAAAAAGACTGAACAAATCGTCGTCAGTAGTGACAGTGTCATCCTCGATGAATGCAGAAGCTGGGCAAATCTTGCAGCAGAGATTATAACACAGAAAATAAAAAAATCCTGGATTGTAAATTTTTACCGCCGGTAACAAATCCTGAACAACTATTAAGTTTGAATAAGTTTTCTCACCTTTTCAAGATTAATTTCTTCAAGACTATCACAGATTAAATCAGCTTGTTTAAGTTTATCGGCGTAAGTTGTGTTTGTTACGGCGATACATTTGGCGCCGGCGGCCTTAGCAGCTTCGACACCGTTTGGTGCATCCTCTATCACGACACATCTTGCAGGTTCAATACCCATTCTCCGGGCCGCCAGCAGAAAAAGTTCCGGATTAGGCTTTTTCATGGTCACATCATTGCCGTTTATATAAACCATCTTCTGAAATGGAATCTTCGCTGCTTCCAAAGCGGCCCGTGATTTCTCCAGTGTCCCCGAGGTTGCAATAGCCACACCGAAATCATCACTTGCCAAAGCCGCCTCGATAAGTTCAAGAACACCGGGATAAGCAGGCAGTGGTTCTGTTTTCAAGATATCAAGAAACATATCCTGACGCAATCCGACTGCTCTTTGTAACTGCTCATCAGAGAGATTCAGATTGTGTACTCTTGCTGCGGCCTTGATGTATTCTTCCGCACCGCGTCCCAGGCCCGCAGTGAAATCTACCGGCTTAACACCTTCGATTCCAAACAAATCTTCGAATACCTGAATCGAAACCCTGCGATTAACCGCTTCGGTATCGGCGATTACACCATCAACATCGAATATCAAGCCGTATAGTTTATTCATAGCGAATTCCTCATTTTCTGCATTTTAATAGGTCGTATCAACTTTTGCATTCTGATTTTTTTATATTTTTTGCCACGTTTTGGCCCTGTGCGCATTTATAATTACGATGATATTTGATATCTGTAAAATCGGGAGCTTTACTATAGTGAATAGTACCGGTAAAAGGCATGGAGACAACGATTTGATTGTCCAGGCACAAACGAGTTATAACGCGTTCGCTCTGCTGTATCGCAGGCACTATGACGCCATCTTCAAATACTGTGTCCACAGGCTCTTTGACAGGCATTTGGCTGAAGATATTAGCTCGCAGGTTTTTCTCAGGGTCGTTGAAAAATTTGAAAGTTTCAAAGGCAATGAAAAACAGTTTCGAAATTGGCTATATAAAATTGCGACCAACCTTGTTAACGAGCACCTGAGAAAATCTGCGAGACAAAAAGCGGCACTGAAAATATTTCAGGAGCAGTCAAACATGAAAGGAAACACCTTTGAAGATAGTGCAATTAAATTAGCGATACTAAAGCAAACGATGTTAACATTAAGACCCAGGTATCAAACTGTCATCACATTACGTTTCTTTGAAAATCTAAAATTAACAGAAATTGCCGAGGTGCTCGACAGCAGTCCCGGTACTATCAGGAGTCAGTTGGCAAGAGCACTATCCAAACTGCGAAAGAAGTTAGGTGTCGAATACGATGCCTATCAGCAGGAGATAAAATAAAATGAAAACCGATGAAAATGAATTTGAGAATTTTATCCGTGGGATTGAGTTCGACGATCAGCCGGACTATACTCATCGAGACAATCTCGAAAAAGATCTCCTCGCCTCCTTTAAAAGGCAAACTCGGCAAGAACCACGAACTATAAAGATTTGGAGATATATTATGAATTCGAGAATAACAAAAATATCTGCGGCAGCCGCCGTGCTGATTCTCGTAGCCTTTCTTGGCTGGTTTTATTCCAACCCGGATTCGGCCCAGCAAATAACATCGTTTACGTTCCTCTCACGTGCCGCCGCCGCCGAAAGAACACTTTTTTATGGTCCGGATGGAATTGTTCATATCGTAAACCAGATCATCCTCTATCCGAAACTGGAACGCGACGCAAGTGATCTTCTTAATGATCTGGAAGCAGATGCCACGCAGGACAAGAACATAGCCTTTATTAAGAGCTGGTTGTCTTATCAATGGTTGCCAATATATTCACTTAGAGCGGATGGCCGGCTCCAGGAACAAAAACTCGAGATTGCTAAACACACAGATAACACAATAGTCATATCAGACCTTTCCTGGTATGATACGGCCACCGGGCGGTTTGCACGCGTATTAAAAACAGATGACCAGGTGCTATTCGCTAATGCCTATGACGGCGAATGCGTTTATCTGGCCAACAAAGGACCGGGCGGCATACTTAAGATTGAGCAAAAGGCCGTGACCGATGAATTCCATGTGCCCGGCAATCCGGCAGACTTCATGGGAATTGCAGCCGGTATCAAAAGTTCCGTACCCAGAGAACACTATCCACCAATCCTTGATGTCACAACAGAGACGCTCGAAGATGGAAAATCGGCCCGTGTTTACAAGATGGGTTTCACTGATGCATGGGGAAATGCCGATACCTACTTTTTGTTCAGGGTTCGCACTAATACGGACATCATCGATGGGATCGAATGCATCGTAAAAGGTTCAACTACTCGTGTGCACCAACGTCTGGTCACCGAGACAGTGGACAGCCCCGAATTTTCGTGGAATTTGACCGAGCTTAACTCAAGCCTCATGGAACAGGCCAGCGACAATGTTGATACAATTAAAGGGGCAAATATTGTAAATGTGCAGCACATGGCACAGAATGCCACTGGTCCTGTCTATATCTTCTCTAAAGATCCTTCATGGACGAACCAACGAGTGATCTATGATTTACCTGATTCGACGAATCCGACAGCCCGCTTTTTCTGTACTACTTACCGTTCAAAAGACGGCCGTGACATAGCACTGACCCAGGGAGAGTCTTTTACCCGATATTTTTCCGTTCTTTTCAATAAGGTTAAGGAACAAGGAAACCAGGTACCCTGGACTTATGAGTCGGATAACGGGGTTAAAGTACTGCACCAAGACGATAAGAATACCGAGATGTGGTGGACTGAGTTCGCTCTCAGGAGTTCAGGTTTCGATCCTCAGGCCAATCGTGTCGGTTATATACTCCTTTCGCCTACCGAGACTTTTCTTGCCCTTGCTATAAATGGACCAATCAGCGAACAGGAGCTGCATAGTCTTGCCGATAGCCTGATTCCGGTAGAAGAGTATGTACCCAGCGCGGATTAACCTGCAAATCAATATCATCTCACCTGCTTCAAACTGGTAGCCGAGCCTTAAAAGCTCGGCTTTTTTTAATCCTCACCTGTCAAAAGTCTAATAAATTGCAAATAATGGAATTATTTTGTAAATTTGCTTGTCGATTTTTGTCTTTATATTGGTGTCGGATTTAGGAGCTTCTATTGAAAGAGCATTCTGATGAAAAACTGGTTGCTGATTCTCGTAACGCAGATAAAAGTGCGTACGCTCTGCTCGTGAAAAAATATTACAAGCAGATTTTCATTGTTTGTCTCGGTGTTGTTGGAAATATCGAAGATGCCGAAGACGCCGCCCAGGAAGTTATACTAAAAGGATTCATGGAAATATCGAAGTTGCGAAACAGTTCCCATTTCGGGCCGTGGATTACCCGGATAGCCAGAAACTTATGTATAAACATTGTTCGCAGAAAACAACGCAGCAGGGAAATCGCAGAAGAAAAAGCGAAGCAACCGGATAAGAGGACTGAACAAAATGATAACCTGCAGTTGGCAATTGAAAAACTATCAATGGAAATAAGGTTGCCTCTGGTGATGTACTACTTCGATGGTCAGAGCGTCCAAAAGGTCGCGGAAAGTCTTGATATTTCCACATCTGCTGTTTACTCGAAACTGCGGGAGGCGATAAAAGAATTACACCGAATACTGGCCGGTCAAGGAGATACGAATGAATAATCGTTGTCAAAAAATACAGAACCAGATTCCCGATTACATTCTTGGCCTCTTGGGTAAAGAACAAACCGACACTCTCAATGAGCATATCAGCCAGTGTTCTCGGTGTAAAAAACATTTGCAGTCACTTGAAAACGAAAACCGCTTACTCATGCAGCTTGGCCGAAATCTTGATACTGGTATGACAGTCCGTCGGGAAAGGGCGGTAGAAGCACTAAGCAATTCAACGCCAACTCTGCATCGAGAGGCGGTCTCAAGATGGAGAATGATTATGAAAAACAGAATAACAAAATTAGCTGCTGCGGCTGTAATAATTCTTGCCGCATTACTGTCAATATCCGTTCTGGATAAATCGGTTACACCTGCTTATGCAGTCGAACAGACTGTAGATGCCATCAGAAAGATCGAGAATGTTTATATGGCGGGGGAGTTCTATAAACAGGGGAAATTTGAATGCTGGATGAAATATGACGGCGATCCGGACAGACCCACACATGTATGGCTCGGAAGAACCGGCCACAACATGTGCAAGATATGCAGTCCGGAAGGAGTTTTCGGTTTAAATCAAAGATCAAAAGCTGTTCACTTCGCCCGTAGAGATGAAAGGGATAAAAACTGGTTCATCAAGTTCGGCAGTTTCTTTGAAGATGCTGTCAGGCAGGCCCAAAAAACCGACTCAGTTGAGATCCATACCGAAAAGAATCCAGAAACCGGCAAGGAGCACATTGTAGTTCACATTGAAACCACCAATCGAGATCAAATGTTTCTTGTCGATCCTAAGACAAAATTACCTACAAGTTTTACAACCCTCAGAGATGATAATCCCACAGAAATGATGAAAATGACTCTTGCGGTTAAGAATCTTGAAGAGATTCGCTACAATGAACAGCCTCCTGAGGGTATCTTCGAAATGCCCCCTGATGCTGTAGTTGTTGAATCCGAAGTTGATTGTATGGTGGATCCGGATTCCGGCCTTGTTGCCGATAGCATGACACAAGAACAGGCATGTCTGGAAATCGCCAAACAGACCGGCCGGGCTCTTGTAGAAATAGACCGGACTGCACTTTGCAAACTGGATTTGTTTTTTAGACTCTGGCCCGACCAAATCTGGGAGCAAGTCAGAAAAATGAAAGAGAACGGCCAATGGGTCAAAGAGGTTGCTATTTTGGGTGAGCCTTACCAGGAAGGACAACTTTGGTATGTCCCGATGGAGGTTCGTGGGCAGACCGGACAGAACGAAATCCAAAATGCTATGATCAAGTTCTACGAGATGGAAGGCAAGAATATCTGTTTTATAATTGGCTCCAAGGAAAAAGGAGTTGTTGACTGAACATCTGAATCACATATTTATATAGAAATACCGCCGTTGAGTTTCTATCTCAACGGCTTTTTTATGCCCTGATTGAAAATCCTCACCTTAGCTTTGAGAAAATATAATCTGGCAAAAAAATAAAATTTATTTAGACTAAATTAACCGAAGAAATTGTCATAGCATTGACGATCGTTAGTTTCGAAGCTGATTGGGCGACCCTGATATGCTGGAAGATAAGTTACTGATTTGGAAATTTAAACTGGGTAGTACCGATGCCTTGCGGCGAATCTATGAGAAATACAAAGACGACTTACTGGCGCTGGCTATTTCTCTTTCAAGAGACAGGTCTGTTGCCGAGGACGTGCTCCACGATGTTTTTGTCTCATTTGCCGAATATGCAGAAAAACTGCAATTGCGAACAAGCTTAAAAAGTTACTTATCGAGCTGTGTCGCAAATCGTATTCGGAACATAAAACGGTTTGAAAATCAACAGATTGCTCAACTAAATAATTCAGAACCTGTTGGTTCGGGATTTCAAGGCCCTGATCGACTGGCAATATCAGCCGAGTTAAGCCGGCAAATCGAACAGGCTGTTGCCCAGCTTCCTTTTGAGCAAAAAGAAGTTATCATCCTGCATCTGCAGAGTGGGATGAGATTCAAAACAATAGCTAAATTTCAGGGTGTTTCAATCAACACAATCCAGAGTCGGTACCGGTATGGATTGGACAAACTGCGGTCAATATTGAATGGTCAGGTGGAAAAATGAAATATAACAGGAATATCGAAATAATAATCAAAAACATTTGTGCCTGTAAGAGAACAAAGACAAAAACAACTAACGAGCTGGACCATAGAATTATCAATGATGCGTTACAGGCACAAGAGAAATTAAAAAAGAACAATTCGGCTGATATCCAGCCGAAGATATGGAGAATAATTATGAAAAATAATGTAAGAAAATTAACCGCAACGATTGCCGTAGTTGCTGTTGTGCTGGCCTTCTTTACGTTCGGCAGACTCAACACGCCCGCCTGGGCCATCTCCGAGACTATTGAGGCTCTCAAGGACTTGAAGGCTGTTCATATAGTCGGAGCTTTCCCGGGCGGCACAGCGGAGATATGGATGCGAGCCAATGAAGCCGGCACTCAATCTACCGATGTGGTTGTTAAAGGAAGCCATGGTGCAATCACGTGGTCTAAGAACGGATCCACTTACCAATATGAACCTAGCCAAAATACAGTCTATTTTGAACACGCCCTAACCGTCGGCATGGCTCAGTGGCTTGGCCCCGAATTGTTGGAAATGCTCAGCCAGGCCGATAACGCCGATATAGTGCGAGGTAAAGATCCAGCCACTGGAAGAGAACGTATAATGCTGATGTGCAGTATGATAGATGTTCATGGAGCGCAATCCTGGATTATTGAGTTCGATATAGCCAGCAAGCTACCAGTTTCTATGAGGCAATGGCAGAATTTGGATCGCAGCGGCCCGCCCAGCTTCCAGACCTTCAAGATCATCTACTATGAGAAACTGCCTGATAGTGTTTTTGAGGTCTATATCCCGGGTAGTCCGACATACATTGAAAAGCCTCTAACAATTCCGGATGAGAATATTGGTATATTGAGTAATCCACTGTACGGTATCTCAGCCGAGAGTATGACACAACAAGAGGCGGCCGAAAAAGCCGTGCGTACATTGTATCAGGCAGTTATCAACCAGGACCTGGACCAGTTAAAGAACATATCTCCCTTGTGTCGGAACTGGAATGATGAGTTTCTACGCAAAATCGTTTTCAAGCCAGACAAGGAAGAGCGCATCGCAGAAATTATCAAGATCGGTAATATCTTCAAGACTGGGCACTCAAAGCTCGGTCCGATCGCGGCCGTGCCGACCGTGTTACAATTGCAGAACGGCAGAAAGGTGGAAGAAAAAATGATTGTCCAGTTCCGTCAGATAGGTGGCAAATCCTCATGCGTGGTCCACGGCCCATACGGCATTTCACGGGAAATTGAATAGCGGCTATCATGTTGCTCTTATCTATAAACCGCCGGGCTTTTTAACTCGGCGGTTTTTTTGTGCGCTACAGGTCGGGTCTTTTATATTGGGTAGCAATTCAAAAGCATGAAAAGTTCATTTTGATTAATCCATGTGAAATACTTCCTGTAACGGGATAGAAACAGGCTCATCTTTTTCATTGTATTCCATAATACCATCATTCATGTAATCCCACCATTTGCGTACAACCGGATTTTTCGGAAGGTCATCGGCGGTATTATCATCAGAAAGCTTCTGGAATGCGAAAAGTATCTGAGTTTCTTCATCATAATAGATAGAATAATCGCTTATGCCGGCTTTTCTGAGCGTTTCAACCAACTCCGGCCAAATTTGGTCATGCCTTTTCCTATATTCAGCTACATCACCGCTTGATAGTTTCATCTTAAAAGCGTTTCTTATCATTTTAATCCTTTCCATCAGATATTTACCCGTTAATCAAAGAAATAATTATTCATTATGTACACTACCTAACTTCTAACGTCAATTCTATTTTTATCATACGAATGTTATCATTATCCATTTAATGGAAAAATCTCTCAATAATTCAAGACTATTTCTTTATTGAAAGCAAATATTTTTATTGTTAGAATCATCCAGAGTTTCGATGCATTTTTTTATTACAGAATCAGGTTGCTTCATAAATTATTGAGGATAATTAATGGCGGAAATATTTGATAAGCATATTCTCAAAAACGGGATGGTACTTCTTGGTGAGCCTATGGAAGCAGTCGCATCGGTCGCCTATGAATATATGCTTCCTGCCGGAGCATCTTTAATGCCGGAGGGATGTTGCGGGGCTGGAAATGTTATTGCCGACTGGATTTTCAGAGGTGCCGGTAACAAAGACAGCAGGCAGCTTGGTGATGCGCTCGACGGCCTTGGGCTGCAAAGAATCGACTCGGTAGGAAGCTCACACCTAACCATCGGAGCCGTCCTTGAGGCAGGCAACCTGGCACAGGCACTGGATTTGTATTCGGATATCATTAATAAGCCCAGCTTAAAAGATGATCAGTTTGAATTAGCAAAACAACTGGCAATCGACGGCGTTAAGTCTCTGGATGACGATCCCCGTCAGAAGGTAATGCTCAAATTGAGAGAACAATTTTATCCGAGTCCACTGGGTCGCAGCACCGTTGGAGAGGTACAGGAATTAGAGTCTTTAACTGCTGAAAACACAAAAAAGATTATTAAAAATAATTTTAATCTATCGAATACCATATTCTCAGTAGCCGGCAAATACGACTTTGATCGTCTTTGTCAACAAATAGACGATTTGTTCCCGAACATTGAAACAAAGTCTTGTGAAAATGAAATTTCTATCCATGACAAATCCGGCCGATATCTCCACATTGATAACAATGGTGCTCAGGTACATATAGGTCTGATGACTCAGACCGTCAAGCCGACTGATGATGATTATTACAATGCCAGAGTGGCGGTATCAATACTCTCGGGCGGTATGAGCGCCAGATTATTTACAGAGGTAAGAGAAAAAAGGGGTTTGTGCTACGCTATCGGGGCACGTTACCACAGCCTGAAAAATGCCGCCGGTATAATGTGCTATGCCGGAACAATACCGGATAAGGCACAGGAAACGCTGGATGTAATAGTAAGCGAATTTAATCGACTCGCCGATGGTATTAGCGAAGAAGAAATTGCCAGAGCCAAAGTTGGTTTGAAAAGTTCGCTTATTTTACACAGCGAATCCTCCAGCAGCCGCGCCGGTTCTATTAGCAGTGACTATTATATCCTGGGTAGAATCCGAAGCCTGGATGAAATAAAGAACAGTATTGAAGCAACCAGTGTTGATACGGTTCTCAAATTTCTTCGAAAAAACCCATTCAAGGATTTCGCCGTAGTAACAATCGGTCCGGCCCGATTAGCGATTGATTCCTGATAACCGATTGCCGTTAAAAATATAGCCCTATAATTCAGGATTGATTAATACTGAGGGATTAAACTCTTTCAGAAAAAGCCATTAATACCTATAAGTAACATACTTTAACCCGCAAAGTCACCTTAGAATAATTTCAACAACAACTATTTTTATTAAACAAAACGTTATCAATCAACATTAAAGACGTCCCATAAGAAACGTTTGTTTGTATCTATATTTTTTTCTTTCTATACTCGTGAAATTTTTTTACTTATATTAAAATCAAAACAATGTCCCATAAAAATATCGGTCAGTGACAACTACTTTTTGTACTTCAAAGAAACAGTGACATTATTGGCCGGTCCCATAAAAATAATTAAAGTTGTGACTGTCCGCCTGTCGATTTATGGCTTTACAGAGGTCCAATACTTATAAAATTATAAGAGCAGCATATACAGCTTATGCATACAGTTTCTGAATCGAAGAGTTTAAATAGGATCGTCACGGTAAGCAGGGACCCCGAGGTCCAGAAATTGGCACAAAAATGCAGCCGTGAAGTATTTGGGGCCGACGATCCTCTCGACGCCCTCGAAATTATTCAAACGGTCAATCCGAATCTCATTCTTTTTGATCATCGATTTAGTATCAGTAACATACGTGAATTTATCGATACGACCGATAAAAAATCTATAGATATACCGGTTGTATTGGTCGGCGATAGTAATTGTTGCGAGAAGGAATTCTACGCGGAATTCACTCAACTGGGAATTTACGACTATATACAAGGTATGGAGGATTACGAGCGACTACAACGAATCATCAAAAAAATAGAAAGTAAAACTGTAGAAGGTATATGTGATCGAAAAGGTTTGAATGAAAAAGAAAATCATTTTTATGCCAACGAACTCGCAGCCACCGTCTCGATTGCCGGTAAAAGCCGTTCGATAATAAATACACTTAAAATGATTAAACTCATAGCTTCCAGCCGCTGCGATCCAATCTTAATACTCGGAGAAACAGGTACCGGCAAAGAGCTTGTTGCAAGGGCGGTACATACACTCAGACATCCAAACGAACAGTATGTAGCCGTTAATTGCGCGGCTCTAACAGCAAATCTGCTGGAAAGCGAACTCTTCGGACATGTCAAAGGTTCATTCACAGGTGCCGATAGAGAAAAAACCGGACTGCTGGAACTTGCCGATTCAGGTGCTTTATTGCTTGATGAAATAAGTGAAATGCCAATGAACCTGCAGGCAAAACTGCTCCGTGTTCTCGAAGAGAAAAAATTCCGAAAGGTAGGTGGTACAAAGAATATTAAGTGCAACGCTACGATAATGGCTGCAAGCAATCGTAATCTTAAGCAGGAAGTCCAGAATAACCGTTTTCGACGCGACCTCTACTATCGTCTCAATATAAGTCCTATAATATTGG
Organism: uncultured Pirellulales bacterium; assembly: GCA_964570855.1. Taxonomy (GTDB): domain Bacteria; phylum Planctomycetota; class Phycisphaerae; order Sedimentisphaerales; family Anaerobacaceae; genus JAFGPS01. The sequence continues at coordinate 40,958 of CAZMZR010000008.1, forward strand.
CCCCTCTTAGGTCACCCGAACGAAAAGATGACATTTCTATACTGGCAGAGTATTTTCTTAAGACTTCTACTATTTTTCCGGAAAAGCGGGACCAGATAAAATCATTTACCAAATTAGCGGTTGAGGCCCTGGAGAAATATGACTGGCCTGGCAATATTCGTGAGCTTCGCAATGTAATAGACAGAGCAATCCTTCTTGAAACAACAGATAAAATTGGCCTGAGTGGTATAATATTCGAACCATCGGAAATTCACGATGTACCGGATTGCTCCAAAACCAATCCTATCACAGATTTTTCGCTGGCAAAGGCCGAATGTAAGCTGATCTCCAGAGCATTGCACGAAACAGGTTGGCAAAAGACACGTGCAGCAACCTTGCTTGGCATAACCAGAGCGACTCTTTATGCCAAAGTTAAACAATATAACATCGAAAAGGATTCAAAAACATCAACAAGTCAAACAAAACAAGATGAAAATAAAGTCGAATCCTTATTCACATAACAAGAAAAAAGCTTGTCTAAGTTTTAACCTGCTACACATGTCAGAAAATCTGTCGGCTCGTATAGAATCCTGACATTCGTTCGTTAAGCCACAAAAAAAGAACAAAACGACAGGCTGATTTTTCACACTTAAATCCATATAAAAACATACCTTCCACACTTTAATTCAAGCTGGCACAGTTATTGCTGTCTTTAATACGAAGAACTTGTTAAAGGCATTCCGAAGTCTATGAATGCATTGGCTTCTGGAAACCCTAAACGCCCTCAAGTTGTTTATGGTGTCCGTTGTATCGGATTCATTTAGAGGGCGAAACTGGTGACTATGGCAAAGAAAAAATCAAAAGAAAATCGCGAAGCGAAACCTTCCAAGGTGCAATCGGACCGCAAATCATCTACAAAGAAAGTTGCCAAAAAACGCACTCCCAAAAATACAAAATCATCAGCCAATAAAAACAAAAAGGACCTCTCGGAACATGATGTTTTTACCGGAGATGAAGATTTTTACAAACTCCTGGCAGAATCACAGGCCGCCGATGCTAAAAAGATCGCTCGTAATGTTAAATCTACGGTAAAACCATCTCGGCAAAAACATTTTTCAGTACTTCAGAAGGTTCTTGCTATTGGAATTATAGCAATTACCACAATGTTGTTATACGTGTTATTAGGGCTAAAAACAGGGCCCATTAATGGCCCAACGGTAACATCAGCCGGCCAACCGGACGCCATACAACAGGATTTTAATTCGACGCCTGCTGTAATCGATTCCAGAAACATCGCAGAGGAGCAAACCGAAGGAACAAAGCCCTTGCTTTCATCAGCACAACCTCTTTCCCTGAAGGTTGCCCGAGACTTCTACGAACAAAAAAGCTATGACAAAGCTTATGGGGTATATAACCAGCTTTACACGGCTTTACCCATCAGTGAAGAAAAGTTGAGAGATTTTCTCCAACTACAAATGGCTTTGTGTTTGATAAATACCAAAGACTATGAGCAGGCAAGTCAATTATTCGTTCTAATATCCGAAAGCACTTCACCTATTGTCAGAATAATCGCCAATTATCGTCTCAGTCTGCTCGAAATACAAAGAAAACGATACTTAAAGGCAAGAACCAGAGCTTATAAAGCTCTGGCTTTAATAAAGGCGGTGGATTTCGACGATGATTGGGCCTTATCATTCGAATGTGACTGCCATTTTCTTGTTGCAGAATGTCTGACGCGTTATGTACTTTCTCGAAGCAATGCGGACAGCGATGTTCCAGCATATTTGTGGAGCGACCCAAAAATATCACTGGAACCTTTCGATAATCTTAGTGAATCACAATTACGCAGCTTTTTGTGTTCAGGTTCAGAATATTTAAATAAGGGGCTGCTTAATCCCAAAATCGTCAGATTTGAGGGGCAAAGCCTCGTACCTCGATGGTCTGTTACATGCTATGGAGCACCGGTTGAAGAGTTTTTGGCAAAATATGCCGCCAGTGCGGAGATTGATATTCGCTGGTCATTTGAAGAAAAAGCGGGATCGAATCTCCAATCAGATATGATTCGACTCAGTCCGGCTACCCTATACCTGCCGACTGCAAACTCGCAACAAATTTTATTGATTGCGGCAGGAAGCACCGGGCTACTGGCACATTTGGATGAAAGTTTCGGCAAACAGCATGTTACTATATACTATCCTGCAGATTATACTTCCGTGCGCGAACATATAGATTTCCTCGGTCAACATGCTATTTCTCTTTGGCGGAAATTTGTTCTTACATTTAACAGCGATAACCGACTGGGGAACGCGCATTTTGCAATGGGTCTGCTGCAATCAAAAACAGGTATGGCGGCAGAATCAATCGCGGAATACAAGCTGGTCGCTAATCGTTTTTCACAAACATCCCTGGCACCGTATGCCCTGTTACATTCGAGTAGAATAAAATCCGATTTACGCGATTATCGAAGCGCCCGGGACGATTTAAAGCAGCTTATCGAACAATATCCAGATACCGAGATTTATATCCAGGGCTATTTAAGCCTGGCAGATGTTACAAAGCTGGCGGGACTTTACGCCGAAGCGGCACAATTTTATTGCAGGGTTTATAATTTCGGATTGTCCCACGATTCGAAAATCGCTTCAGCTTTTGGTGCCGCAAAATGCTTCTACCAGATTAAAGCTTACGAAGAAGCTGCAGTGTGGTTAAATCGATACATAGAGATGGCCAAAGGTGATCACGGTAACGACCTTTATACCGCTTATTTTCTTATGGGTAAGACGAACCTGGCGTTGGGAAAATACAAACAAGCCTCAGACGCCTTTCAATATGCCATAACAGAACAGAATTCAAGAGAGCAGTATGTAGAAGCAGTAAAAGCTTTGGTTCAGGGACATATAGAGCAGGAAAACTTTATCGAGGCTCTCGATGCTCTGGAAAATACTCGTTTAGTTGCTTTGTCCGAGCAACAATCCATTGATATGTTGCTTCTAAAAAGTGAAATTTATCGAATGCTGGGACTTGTTGATACGGCTATAGATATTCTTCATAATCGAGCTGAATTTGTGACTGATAATCGCTTACGCATAAAAATAACTTCCGAACTTGCGAAATGTTACCTTGCAAACGGTAACCTGGAATTTGCCCGCAATAACTTTAGTGAAGTACTTCGTACGGCCGAGCCGGGGCCTTTGGCACAAAGTGCGGCCCTTGAACTGGCTAATGTCTGCTTGAGACTCGAACAAAGCGCTCAATCTATTTCCGTCTGCTCGCAACTTTTAGATATGGAAATCTCCGACCAGACAAAACAGAGAACGCTGAAAATACTGGCAGAGGCGTACAATCAGCAGAAAGACTATAACAAGGCAGTGTTAGCCCTTTCGGGCCAATGGCAATAATAATGATAAACATAACCAAAAAAAACGTGTTTCGTTCAGGTTTCTTCAATTATGGTTTGAAATACTTGTTTTGTATCTATTGTCTTATGATGTTGCCTTTTGATCTTTTACCTTTTATTAAGGGGACTGTTTTTGCAGGATCTGATGAAATGGTCGAATACAGGCTGCCTCAGGATAGTTTGACCGTCTCAAATGATACAAACAAACAGCTTAAGTTTCAATTGTGGAAGTCTGATATTACTCCTGCCAAAGATGAAAAGGACCGTAAATTCAGTAATGAGCTAAACCGTCTGATCGAGCAAGTTCGTTCTGTTAAAATTGCATCACAACAACCACCCGAAAATATCGTTGCCCCGGAGAAGATATCAATAATTGAGCCTGATAAAGTGTCTATAAAGATGAGTGCGCCTGAAGAAAACAACAAAAAAATTGAATCAAACCCGTCACATGCATCGATTACCGATACAACCTTAAAAACACTGAAAGGTCTGATTCAAAATCCTGAAAAAATAAATAATCCGTTTGAAACGGGGGAGATTTTATTCATCAACGGAAATCTGAAAGAAGCAGCTTTATTTTATCAAGAAGCTCTCATACGCACAGATCCGAATGATCCGGGCTCCCCCGGCGATAGAGCCTGGCTTTTATTTCAAAAAGGCAACTGTCTGAGGAATGATGAAATGGCTGAGGCAGTGAAAATATACAGTCAATTAATTATGGAATATCCTAACTCGCCATGGGCGAACATGGCACGAATCCAAAGTCAATTTATAACCTGGTACCAGACAGAACAACCTCAAAAAATAATAGCTGAGAATAAACAGTAAAATATCAGGAAAAAGTAGAACCATTTATTAGAGAAATTTGATTATGCAACAAGAGAAAACAACTAAATTAAATAAAGAAAACGTGGCGAACGTATTAATCGCCGATCGTGACCCCGATGCTGCCCGGATTATGCTTGCGATTATGGCCCGAAAAGGAATTCGAGGGCACATCGTAGACAACAGGGAAAGCGTAATAGATTTCGTTAACAAGGGCAGTTGTGACCTTATTTTTACCAGTGACACGATATGCAGAGAAACAGACAAGGCGAATAAGAGTCAGGATTTTTATGAATTGATTATAACAATAAGGTCTGAATGCCCGGAATTACCCGTGATTATGATGTCACAAGTAGAACAGCAAAATTCACAGAATCGGCAGCAGATTATCGAAAGGGTGGTCTGGGCGATTCGTCACGGTTGCAGTGATTTCTTAATCAAGCCTCTCGATCAGAAAAAAGTGGAATATCTGCTGGATACCTTCCTTCCAAATCATAGTTATTCATCGATAATGTCGGCTCACGATGGAACACGATGCCTATACCAGATTGTCGGCAAAAGTGTAAAGTTGAATCAAACCATTAATTTGGCAAAAAAAATTGCCCCAACTTCGGCTCCGGTTCTGGTCAGCGGCGAAAGCGGCACCGGAAAAGAATTGATTGCTTATCTGATCCACCATAAAAGCAGAAGATCCGATGGCGCATATATTAGAATCAACTGTGCGGCTCTGAGTGACTCACTTCTCGAAAGCGAATTGTTCGGCCATGAGAAAGGCGCCTTTACCGGCGCTTATGCCCAGCGAAAAGGAAAATTCGAAATGGCTCATAGCGGGACTTTGCTCCTGGATGAAATTACCGAAACACCGATAAGGTTTCAGGCCAAGCTATTGCGAGTGCTTGAGCAGCAGGATTTTGAACGCGTTGGTGGAAATGAAAGTGTCAAGGTTAATGTTCGAATAATAAGCACTACAAATAAAGACCTGCTGCAGGAAGTCCGACGGGGGCAATTCCGCCAGGATCTTTATTATCGACTAAGCGCGGTTAGATTAACTCTGTGCCCCCTGAGAGAACGTACGGATGATTTGTCCGATCTCGTTTGGTATTTCGTCAACATGTACTCCAGGGAAGTGCATCGTCATATTACTGAGCTTGATCCGGCAATGATGGACATTTTTGCAAAATATCATTGGCCCGGCAATGTACGTCAACTTAGAAATGTCGTACGGACATCACTAATGCTGGGGGTCGGGCCTGTCCTGTCATTGGCTGATGTTTCATGGCTATTCGATGAATTACAACCTCTGCCGCAATTAGATCATGATGCATTTAAAGAAAGTTCACAATATGGCACATGCTATGAACAAAATGCCACAGGATTGGGTGGATTACCTCTCGAACAAATTGAACGACGAGCGATTATTGAGACATTACGCCAGACAGGGGGCAACCAGACCAAGGCCGCAAAAGTTCTTGGAATCAGTGACAGAACGTTACGAGACAGAATACATCGATATCGAGATGAAGGCTGCCTGCAACCGGCATAACAGAATTGTTATGAAAATAATGAGGCATATATATGGCAGATAAAGAAGATAAAAAACAAGAAGAGCAGAAAGAAGAACCAAAGGCGGAAAAAAGCGAAAAGAAGTCTCTGGTTGGTCGGTTACTTCCGATAGTAATGATAATCATTGTAGTGGGCCTTTGTACCGGGGTCGGTTTTGTTCTCGGCCGAGTATTAGGCGGTTCCGACCAACAGCCCGAATCGAATTCGGAAACGGATAAATCGGACATAGCAAATGCCATCAATGAAGGTAATAGCTCCGATGACAGCTCAGAAGGCGTCTGGTATTATGATTTAGAGCCTGTTATTGCAAATCTGAATGAGCCAAGTGTCACACGTTACGTAAGTGCTTCTTTAACATTCGAGATGAATTCCAGCCTGGATAAAAGTAAAGGCAGTGAATATCTCGACGAGAAAAAACCAATCATCATAAACTGGTTGACCATATATCTTTCAGGACTCGGTCTTGATGATATCAGAGGTGATAAGAACCTGATGAGCATAAAATCACATATACGAGATTCACTGAACGAAATACTATTTCCCGATTCCAAACCGCAAATAAAGGACGTTTTGATTCAGAAATTCCCTGTACAATGAGCAGCAGCATTAAAAACAACTTAACCCGTGCAAAGATTCAACAGCTTCTCGCTGCCGTCGGGTCGGCACCTACAGAAGACAGCTCACAGATTGAAGCACAAGAGCACAATTGGTCTGTGCCTCATTGCTTTAGCGACACAAAACTTAAGATACTCTCCGAATTTACCGAACAACTGGCAGTGGTGATAGCTGAAAAATTCAGCGATTATTGTCGTAGCCAGTTTGAAGTGACAATCGATTCGACTTCTCAGTGTTTCGCTGATGAATTTCTTAACAAATCAGCCGATGACAAAGGCAAAGATTTTTATTTGCCGTTCGGTATGAATCAGGAGCATCAATTTGGACTGCTCGCTTTTCCCGAGGAAACAGCGGTTTTATGGGTTAAACAATTGCTTGGTGATAACGATACCGAGGAAAATTCAGATCGGAAATTTTCACAATTAGAAAAATCGCTTCTTTTAGACCTGGCTTCCACACTAATTAAGTCGTTTTCGTATCTTTACAAGAGCTGTGACCTTCAACCGGCACGGAACATAGAATCCGGGCAATGTCCACTTAAACTGCAGGACACAGAAGAATTATGCCGGATTTCACTTAACATAAAAAAATCCGGCACCGAGAACAACACAACAGCTTATTTTTTGATTCCATGCGGCAAACTGGAACCTGCTCTTGGAAAAAAAACCGAAACCAAAAGTGAGCCTACTCCCGAAGATATTTCAAAAATGATTTTTGGACACTTAGAGAAAACATCAGTCAATGTTACAGTTCAGTTGGCTTGTGTCGAACTTAGCTTCGAAGAGATGATGGATTTACAGGTCAACGATATAGTGTTGCTGGATAAGAAAATTGATGAACCTATAGAATTGATAGTGGAAGGACGAAAAGTCTGTTACGGCTGGCCTGCGCAATCGGCCGGCATGTATGCTATTACAATTTCGGAAACAGCATTCTGAAACAGAGCCTATAACAAAAAATTCAATATACGGTTTTATTGAAATAAAAGGAAATAACATGGCAAAAGCAGCTCAAGCAGTTCAGGAAGAGGCCGCAGAAGTACAGGATGACTCGAAAAAACAAGCTCAATCGGTTGAGTTCTCCGAAACCGCTGAAAATGATGTCTCAGGTTCCGGTGGGAGCGTTGATATCCTACTGGATATGAATATACCAATAACAGTTGTCATCGGCCAGACTGAGATAACAGTTCGGAGGCTTTTACACCTTGGGCCGGGATCGGTATTAAAACTAAGCAAGTCCATTAATGAACCCATAGATTTATATTTAAGCGATACCAAGTTTGCCACAGGCAGTGTAGTTGTAGTTAACGGTCGTTTCGGCGTGAAAATAAACCAGGTTCACGGAGTTGCCGATTTTGCAAATAAAACCAACGAGGAATGAACTTAGGAAAGAATTGTGAAGGCACATTCCAGACAATTAAAATCGCCGATGTTACAAGAATCGAATACTTCCATAACGCCTTTGGCGTCTTATAGTAATTTTATTCTGGCTTTTGGACTGGTAACAATTCTCGGGACTCTGATAATTCCTCTTCCAACACAGATCCTTGATATGCTTTTAGCCTGCAGCATATCACTGGCTATCGCTGTTCTCATTGTCACCCTTTCGTCAAAAGAAGCCCTGGAACTATCCACTTTTCCTTCATTGCTCCTTTTTGTAACTCTCTTTCGCCTATCACTGAATGTTGCTTCAACCAGGTTAATTCTTTTACAGGGTGATGCAGGAAAAATTATTCAAACCTTCGGCGGTTTTGTTGCAGGCGGCAGTTTCGTGGTAGGTCTCGTAATTTTCCTGATACTTGTCATAATTCAGTTCATCGTAATCACAAAAGGCGCCGAAAGAATAAGCGAAGTTTCTGCTCGTTTTACACTCGATGCTATGCCAGGCAAACAGATGGCAATTGATGCAGACCTTAACGCAGGTACAATAACCGAAACACAGGCCAATGAACGCAGAGCAAAAATCGTCAAGGAAAGTGAGTTCTACGGAGCTATGGATGGAGCCAGCAAATTTATTCGCGGCGACGCCAAAGCAGGATTGATAATAACGGCCGTTAACATTGTTGGCGGCATAGCTATGGGTTATTCGCATGGCATGAATATCGCCGGTGCCATAAGAACTTATTCTATTCTTTCCATCGGTGACGGCCTTGTCAGTCAGATACCGTCGGTAGTAATTGCGGTAAGTTCCGGATTTCTGGTGACCAAAATATCATCCAACTACAGTGTTGGGCAGGACCTTTCAAGACAGTTCCTCAAATCCAGCCAGCCGTTAAAAATAGCATCCTTGATTATTATTGCTTTAGCTTTTGTGCCGGGCTTACCCAAAATTCCGTTTTTATTGCTGGGTGCGGGAGCCGCTGTCTGCGGAAGATACATAGCTCAGCTCGAAAAAGACCACAAGGAAAAACATAGTGCCGGTCCGCAACCGAAGGCTGATAAACAGCCTATCGAAGAATTACTGGATGTCGATCGAGTATCAGTACAAGTAGGGGTGCGTTTAATCAACATGGTTGACCCTCGCAAGGGAAGTACGATTTTTGATCGTATCGGTGCTTTAAGGAGAAAATTCGCCCAGCAACATGGCATCATTATTCCACTCGTTCGATTGCGTGACAATATTACATTGGAGCCGTCTGCTTACGAGATAAAAATAGCAGAACTGCCCATTGCAGGCGGCAGACTGGAACCTGAGAAGTTCCTCGCTATGGATCCCGGAACAGTACAAACAAAAATCGAGGGTATTGAAACTACAGAACCTGTTTACGGACTGCCCGCTTTATGGATATCACCCGCCAACAAAGAAAAAGCCGAGCTAAATGGATATACAGTAATCGATCCTGAATCGGTTTTTATTACACACCTCTCAGAAACATTACGTACACATGCGGCTGATTTATTAACTCGTGAAGATGTGCAGCTTCTTGTCGACAGACTACGAAAAGCACAGCCGTCACTTGTAGGGGAAGTTGTCGGGCCGGACAAAGATGTGCCTATCGGATTGCTTCAGCGTGTTCTTAAAAATCTAATAAAAGATGGAATACCAATCCGTGAATTAACCGCCATCCTCGAATCTTTGGGTGAACACGCTTCTAAAACCAAAAATCCCGTGGTTTTAACAGAGATGGTTCGTAAACGCCTCAGCAGAACGATTACTGAGTTGTATAAAGACAACGCAGGTAGAATATTAACCATAACTTTTGAACCGGCACTCGAACATCAAATGGTCGCAGCGCTACAACAGGAAACGGACGGAATGAGTCTGGCATTACCCGCCGAGACAGCAATGGATATAAGCAGAAAAACCGCACAAACATGGAAGTCTGTGATGGACATGGGAAAGGAGAAGGTGGTTTTGTTGTGTGATTCAAGAATACGCGCACCGCTTGCATTAATGTTGTCGCGAACCGTTTCGATGTTGCCGGTAGTAGCCTATGACGAAATTGTTCTCGGTACCGAAATTGAACCGATAGATACCATATCCGCTAATCCTGTAGAATCAAAAGGACACAAGCAACATCATGAAGAAGTGGCTATGTTAACTAAATGATAGATTTTTCGAGTTAAGAGGTAAATATGCCGTTACATGTTCGGTCAATTGCAGTAAGCATATCAGTTATATCCTTTTTCGGTTTGAGCGTAGTAGGGTGGTTCAGCGGTCTTCCACCATATGTTTGCTGCAAGCGGGCGGTTATTGGATCATTGCTTGTATATATTATAAGTTCCATCGCTGTAAAAATCATAAACGCAATATTAATAGATGCAATTGTTTTAAATCAGATAAATAAGCGGGAAGGTTCCAAATCTGCTGTAAAACATTAAATGAGAAGCGGAGATACCGGTAGTGTCTGTTACAACTGAAAATATTTGTGAAGAAAAGAAGCATCTGAACAGCACTGCACTGCGTGCATATTCCGACCAGAAACGGTCCGCCAGCGGTGAAGTTGACAATGAACGAATAACCAGTTATTTACCTATGGTTCATAAAATTGTCAGGCAGGTGATAACATATTTAAAACCTCCGTTATCATTTGAAGATATGGTCTCAGCGGGTACTGTCGGGCTTGTACGGGCCGCTCGAGATTTCGACCCCTCTCAGCGAGCTGAATTTAAAACATACGCCTATATTCGAATCAAGGGAGCTATTCTCGATGAACTCAGAGGCTGGTCATTTGTACCCTCAAACCTAAACAAACGGGTACGTGACGCTCAGCTTCTTAGTCAAAAAATCGCCGAAAAGACAGGTACTGCACCTACTGATGATGAATTAGCAAAAGAGCTTGGAATAACTGTGGACGAACTTTCGGAATTGTTAGAAAACGCCCGTGCACAACATTTTGTATCCCTTGACGGTTTCGAGGATTATTCATCTGTGCCTGGAAAACTCTTGGCATCAGATAAAACAACTACTCCGCAGGAGCAGGTTGAGCAGGAAGAACTTATCAGCAATCTGGCAAAAGGAATTCAACAATTGCCTCAAAAGCATCGACAGATCATCCTGCTTTATTATCAACAACACCTGACTATGAAGCAAATTGCCGAGATAATGGAAATAACCGAATCGCGTGTCAGTCAATTACACGCAAGTGCTTTATTTAATTTGTCTGTTAAGCTGAGGCAATGGAATGATGTCAGATTATGACTCTAATATAATAAAGCCTGTTGAAAGTTTGCAAAATATCACCGATTCCTCTCCGACCAGACGTCGGGAACAAAGAAGTCGCCGGCAACAACAACAGGATGAAGACGAGAATCAGGAAGAACAGCAACAATTGAACGAATCGGTTGATGAAAGAATTATGAAAAATCTTCAGGAAACTCGGCCTGAGAACGACGCCGACAGTAATAGAATTGATTATCATGCCTGAAGAACAAAAGTTATAAGGATTGGAAAGTTAAATGGACAGAAAAACAGGGCAGGTTTTAAAAAGCGATAAAATTAAACTCGAAGGTCGGTTCCATCTCGATATGGCACAAGCCAAGTCAAACAAACCACTGCAAAATAATCCGGCTCGAAATGCTCCACAGGTCCGTATCCTGCAGAACAATCCGGAATATGCCGTCATAGGCATAATCTGCGTGTGCGGCACGGAAATGTCTATCAGATGCGATTATGCTCAGACTCAAGAGATGGAAAATCAGGACAAATAAAAAAAGGATTAAACAATACTCGTTAATATATGTTAATAAATCGATTCAATATGGAGATAAGAACAATGCAAAATAATAAAAAAAACGCCTGTTCACTGATATTATTAATTTCATTATTTCTTTTACAGGGCTGCTCGACAAATCAAAATCCCGAAGAAGTTAATGACTATCCAGACATGACAAAATTATTACAGGGTGATTCTGTCGTAAGTAGGTTCCAGGAACCTGATACGCAGAATTCAACCGTGTTAGAATCTGCAATAGAATTGTCGGGAAAATATGCCAGTCTTTCCGATGAGGCATCTTTAATGCGCCAACAGAATCAGGATTTGATCGGCCAGAATACGCGACTCAAGGAACAAATCACGAATTTTGAAAGACAACTACAACAGACACAAAAAGAATTAAAAGAAGCAAATGAGATTCTAATCGAAATGCGTGTCGAATTAAATAACTGGAAAACCGATGTTCTTGGATTCCGTAATGAAATGCGTAACGCCGAAACAGCCCAGTTGGAAGCGCTGCTAAAGATTCTACAGGTACTTGGAGGAGAGACGAAAACCGAAACAGCTCAGAGACAGACTACAACAAACTCGACATTCGCATCGCTCAATCCGTCCGGTTGATCCAGTTTACCAGAGCATTCTTTTTGAGGTGGTCCTAATGAATAGCAGGACAATATTATTATCGCAATACATATATCGACGAATACCATCCATGCTGGTATTGGCCATCTTTATTTTGCCTGGTTGCAGCGCTAATCAAGCCTATAGATCGGTAGCAAATTATTATTATCATAATCCGAATAAAGATATAAGAACAATTGGCAGGGTGGCTGTTGTAGAACTCAACAACAATTCGAGTTATCCACAAATGTCATCCGATATCACCGAAATCCTGTTCCAGGCACTGCAGAAAAAACAGGTTTTTAGCCTGACTATCGTTCGCCAACAAGACCCTTCATGGCGAAGTTTACAGTTGGAACCGGACGCAACATATACACTTGACCAGATGCAGTCAATTCGTAAGTCATTAAAATGCTACGGAGTATTGACTGGAACTATCACCGAATTCAGACCTTATCCTCATATGCTTATTGGACTGCGATTAAAGCTGCTGGATTTGAGAGACGGCTCGTTATTATGGGCTCTCGAACAGGTGTGGGATATTGATGATAAGAAAACCGAATATCGTATTCAAAAGTATTATCAATCACAAAAAAGTGTGGATTCAACTTCGTTACAGGAGCATTTGGCATCCATTAGTCCGCTCGAATTTATCAATTTTGTATGTTATGAGGTGGCTAAAACATTATAAGAGCATTTGGAATGACAATTATTTAAAATAAAACTGAAAATAACTTAAGTTTTATTAAAAAAATACGAGAAAAGGTTAGAACAGCATATTATTTAAAAAGAATACAAAACAATGATAGAAAAAATAGAATTAAATCAACCCCTGATTGAATCAGGAATATCACCAAAGCATCCGAACTCCAACAATGCTTCTACAGATAATAACACGGATGCATCTGTACATGTCGATTATGCTTGTTTTATTAACATGGCGATGCAGCTACCACAATCGAATACCCAGCAAGTCGAAAGGGCTCGTGAGGCCTTAATATCCGGCCAGCTCGATACCCCGGAAAACACCTGCAAAGCCGCCGAGAATATCACGAAATACGGCATATAAGAATCCTCAATACTTGAACTTATAAAACTTTTAGAAATAAACTACATTGACCTATTATTCTTCATTAATAGTAACCTTATATAAATGTGGTTTAGTTTCATAGTTAACTTGTCCCAAAAGGTAAATTCGGGCAAAAATAAACTGGATGAATTCGCCGGAACAAAAACTCGACGCCTCAATAAAGGTAAAATTTAAAAAACTTTGGAAGTTTTATATTTTGCAAAGTTTCCTGGCCGGGACTGCTTTATTTATCCTTGTTATTATTCTTGGCAAGGACAAAATGGTTGCTACAAGTGCAATGGGCGCAACGGCTTTCATCGTTTTCGCTATGCCCAAAGCGGCATCGGCACAAACCAGAAACGTAATCGGAGGTCATTTAGTCTGCCTGGCTATTGGCTCTCTATTTTATTATATTAATATACCGTATTATATCGAATATCCTCTTGTCGTTGGAATTGCCGTCTTTGTTATGGTAGCTTTGGACTTCGAACATCCACCGGCGGCGGGCACAGCTCTGGCTGTTGTAATTAACGAAGTGTCTTGGAACGTATTCGCTACAATAATGATAGGAGCAGTAGTATTATCACAATGCCGTTATTATCTCAGAGGCCACCTGAGAGATTTGGTTTAAGGGTATGAAAGGCAAAATGACCGTTTTACATATCTGAAAATATGACGATTAGACGTAAGAATCTATAATCCCGGCAACGGTTGTATCATCGTAGAGTACTTGCTTTTTTTCTAATCGTCCTGTGTAGATAAAAGTTCCGGAAAACGACTCGTGGACATTTTGTATGCAATCTTTGAAATCATGGGTAAACGATAGTTCCGGCAGAATGCTGCCATTCAAAGGAATCGACCTGATAACTTTGCAGGAAATTTTCTTTCTCATAAACCACCCCAGTTGAGATTATTTTAACAAATTTCAGGTCTCAAATCAAGGGGAAATTTATGCATTCGACTACGATTTATGCCGTATCCGGAATATAAAGTGTTGTAACGATATATTATAGGTGCTAACAAATTTCAATGGATTACAATTATATCCACAGATAAAATGTTTTAATAAATTGAACCGAGGAATAACCAGATGCAAATTATTGCTAAATGCCCAAAGTGCCATTATTCATGGATACTCGAAGACAGTGCCGCCGACCGGAGGGTAAGATGTTGTAAATGCGGTAAACTATTTAAGGTGCCCAGGCTGGAAGATGTGCCGAAAGCGTGCAGAGTAATAGAACAGGCTAAGGGTGAAATTTATGTTGACCAGAACGGTAGAACTTTCGGTTGATGATTTAAATACCAAGACTTGGATATACCATCCAATCCCTTGAGGTTAGATTCTTCGGTAGGGGCAGGTCGTTTTGCAAAAATCTTCACTCATTAATTCGGTTTTTTCAAAACAGGATTCAATTAACTCGTCAATATGTGCCGTTGCTACACAAATAGAAGTATCTGCTGCGCCATAGTATATCTTCACTTCTCCATCGTCCTCAACAATAGCACCACTGGCAAAAACTACATTCCTAACATCACCGATACGCTCATACTCTTCTCTCGGTGAAAGTACGGGATTAAGACAGCGACCGATTACCTTGGCAGGATTGTCCGAATCAAGCATAACCGTACCAATTCGATAGATAGGACCAGTCGAAGTCATCTTGAAGCCATGATATATCTCCAGCCAGCCGTATTCGGTTCGAATAGGAGGAACAGAGGCACCAACACGCGATGAATCCCAATAGCGAGCTCTTGGAGAAATAATCAGTTCGCTGCGGCCCCAGTTCTTCAAATCCGGTGAATAGGAAATCCAAATGCTTCCAACACCGTTACCGATGGGTCGATCCAGCCTGGCATAGTAACCATCGATCTTTTCCGGGAAAAGAACGCCATCCTTGTTTCCGGGTCCGGAGACCATAGCAATTCGTTCAAAATTTTCGAAATCATTCGTACGAGCCAATGCTATTCGATGCCCATATCCTGACACCGCTGTGTACATGATATAATACCATCCATCTATAAATGTTATACGCGGATCCTCAAGGCCGTTCTCTTCCCATAATGCAAAAGGTCCATCTTCGGTTGGAAGCATACAAGGCTGGTCATCCACATTGAAGTGTAGTCCGTCCTCGCTTCTCGCTAAGCAGAAAAATGAATATCCCTGCTGGCCTTCAACGCGCAATAAAAGTAAATATTCATCACCGAACTTAACAGGAGTGCCGTTAAAGACGGTATTGTTCTGTAACGGTACATCATCATAGGTTATGATGGGATTATGTTCCCATCGTTGTAACAGGTCTCGTCCTCGTTTTTGCATCATAGTTTATATCACTCCCGATTCTCCCTGCATATTTGAACTACCTCGTCAACAGTAGCTATACCCAAACAGATACAACTGTCTGATGCGCCATAATATACTTTAAGCTGTCCGGCTTCTTCCAATATTGCACCGCATGAGAATACTATATTTCCAACATCACCGATGCGTTCATATCTTTCACGAGGGGCCAAGATGGGAATATTCGAGCGTCCCAACACACAGGAAGGATCATCCCTGTCGAGAATAGCCGCTCCCAGACGGATTAAGGGGCCTGCGGAGGTATCTTTCTCGCCGTAATAAACAAGCAGCCAACCCTGCTCGATTTCTATCGGTGGACCGGCAGCTCCAACACGATTCGAATCCCAGTAACCGCCCCTCGGTGTAATAACCACCTTGGAAGAGCCCCAATGTATCAAATCGTCGGAATAGCTAATCCAAATACTGTCACCCGCTGACGGACGTTCCAACATCGCATAACATCCTTCAAATGTCCTTGCGAATAAACAGGCACTTTTGGTATCCGGCTCTGAAATAAACTGCATTCTGTCAATCGTCTGAAAATCATCTGTACAAGCCAATCCTGTTCGTCTGCCATATTCACTTTCAGCTAAGTACGTGATGAAGTATTTCGAGCCGATTTTAGTAATACGCGGGTCAAAAATACCAAAAGTCTCGTATCGAGCAAACGGTTCTTCCCTGGATGCAGTCATAAACGGCTCTGGTTCAACAAGAAATCCATATCCGTCCGCACTGCGGGCCAGATATATGCAACCTGATCCTTCAAGAGTTTCAACGGTCAACAACAACAGATATTGATTATGCAAACGTACCACGCCTGCATTCCAAATATCGCTGCATTCAAATGGCAGATCATCAATCGTAATGAGTGGATTATACTTACAACGTTTGATAACATCCTGTCCGGTCTTGTGAGCTATTCGATACATTAATTGATCCCGTCCTGTCTTATTTATTCACGATCACCGTTTTCTTATCTTCTGAGAGGCTTGTTACCGGCTTTATGGACTGTTCTATACCAAGCGCTTTTTCGATTCTTGCCGTTCTTTCGCAAAGTTCTGTTAACCTGACATCAATCGAATCTATTTTTTCTGCCGTACTGTTAATGTCTCTGTCGATATTTGACAAATTCCTATCGACCATGTCCATATATCTGTTCATCAATCGTTCATACGCATCAAGAGCACGAACGGCATCGGTTCTATATTCCGGCATCGTTATCTGAGGCTGGACCTCATAAGTTCTCTGACCACCCTGGATTGATGTGACCGACCAGATTACTATTATCCCGACAACAAAGGCTATGCTAATTAGTAAGAGAGCTCTGTTCTGCTTCATTGGACTATCTCCTATAAACCTTCTAATGTTTATCGGCAGAAAAGATTGATAAACTATTGAAGGTTCAAAAAAAACACAAAATAAAAAAGTAAAAGATATGACTATCGGCCGGATTTCTTAAGAGGATAAAAGTGGTTCCGATAAATCGTTGATATACGATTCATCTTCAAGGATACCTGATTAAAAACACAATGCAGGTACCAGTAATAATTTTTATCCCGAAGAGGATAGCCGGGAATGATTACAATAGCCGCCTACGTATCAAATAAAAAACATATTTGTTATTATAAATATAACACAAATATATTATATATTTAGTTACCCGCGAATCTGGTTATTGTTATGGTTGCCTTTCCATAGAAAGACTGGCCCGAGTTAAGCTGGCCGACAATTTCCAGGTCAACTTGACCATAGAAAGGTATAGCATCCATTATCTCATCTTTATCGAATACGGCGACAACCTTTATCCTGCCGTCTGTTTCAATCACAATTGGCTGTTTTGAGATGATACCGCCGGGGGTAAGTACCAACGGCTCATCTTTTATATCACTTTTACCAATACCTTCCGGCAATTCCAGTACAGCCACTATATCTGTTAAGGTGCCTTCGCGTCTTATCGTATCGGGAATTATTTCCATACTTTCGACTTCTACATCTTCGGTAATATTTATTGTTATTACATTTAGTTCCGTCCAGTTGCCGGGATTGGTAAAAACTATGTATCCATTATAATCATCTTGGGAATCATATGCCCCGATCCTTGCGTATTTTCCATCCCGGGGGCCAAGCAAATTATCAGGTTCTGATATGTTGGACCATTCCACATTAGGCTCAAAAGAAGAGTAATAGGAACCATCCGAGCCCTGAATACAATCCAGAAGAACCATTCCCCTTGTGCCAATAAAATAGTACTTGTATTTGCCTGAAAAAGTAGCAGTGTATTCATTTGAATCACCCAGCTTTACATATCCATTCAGCACCAATGAATCAACGTTCCCATAACCTCCTCCAATATATATGCCGTTATCCAACCCAATGAAGGTATCGCCCCCCCAAACCTCATATGAATTAAAGGGATTGCCAGTCACCGTAAAATTGTATATGCTTTGGCTGTATTTTCCCACCTCAATAGATATTCCACTATCGTCGGAAGATGCAGATTGCCCAAAAGCCAATACAATTTCCCAGAAACCATCTGTCAGATTAACCGGGCCGAAGCTGGTTTCTTCCACATCAAGGCTTTTCTCATATACGCCGGCTCTGTCTTCCTGTATTTCAATCCGGATTTCCGTTGCATTAACATCAATGCAAGGTTGCCCTGTAAACTCAACAGGTGACTCTACCGTTTGATTGTGCAAGGGAGATATTAAAACAGGTTCCTGGATAGGTTGCGGAATTGAATTCTGTGTACCCGGAATACCAAACCATACAGTCATTTGGTCATGACCGCCGTCAACAAAATCTATTGTTATTATATATAATCCATCGCCATAACCTTTGAAACCGGTGACTTTATCAAATCTGGCTTTGTATTCCCATGTGGCAACCTCCGATTCGTTGTCATATTCATATGATTTCCAGATACAGTCCGACCATTGACCGGATTGCTTTGGAATCTGGAAGCTACTTCCTGCCGGCGTTAAAATTTCTATGCTCGCAATATCAGCATCCATATTTATCGCCGTATTACTATAAGCCTCAACAACTAAACGGAATTCATACATTAAGTCGGTTTTATCATTCGGATCACCGTAATCCCAGATTTGCCCGATAAAAATATTGGAGACAAAATCTGCAATATCTTCGGGTTCGGTTATTGTTATGGTTGCTTTTCCATAAAAAGTCAGACCGCTTTCTAATTTGCCTGTAACTTCCACCTCGAATTGGCCATAACCTGATAGAGCACCTAATAGTTCATTTTTATCGAATACAGCGATAACACCTGTTTTGCCATTTATTTCCTTAATAGTCCATTGACCTGCCTGGATATTACCCGGATTAAGGACTAAAGGTTCGTTTTTAATGTCATCTATCCCGATGCCTTCAGGCATCTCAATAAAAACCGTGATATCAGTTAATATACCATCTCGTGTGATTGTGTCAGGAATTATCTGTATATCATCAACCTGCAATCTACCTTCTTCGCTTATTATATTAACACTTGCTGTTGCCAGAGTTGCATCTTCGTTGTAAATTGTGACCAAATTGGTAATATTTTTACCCGGGTCTGTTTCCTGATTCACTTTTACCGTAATCTCAAGGTACGTAACCTCATCCGGATAAATATATGGATACGACCACGTGTAAGTATGCATGTTATCATCGTAATACCCGATTATTCCATCCCCATCAGCTTTAACAAAGCTCACATCCTCCGGCAGGAAATCTATAACGGAAACATCGGCTATTGGTTGAGCAATATCATTACTATCAAAGCGAATACTATAAGTAACTTCTTCGTTTATGCCCACCTTCTCGATGTCTTCGGTTGCACCAACAACACTCTTGCTCAGATTTAAAGTGTTAACAGTACCAGTACCACTCACAATAACGTCAATGCTCGAAGCGGCTTCCGAAGTCTGGTCGCTGTCGATAACGACAGAATTGGTAATAGTTGTACCGGGAATTACGTCCTCGTTCACTCGTACCGTTAACTTAACATAAGTGGCATCTCCATGTTCCAAAGGCAGATACCTCCATGTATAAGTATGTGTACCAGCATTATAATATCCAAGACTAAAATTATAGTCGGCACTGACAAAGCTTAATTCATCGGGAAGATAATCAACTATGACTACTCCGGTTGCGGTAAAATCATTGTCGTTATTATCAAAATGTATTCTGTAAGTAATGCTCTCGCCCGGATCTACCGTTATAACCTCGCCGGCAGAAGCACCTACAACGCTCTTTCTAATATGAAGCTGATCATATGTTGCTTGAACTTCACCTCCTGTTGCAGTGAGCGATGTCTCATTGCCGTTGATAACCACTGTTAGCAAAGTTAATGCCAGATAAATAAGAATAGTATTTGACCTGAAAATGTTTGTAATTTTTTTATCTTTCATGACTTAAT
This sequence comes from uncultured Pirellulales bacterium, assembly GCA_964570855.1. Lineage (GTDB taxonomy): Bacteria > Planctomycetota > Phycisphaerae > Sedimentisphaerales > Anaerobacaceae > JAFGPS01. The sequence continues at coordinate 60,928 of CAZMZR010000008.1, forward strand.
TCTCGCAAAAATAACATGTTTTTTTCACTTCTTTTCCGGCAATATCTTTTCAGAATCTTTGCCACCTATCAGCTATGTGGCGATTGTTTTTAGGGTGTGAAAAAACTTGTGAGAACAAAAAACTCAATTTCACCACATTCCCCTGAATATCATATATTAAAATGTATCAAATCAAGGCACATTTGTCAAGAAAAATGCCATATATACCTTATTGATACCGGTTTTTATGATGTAATAAACACTGTGTGGATATATTTATGTTTTTTCCGGACTTACTCGGCCGGTGTCGGCGAAGCGGCGAGCCAGTTATCGGGATCATTGCCGTAATCGCAAAGTT
>CAZMZR010000009.1:0-60894 GCA_964570855.1 uncultured Pirellulales bacterium
TATTGTATATTTAGTGTTATCGTAAAAACATTAAAAGTTAACGGGACAGTACTGAATATACATCTAAAGTATAGTCGGAAGCTTCATTGTGCAAAGAACGACCCCGACATTAGAAAATATAAATAACAAGTAGTAAATAACAAAATAAAAATGATTTTAATTCTCGGCATAACAGCATCAGGAAAAAACACGCTGGCTTTTGGCCTGGGCCAGAGCCTGGGTGCCGAAATAATAAGCATCGATTCGATGAAGGTTTATCGGCGGATGGACATCGGCACCGCCAAGCCGTCGGTACAGCAGCGCGAACTCGTTAAACACCATTTAATCGATATAATCGAACCAGGCGATTCGTTCAGCGTGGGCGCCTTTCACGAGGCGGCCCTGCGGACAATCGAAGAGATTAAGGGCCACGGCAAAAAAATCGTTGCCGTTGGCGGAACTTCTCTGTATATCAAGGCCCTGCTATACGGCCTTTTCCATGGGCCCGGGACGAATGAGCAGGTGCGTGCTCAGCTTCGGGCCAGAGCTCAAGTCGAAGGTCTTGCGGAACTTCATCGTGAATTGTCCGCAGTCGATCCTGTGGCGGCCGAGCGAATCAATCCGCACGATTCCAAACGTATAATTCGTGCGCTGGAAGTTTACACAATCGCAGGTAAACCCATCTCTGGTTTTCAGAAGCAATGGGAAACACACAATGCGCAAACCGGCCGGAGCGATATCGAAAACGACTCGTCAGGGCGGAGCCAGCCGGAGCATGACTGGACTATAATAGGACTGCGAAGGGAAAAGACCGACACCGCCAGCCGGATAAATGCGAGAGTCAAAAAGATGATTCTCAACGGTTTTGTCGGTGAGGTTAAATCCCTGCTGGATGAAGAGCGACCTTTGAGTATGCAGGCCCGTTGCGCCATCGGCTATGCGGAAATCATTCGTTATCTCGACGGACAAATTGATTTGATAGAAGCTGCCGAATTGATAAAAAAGAATACACGCCGATTGGCCAAGGGCCAGCGAACGTGGTTTAAGACATTTAAAAATGTTCACTGGCTCGATGTCGAACAGGATGAGACAAACGAAAATATTCTCGAACGGACCAGACGCTTATTGAGCGAAATCTCCGGTTAGACGGTTTGCATTTGTCGCTGGGCCCGCAGAACCGAGGCGCCTTCGTTCAAAACCAGTTGCTTTATTAAACTTGTCGGAACCAGAGATATCCCCATATTAAAGATTCTGTCCTCGACCATCGAGGCGATCGCCCGTGCCGTATGCCTGCTGAAATGGTTCTTGCCTACCAGGTCGTTGGCTATTCTTGATTTGTCCCATCGACTTCTGCTGCCGGTTTCTTTGGCTGCGGTGAACATCTCGGCATCGTTCAGTTCCTGAATATCGATTGGAACGACCTCGATGCGGGAACGCTTGATTTGGCGCTCGAAATGATGCTCGCTTAGCAGAATTGCGGCGTCGTCATAGCCGGTCTCGGTTAGGACGGCTTTTATTATGGATAGAATCTCACTGCTGGTTGCACTGCGACGGTTTTGCCGGTGATAAAGATAATACGTTACAACATCGGCGAACTGCTCGGCGATATACACATCCGCCTGATTGATGTTACTCAAAGCGTTGCTGATGGTTCCTATGACCTTTGTGTGTAAGTATTCTTCCTCGCTGCCGTCTGATTTTATAACTTTTAATTGTGTTTGCACCACCTTCCTTTTGCCTCCATGCAAAAATAACCCTGACTCCTTATTTGAAATCATCGCAATTTTTTAATCAAAGAGTCTCAACTGTGCGGCCGGCTCGGCTTCGGTAATCGCCTGACTGACTTCTTTAATTAACTCACCTGCATCCCTGAAATCGCGATAAATACTGGCAAAGCGAATATATGCCACTTTGTCCACTCTACGTAACTGTTTCATCACACTCTCGCCGATAAAAGCTGATGAAACTTCCTTGTCGAAATTCCTGAAAATATTCTCCTCGACTTTGTCGGCGATTTGCTGAAGCTGTTCGGCCGATATCGGTCTTTTATAACAAGCCTTCTGCAAACCACATATTACTTTCTCTCTGTCGTAAGGGACACGAGAGTGATCTTTTTTCACAACGCACAGCCTGAAGGTTTCGTTTATTTTCTCATAAGTGGTAAAACGCTTCTTACACATCAGGCATTGCCGACGGCGTCTTATGATTCTTCCACCGTCGCTTGAACGCGAATCAATAACCCTGTCCTGGTCTTCCTTACAAAAAGGGCATCTCATTTCGTATCTCGTCTTGCATATTGCCTTAGAGATATAGCTGTGACCTATGAATCTACGATTGGGTTCCTTTTTTGCAACTCAGGAGACCTGCCTCCTTTGATGTTCATCAAGTTAATACAACATATGGTCAACGCTTGTATTCTAATCACAATATATAGTATGTCAAATAAAAATTTTAACTATTTTTAAAAAAGAGCCTCTGCGCCGAACGCGCAGAGGCCAACTCGGAAAGAAACTTATACAACCCCCCCCAAAAGGTTTGGAATAAAGCCCTTACCTCCTGTAAAGGCGTTATTTTTTCTGGATTGTTGCTACATTTAAAGTTTAACATAAAAACCTTACTAAGCCAAATCTGAATAGCCGTATTTTATATTCCTGGTCGAAGTACTTGGTACTCAGGCTTGCTTTTTTGGCACGTTAAGGCTGTCCGCCGATATTTCTTTGATTTTTGCCTTGTTTTTGAGCTGATCTATAAAGTCGTGGATAGCATTTACCCGCATCTGTTCGTAAATTTTCTCCGCAATTCTGTCCTTTACTTGCTCAAAGCCGGGAACGGTCACCTGGTATCTTCCATATACCTTTGCAATGTGAAAACCGAAGCGTGTACGAAATATATCGCTTACCTCGCCGGAGGACAGATTAAAAACGATATCATCAAATTCTTCCGCCATCTGGCCCCTTGAAATATTGCCCAGGTCACTGTTCTGGTCTGTACAGTCCGAATATTTATCAACTAAGTCTTCAAAAGTCGCGCCGTTTTTCAATTCGTTGTGTGCCTGTTTAATGGCTTGATATGCCTCGGTCTCATCGGTTTGCCAATCCACGTGTTTGACAATATGGGCCACTCTGATTTGTTCGCCGGAGTTGAACTGCTCTTTATTTTTTTCATAATATTGCCGGATAGCGGCATTTGAAGGCTTAGGTATATTTTCGAGGAGCTTCTCGAACATTTTCTCGGTTCTTATTATCAAATCGACAGCCTGTTTTAGATTATCATCGTCCTCTACTTCGAAATCTTTGTAGAGTTCCTGAGTATCCATGCAATTTTTTTTGAGGTTGGCCAGGATTGTATCGAGGTGTTCCTGCGGTGTCTGGGGTTTGATGTTTCTGGCTTCCTGTTGGAGCAGAACCCTTTCGATAATATTTTCTTTGGACCAGTCGAGCAGTTGTGCTTCTCGCTCTTCGGGATTCATATCTCCGAATGCCTTTACATAGTCGGGCCTGAGACGCTCGGCTTCCTTCCGGATTTCCGAATCTTCGATTTGTTCGCCGTTTACTAATAAAGCCATTTCTGACCTCTTTTCTTGATGTTCATATCGTTTTGAGCTTCGGACGATATATAGTGATAATCTCCGTCGGCGGTCTGTTTTTCAGCCTTTTGCCTTTGCGTACCAGTCCGGGTCCTGCGCCAGTTTTTCCCTGGCTTCGGTTGTCATCATCTCAAAGGCCGGGTGGGTGCTCTCCCATGCTCGCAGGTGCCAGGGGCTGGTTTGCATTTTTTCTATTTCCGGGGCGACCTCTTTAAAATAGCTGCCGTAGATATGAAGCGAATCGCTTATATCGACATATCGACCAACCTGCACCGGCACACCTTTGTTTTGAGATATCCCCTCGGCGATTGTCCTTTGAAGGTCGGTAAGGGCGTAGACATTCATAAACCACGCCTTGTAAAGGTCTCTGCTGCGCCAGTGTGTATTCATATTGAGTGTCAGTTCTCCTTCTTCGTTGGCCAACAGCCGGCACCATATCCGCTGGAGACAGGGCGGATCATCTGTGTTTGGGTCCGCCGTAGGCATCCATGTTATCGCCTGGGCCCTTCTGCTGTGGCCCGCCTGTGAAAGATAATCGATAATATATTGAATCTGGTTGACTTTTCTAAAAGGCTTTGGCGAGCCGATATTACGTATATCTTCAACCGGGCAATACGAAAACAGCCTTTCATGATATGTATATGTCCACTTGCCGGCGGCCGGGTTTATCCAGTGGTCGTGAATCCCGTTGACAACTTCCTGGCGATATGACTCGAGCTCCTGGGGACCGCCCGGGAAGTTCTTGTGAATCCGGGGCTCGCGGAAAGGGTCGGTGACAGTGACCATAACGGTTGCGTCTCTGCTCGGCGGGTCCTGGGGTTTGTCGTATTGTGTTTTGACCTCAAAGCCGTTTTCCCAAACCGCCAGGACGGCTTTTTCCCAAGCCTCGGGCAGGCATTCAGCGGTGATTGAAATCACAGGTATATTAGCGAGAGATGTGGTAACAGACATTCAGGGGGTCTCCTTAATCGTATAGGGTTGCGTTCCGGTTCTGGGTTCGGCGTACATGCTCAAATCCATTTCTTCCTGAGTGATTTTATATCTTTGTTTGTATCTTTCCGGCATATCGGCCAGCAATTGTTTAGCCCTGTAGGCGTACCAGCTTTCCGGCCACCTGTTAATTATTTGCCGGCTGGTATCCACCATGAGCTTAAAGCCGGTCATCGGTAATCGACCTATGCTGCGTCCGGGAACGGCGGTGTTCAGAAGCCTCTCGGCTTCTATTTTTTCTATCTCACCAAGCTCTTTAAAATACAATGTGACCGGCTGGGCCGGCTGCTTGGGCTCCTGAACAGTCCGGACCTGCTCGGGGAGATTCTGGTCCTCTATGGCCGGTTCCTGTGTTTTTTCTTCCACAGGTTGCGGTTCGGTTAAAAATTTCTCTTTGTCCGCTTCTACCTGCTGTGCGAAGTTCTCGGGCTTTGCCGGCTGCTCGGTTTGGGCCGGCTCCTCGGTCGGAGACGAGGTAAATGTTATTACCAGCACAAAGATTAGGACGACTGCTACTATTATTCCTGCAATTTTAAGCCAAATCGTGTTCATAATTATCCCACCCCTTTCTGATACTGGTTATTGATTATTTAAATATCGCTGAATATAATTGATTGTATCTATTAGTATTTGTTTATCAATATTCAAAAGTAAATAATTAAATAATCAATAAAAAAATGTTCACGGGCATTATAGAAAAAATTTGTATCGTCGCCTCGGTTCGTAAAACCGCCGACTCTATGGTCTTGACTATAGATCTGGGTTCTCTGGCCGAGGGATGTAGGCTCGGTGATAGTGTCGCCGTAAACGGAGTTTGTCTGACGGTTAGCGGGCTTGAAGGTAATGTTGCGAGTTTTGACGTCAGCGCTGAGACGATGAATAAATCGTCTTTGGGTAAACTGCAATCTTCATCGCGGGTTAATATAGAGCGGGCGATGAAGGCTGCTGACCGGTTCGGAGGTCATTTTGTTCAGGGCCATATTGACGGCATGGCGATTATAAAAGCGATAGATAAGTATGGTGGTTTTACGGATATGACGTTTTCGGCCGATGCCGGGCTGCTCGATTCATTGGTGGTCAAAGGCTCGGTTGCCGTTGATGGTGTTTCTTTAACGGTATCGAAGCTGGACCAAAACAGCTTCAGAATTGCGTTGATACCCCAAACACTCAAAAGCACGATCCTGGGGCGGGCGAAAATTGGCGATTGTATTAATGTTGAAAATGATATAATTATTAAGACGGTAAAAAAACATCTTGAAAATATTCTACCAAAGAAGGAGCCGTTAACAGCCGATAAATTGAGACAATTAGGTTTTTAGTAGTTCATAAAGGTTAAAATAAACACGGCGTTGCAAGAATGGTTAAAAATAACAACGGCAACAATTCGATATCGGAACAGGTGGTCATCGGCATAACGATGGGCGATGCCGGCGGTATTGGTCCGGAGATAATCGTTAAAGCTCTTGTTGACCCTGATATCCGCCGGGCTGCGAAATTCGTTGTATTCGGATTGAACGAGCAGCTTTGCTATGCCGCCGACGCAGCCGAGATAGAACCTTTCTGGGGCAGACATCAACACGAAAAAATCAGTCGCGAGTATCCGTTTAAAGTTGTTGTTGCCGACTATGATGAATATTCTGTGCCGTCCTGGGTCAACTGCCCGAGCAAATTGGCCGGTGAAGCGTCGATACGTTTCTGCAAGGATGCCATCGATGCGGCAAAGCACGGTATCATAGACGCCATAGTTACCGCGCCGATTAGCAAGACAAGCTGGAAACTGGCCGGGGCCGAATGGCCCGGTCATACCGAGATGCTTGCCGCCTGCTGTAAATCCCCCCGAAAAGTGATGATGTTTGTTGCCGGTCCGTTAAAGCTGGCGCTTGCGACAATTCATGAGCCTCTGTTTGAAGTCAGACACAAATTTACTATTGGTTGTGTCTTTGAACCGATAGATCTGCTTAACGATGCATTGAAGGACTACTTCGGTCTCGAACATCCAAAAATTGGTGTTGCAGCTTTGAACCCTCATGCCGGCGAGGACGGCCAGTTCGGCGACGAGGAGCAGCGGATTATAACGCCGGCTATTTTGCTGGCACAGAACCAGGGTATAAACTGTCACGGTCCGTACCCCGCCGACACATTATTCCTGCGGGCTGTACGGGGCGAATTCGATGGCGTCGTGGCGATGTATCATGACCAGGGTATGATACCTGTGAAACTGCTCGATTTCGAGAAAGCGGTTAATGTGACTATAGGCATACCAATCATAAGAACATCCCCGGCACATGGTACGGCTTTCGATATCGCCGGGAAAAATATCGCCAATCCTGCCAGCATGAAATCAGCCATAACTACTGCAATACATATGGCCAAAACCAAAAAGAATATTGAGTGCGGGTTGGGAGTTGAAAAGTAACGGCAGGCAGAGGATGATGATATTGAAAGTAAATCCGGAGAAAAAATCCTTTTTTTTCTTTTGCCTGCGGAATAATTAATTGTTTCAATTCTTGCCGCTATTGTTAAAAACTTGAATTTCCAAACAAATTTTAAGTCTAAGTCCGTATTTTTTATTTCAGTGCAGACAAAAACGCAAATCCGGCAATTGCTTGAATCGGCAGGTGTTCGACCTAACAAACGATTCGGCCAGCATTTTCTGGTTGATATGAATCTAATGCGATTGCTTGTAGATTCCGCAGAAATTCAAAAGAGCGATGTAGTGCTCGAAATTGGTTGTGGCACAGGTTCATTAACATCGGTTTTAGCTGAAAAAGCCGGCTGGATAATAGCTGTTGAGCTTGACCGAAACCTAATTCAAATTGCTAAAAAACAGCTTGAAAAAGTTGAAAATGTCGATTTCATTAACTGCGATATCCTGGAAAACAAGAAAACTATCAACTATACTGTCAAAAAAGCATTAAATCATGCCCTTGAAAATCACTGTGGCAGACTTTTGTTAGTTGCTAACCTACCTTACAATGTTGCATCCCCGGTGATATTGAATCTGATAACAGGCCCAATAATAGCTGACCGGATGTATGTTACGGTCCAAAAAGAGGTTGCAGACCGAATGGTGGCGGTCCCCGGGACCAGGAACTATGGTATTTTGAGCATATTTCTGGGGGTAACCGGCACAGTAAAGGCCATAAGAAGGCTCAAACCGGCGGTATTCTGGCCCCAGCCCAAGGTAGATTCGGCAATGGTCGGTTTTACTCGCGATCAAAAAAAGGCCGGCAGGATTGAAAATATGGAATTGTTCGGCAAAATAGTGAGTTTTTTTATGGGGCATAGACGTAAAACGTTGCTATCCTGCAGCAAGCTGGCCCATGATGGGCTTACAAAAGCTTATAATTGGCCTGAAATATTCGAGAAATGCTCCGTCAATCCGAATTATCGACCGGATCAGCTCTGCCCCGAAGAATACCTTGCCCTCGCACAATATATGGGAAAAGCCTGAAAATTTTTATTGAAAGAGGGAAACGTATAGAGTATAATGACCCTGCTGGTCGAATTAATATTAAATGAATGACAAGTTAAAAAAACCCGTGGAATATCTTAACATAAGCTTCATAACATTCACTAAATAACAAACAGTATATCGCTGGTAAAATAAGGAAAATTTGATTTTATCGGGCTTTTTATTAAAATTAATATTACGTTAAGCAGGTTAAAAAGTTATAATAGGTTAGACAGGATAATTTAATATGGCAGTGTGTTTCTGCTATATATGATCCATATATTTGTTTTTAGAGATTTGAACTGAATTTGAGAGCGTTTTATATTTCACAAAGTTGTTTTTATGTGAAATAATATCAAATAAAATTTAAGATAAAAAAGTATATATTAGAAAGTACTACTAAAAAACAGAAGGGTAGGGAACGGTATGTATAAGAAAAAAGGTTTTACTTTAATCGAGTTGTTGGTTGTTATTGCCATTATTGCTTTGTTGATGGGTATATTAATGCCTGCACTGACTGCGGTTAAGAAGAAAGCAAGGGACGTTATGTGTCAGTCTAACCTCAAGCAGTGGGGCAATATCTTTCTTATGTACACAGATAATAATGACGGCAAATTTAACACGCGTTATGGTGACAGCGGCCGATGGACGGATGCATTGGTTGACTACTACCTTAGTAACGAAGACATACGTCTTTGCCCGACTGTTACAAAACTTGCGAATCCGACCGGAGAGCAAGGTCTTAGCTGGTGGGGCAACACCTTTTTAGCATGGGGAAAAATTCCGAGCTGGGATGCCGGCGGAGGTCGTACAGAAGGTTTTTACGGCAGCTATGGGATCAATGGCTATGTTTATGTCCCCGGAGAAGACCCGCTTTATAAGCCGGCTAAAAGATTCTGGCGAACTCCTCATGTGAAAGGGGCAAGTGATATACCGATGTTCCTTGATTGCTATTTCTGGTGTGGTTGGCCGGATGACGACGATACACCTCCGGAGTATGATGGCTGGCAGGAACGCGACGATTCAAATGCAATGAACCGTTACTTTCTCAATCGGCACGATGGAGCTATCAACGGTATTTTTCTGGACTTCAACGTAAGAAAGATTCCTCTAAAAGAGATGTTTTCCCTTAACTGGCATAAAGGATACAACAGGCAAAATGCCTGGACAGTTGCAGGTGGTGTCACAGATGCTGATTGGCAGAATTATGGAGATGGCTGGATTGGCGATTTATAAGGACTATTGAAAATATTGTGCAAAGGAGCACATGTTTTCACTTATCAGCACGATCATGAGAATGTGCCGGCGCTGATATAAATTGATGTTATCACTGATTAAGGAGATATGAGAAGGTTTTGATATTATAGTGGAAATGTATGGGCTTGTTAATATACCTACCCTGGCCCGTTATTTGAAGTTTTTTAGTAAATTCTAACGCCGTGTACAAGTTTTTAGAACAGCAGTATTCTGCGAAACCTGTGCACGGCGTTAAATCATAAGGGCTAAGGCTCTTTTATTTTGACCATTCCGCTGCGGGTGATATGTAGTCTTAATGAGTTCGATAAATACGGCCGGCTTTTTAAAGAATAACATTCAAGTCTGATACAAATTGTATTCCGGATTTTTATGTGTTTAAATAATCGCTGTTTTGTGCCGATGGCTATGGCATTCGATGTTAACCGCTGCGGGAAGCGACGCAATATGGCATGGAGCGGTTTCAATTAAAACAGCTAAAGCTGTCGTGTCACCTCCGAGTCCCTGTGGGCCGATACCAAGGGCGTTAATTCTCGAAAGTAAATCCATCTCCAGTTTGGCGTAAAATGCATCATCGTTTCTCTGATTCAGGTTTCTGCAAAGGGCCTTCTTACTCAACAGGCAGCTTAGTTCGAAATCGCCGCCGAGTCCCACACCAACAACAAACGGCGGGCACGCATCGGCGCCGGCAGAGCCGACAACATTAACGATCCAGCCGATTATCTCTTTTTTTTCAGCCGTAGGTTTGAATATCCTGAATTGACTTTTGTTCTCACACCCGCCACCTTTGGCCATAAAAGTCAGCTTTAAGCTTTCGCCGGGCACAATTGTGTGATGGATTATAGCGGGTGAATTTGTACCTGTATTTTTCCGGTTATTCAAAGGTTCGCCGACAACGCTTTTTCTCAAAAATCCTTTTTCGTAACCTGCGTCGATACCGGCGTTGATTGCATCGTATAATGTTGCGTGCTTATTGTCGGCGGCCGGGCTGATACAAACCTGGGAGCCTTGCTCAAGGAATACTACCGCCAGTCCCGTATCCTGACACAGCGGTATTCTTTCATCTTTTGCTATACGGGCATTTTCTATAAGCTGAAGCAGAATTTTAGCGGCCGCCGGCCTGGATTCTTTGCTTGCGGCTTTCTCAATCGCCTCCAAAACATCTTCGGGCAGTTCATATGCCGCTGATATACAGAGCTTTTCGACTACGTCGGTTATTTTTTGAAATTCAATGTATCGCACAATTTGAGCCGTATGAGCTGTAACTAAAGTTCTGCAAAACCTCCTTAGCTTTACATCAATCCGCATTTATCTCATAGGTTTTATATGTCGTATTGCCCACTGCGTCACTAACTTTGACTGTCAGGATGTGGTCGCCTTTCGGCAAGTCCTTTTCCGCGTCGATTTTTAATGTAAAATGTTCTATTGTTGTATCATAAACCAAATCATCCGGGACAGTACCTATCCAGTCGGCATTGCTGTCAATCGTATATTCCAGCTTGTCAATAGCGCTGAGCTGATCCATAATCTCTGTCTCGAATATCATATATCGCCGGTTGTTTTGCATGGATGATTTGATTTTCATCTCTGCGGCGACGGGCCCGGTGTTATCGACTACTATCGGCTCACTTATTCTGCTGCCGGTTAATTTCGTCGAGGTCGTGTTACTTCTTTCATCACTGGCGGTAACCCTGATTTCGTATCGACCGTCCTCGACTGTTTTTCCGTCCCAGTCAAAAACGATCGCCTCAAGATTATCTTCCAGCTCAATCCAGCCTGTTCGTCCGACCTTTCTGAAGTCGATTTTGTAAATCAGCTTGTCTTCATTTTCGTCTGTTGTCCTGTAACTAATCTTAAACGCACCTTCTTTTTTGGCGGTCTGGTTTCGAGCGATAGTGACTGATTTAACTTTTGGTGCCAGATTCGGTACAGTACTGGCTACGGCGATCTCTCTTATAAGCGGACTTTTATCGCCGTTTTCGCTTTGCAATATGAGTTTGTATTGACAGAATCTGCCGAGAGGACATTGCAGTTGTACAGGCTCGGTAACTTCAACCGGCTCGGTCCATTGTGAGAAAGTCGAATCATTTACGTCTTCAACGTTTCCGCTGCGTGAAGCCACAAGGACTTTACAACGGGCCGGTATGTCGGCTTCTAACTGGAGCTTGCCCCATTGAGCGGGCTGATCCGCATCGATCAGGTCCGAAATGTAAGTTCCCTCGGATGCAAAGCCTGAGTCTAATTTTATCAGTTTTGCCGGATTGGCCGTTCCGAGGTAAACCTCATCCCCGGCCACGGCAATCGCCGTTATCTGTACCGACTGTTCATCCTCGTATATGATCGCCTGCTGCTCCGAAGCCGGATCGACGCTGTATAGCTGGGCTTTATTACCCGTGCCTACGAGCAGTTTATTATCCTGTTGTGCCAGGGAAAAGAAGACGGCGGTTTCGTTGAAAATGTCGGTCACAAAGCCGTCCGGGCTTATCTTGTATATGTAACTGGCTGATGTCGGTCTTGTACTGCGTCGTACAGGCGGAGTCGGCTCGGCGGTTTTGGCTGGCGCGGATTCTTTTGTATTTGCGATTTCCAGTTTGCGTTCGTCTTCATTGAGGCTTGAGTTTGTATTTTCCTCTTCTTCCTGCTCCTCTTCATCATCACCTTCATCTGGCTGCTTGTCATCATCGGTTTCGGGCCTGCCGGCCGGTGGACCTGCGGGAATTGATGCTGCAAATTGTGTTTGTGTTCGGAAAATCTTGGCGGATGTCGCCGCTGCATATAATGAGCCGATTGCATCCGAATCATCCTCTGAATTCTTGTTATTCCGGTTAGCTGTATTTGTTTTCGGAGGGAATAATAATGCTGTAATTTCGGGCTGCTCACTGTCGAATAAAACAGTTACGTCTTTGTTCAGTGGGTCTATTTTGTATATTAATCCCCGGCTGTCGCTTCCGGCATAAACAAATCCGTCGGGTCCGATTGCAAGCGAGAGGATGTTCTTGTCGCGACTCTCGTAAACAAGCTCCGTTTTTCTGCCTGATGGATCGAGTTTATAAATCCTGCCATCGGGTCCCGTACCCAGATAAATATTCCCACCTTCATCTATGGTTATCGCGAAAATATATTTGATATCGTTAGGTTCGAAAATCACTTCCATTTTGTCCGCTTCGAATCGGCACAACCTGCATTTCTCTCCGCTGATGCCGACTAATAGACTGCCGGATATATCGGTAGCCATTGCGAAAATATGCTCGTTCGATAATAACTGCTCTTTCTCGATTATGTCGTTGGGGTCGTCGGATGCCGATGCTTCGTTGGGGTCTTTTTCATTTTTAGTGTTTTTCTTCGGCTGCTCTTTTTCCGTTTCCAAAGGATAAATCTTTGTGATTTTATTGAGGCTGTATTTGTAAATACCGCCGTTGGGACTTGTCCCGAAATACACAGTACCGCCGCTTATGACAATACTGTTTATGGACCAGACATCCGAGAAATCATCGAATTTATCACTGAGTGACCTGGCTGCCCGCCCGAGCTGGATTGTTCCGCGTGAGCCGATTACAACTTTTTCTATTTTGCCCTTAAGCATATCCGAGCTGCTGTTATGACGTGTGATTTTACTGTTGACGGCCATCGATCCTGAATTTAAGGCCAGTAGTAATAAGACAACGAAAAGTAATCTGATGTTTGTATTCAAATCTTTCATTCTATAACTCACAATCCTCAGGAAGCCACATATTCTTGTTATTACAATCAAGTTACAATCTTACATTGCCTGCTTCTGTTATATCTATTGTTTCATAGATAACAAAAGAACGTCGAATATATCGACCATATTCATATATACTTCTATTTTTCCACAGTTATGCGTATGTCTTCGCTATTGGAAATAACTGTACCGGTTTGTATGCTTTTTTCAACCCAATCCTGGTATGGCTGGATTCTCGTTGTTCGTTTTTCGTTTTGCAGGACCATAGCCTTGGTTGCCGGCAGATCGGGAAGCTCGGATTTCTCGAGTGTAACACCGCTGGGCGGCAGGACAAGGATGCAATACAGTCGGTCTCTTGGAATATTCAGGGCATTTTTGAGTGCATCAATCAAATCCGGCATATTTGTCGCAGTGAATCGATAAGGGACGGTTTTCGCAAGAAACCTTTCATAATTCTGTGCCCCACAGACAATCAGCTCATATTTACCGGGCTCCAGGTCTTGCGGTATTTCCATTTGAAATTCGTATTTGATTTTATCAGCCAGGTAAGAGTTCACAATTGCTTCGACTTTAATATTCTCGCCGGCTTTAACTATGGTATCCGACAAATCGACCGACCAGATGCCTGCACTTACATTTTTTCGGGCGATGCCGATATTAAATTCCATAGATTCGATATTGACCTCTTTGAACGGATTATTCATCAGTAACAAAACCGACCCGATGCACTCGGCCATAATTTCATTTAGGCCGAGACCGGTTGAAACATTCTCGAAGCTGATTACATCACCGTTTTCAAGACTTATGGCGCCATTATATTCGATCATGTGATCTTGCGGAATGTTTCCAAGGTAAAGCGCCGCTCCGGTGATTGCTAACTCAAGGAATCTTGGTGTCAGTTGTTTATGATTAGCGATTCGGCAGTTATAAACTCGTTTTTCGGGATCGTTGTATCGGTCTATTCTAATCGTCAGTGGTGTCGTTCTGGCGGTTGCCCCGATCCGCCCAACAACACCGTGTGCTTCATCGGTTGTTAGTGCGCCGACGGTCTCCACCATGCTTGCTAACTTGAAAGATTTCACCGTGTTTGAAACTACAGTGTGCACTTTACCCGTGGCCATCGGTAAATCTACCGGCCCCTGACCGAGTAAAAGGTGTCCGAAACCATAGACCTTGTCGTCAACGACTTCGGTGGCGGTGCCGAATGTTGAAATCTGGATATCGCCGTCAACCAGCGGTATCAAAAGTGTGGCTCCGGGCACTAATTGCACATGTTCGTCGTTTTCGGCATCGCCGCTGCTGCCGCCCGAAACGACCATAATTCCATATGGTTCCAATCTTGCTCTGAATTGCTCGAAAACTTCGGCCGGTATGCCCGAAGTTATAAGCGGACATGGCAGCGGATTGGCCCCTCCCAGGCTTTGGATCGGTCTGACCAAACTATTCGAATACTGTTTGTATATATCCCCTAAATTAACGGGTTCTGAAAAATTATACAAAAATGTCGCCTGCGTGCCGTTTTGCTCGGTATATGCAGCCTGATTAGCTCGGCCTATCCGGAGCATTTTTTCGATTGGTGTAGCTGCGTAAAGCGGCTCTGTTGTGTAAGTCCAGGTAAATGCAAGTGCTCCGGCGAGCCGACCGTCTATATAGACCGGTGAGCCACTGCAGCCGGCCACAGGTCCGGTCCGGATAAATTGCTCGTCGGTTCCTTTAACTAAAATTATATCTCCGATTATTTCTCTGCCGGTATTCATATTGCGGACGATATCCACAACTTCCATACTGAATTTCTCTATCCCGGCGGTTCCGTACTCTGTAAGGCAATAAGCGTCCATACCCGGCTTAATTTCATCAATACTGATGTACTTCGATGGATTCCAGAGATTTTCTAAGCCGTTTGGAACTGCGGTTTTACTGCTGCCGGCAAGGGCGGTTTCGTCCGTTGCATATAGCGAGCCCCCCAAAAACACGGAAATGAAGAAACCTAAAAGTAAAAAACTCTGCCTTTTTTCGAACATTCATGTCCTTTCATGGTAATACCAAAGCTCTGGGTACCATATTTAGTTACCTCTTAAAATTCTAATCGGCATATATAACCATTGCAAGATAAAAGAAATATTACTAAAATGCACCTTTTTGTTTGGCTTAGTTTTGAAATGTATGAATAAATTGGTGATAACCTGTTTGGTGTATGTGAAAACTGCATAATACGAGGTAGAAAAAACAAATGAAATCTGAACACCGTCATGAACTGAAAACGAATGAATTGGCCGAGTGGCTCGGTAACCTGCCGCAGTGGCTTAAGGAAAATTCCATAACGATCATAATTATGACAGTATTAATTATTGCTGTTCTAAGCTTCTACGGCTGGAGACGTTACGATAAAAATGTTTTACAGCTCAGAGAGCAGAATGAATTTACACAATTACTGGACGGAATAGCTTCAATCGAAAGTAATATTGTATCCGCTCAGTCAAAGGGGATAGATTATTCTTATGAGCTGATAAATCAAGCGAACAATCTGAAGATGTTTGCCGAAAGTGCGAGGCGGGACAAGATGGCGGCTTTGGCATTGATAAAGTATGCCGAAATTCTTCGCAAAGAGTTGCATTATCGCCTTGGTGCCGTAAGTGAAAAGGATAAGCAAGAGCAGATAAACAAGGCGAAGGAAAGTTATACTCAGGCCATGCAAAAGGCTTCTTCCGATCCTTCGTTATTGGCCGCGGCGAAATTCGGAATAGGGCTCTGCGACGAAGAACTTGGGAACTACGAAGAAGCCGGGCGGATATATCAGGAAATTGCTTCAAATGCCGATTTCGAAGGGACTGTAGCAATCGTTCAGGCAAAACAGCGACTTGATAATATGTCCGAGTACGAGCGGGAGGTTGTTTTCAAATCCGCACCTAAAGAAGAAATAAAGGTGACCACGGAACCCATGATGCAGATAAATCCCGTCGATATGAACATGCCTCTCGGGATAAATCTGGCAGTTGATGCTAATACGCCTGTAGATACCAATCTCCTACCGCAGAGTTCCGGCGATATGCCGCAGGTCCCTGATATAAGTCCGGCTCCGCTATTGCCGGATGGACTCTCAAAGGACTCTGATGCCAATGTGTCCGTCGAGTGATTCACAAGATATACAACCCCGCCCGGACGGCGAGCCGTTGAACCTGCGCGTTAGTCACTCAATCAAGGAACGCAGACTCGATAAGTACCTTCATGGCCGGTTCAGCAATCTCAGCCGTCGTTATATCCAGGATGCAATCAAGCAGGGCACCGCGAGGGTCAACGGCAAAATCGCCAAACCAAGTCTTAAGTTAAATCCCGGTGACGAAATCAGCATTATTTTGCCCGAACCGCCTTCAAGGGAGATTCTCCCGGAAAATATACCTCTGAATATCGTTTACGAGGATTCTGAGCTAATCATCCTCAACAAACAGCCCGGCATACTTGTTCACCCGGCGCGGGGCAACACGCATGGGACTTTAGTCAATGCCCTTGCGTTCTATTCGGATAAGCTCTCGAGCGGACTCGGCGAGTTTCGACCGGGCATTGTTCATCGGCTCGATAAAAATACCACCGGTGTGATGGTTGTGACAAAAAACGACACCGCACAGTGGAAAATTGCCAAACAATTTGAAACCCGCCAGGTCAATAAAACTTATCTTGCAATTGTTCACGGCACTCCCGAACTTACGGCCGACCGTATAAAGGCGTCGTTGGGTATCCATCCGAGATTCAGGGAAAAATACGCAATCAGGCCGGGAATCGGTAAAGAAGCGATAACTTTTTACCAGGTGATTGAGGCATTCCGAGGTTTTTCTCTGCTGGAGATGACACCAAAGACCGGCCGAACTCACCAGATACGTGTGCATTTGTCGTCTATGAAACATCCAATTGTCGCCGATGATATGTATGGCGGAAAGCTCGTTTATCCCTGGCAGTTAACCGACGCCGAGCCTGCCGTGCAGGAGCCGGTTATTAATCGCGTTGCACTGCACGCATTCAGCCTCGAATTCAGGCACCCGGCCACCGAGAAAATAGTAAAATTCGAAGCGCCGCTTCCCCAAGATATGCAGAACCTGCTCGATATGTTACGCAAATACCGAAAAGTGTAACTTGTTAAGCATGTTATACCTATCGTTTCTGCTAATGCAGGATTCTTTTTCTTTTCGGCAGTCCTCGCCGTTTTTTTTTAATCTTGCGGCAGTTTTGCCAGATCGACGTCGGAGCCGGCAACCATCAGGATGTCGTCCTCATAAATAACCGTGCCGGGCATGGGGACATTGATTATTTTGCCGTCCTGCTCTTTTGTTTTTTCGGAATTTACCGCCCGCTTTATCAGGACGAGGTTGACGTTGTATTTCTGCCGCAACTGCAGGTCCATAACGGTTCTGCCGTCGAAACTGGCCGGCGCCTTGATTCGTCCCAGGCTGTAACCGGGCGCAAAGTCGATTTTTTCCCCTATTTGAGGTGCGATAAGCTTATAGGCCCATCGTTGGGCCGATTCGATTTCAGGATAAATGACTTCGGTGGCGCCGACTTTGGAGAATACCTCTCCTGCGATTAGATCCTCCGCTCTTGCATATATTTGTGTAATCCCCATCTGTCGAAGATTCACGACTGTCAGGATTGCAGACTCAAATCCCCGCCCGGTGCCCTGTCCTATGCCGATGATAGCGACATCAACCTTGTCCACACCCTGTGCTTTAAGCGCTTCTTCATCGGTGCTGTCGAGCCTGACTGCGTGACTGACCTGGTCTGCAATCAATTCTATTATCTCGCGATTTTTGTCGATTGCAATGACCTCTGCCCCACTCATAGCTAATGCTATAGCCAGTTTCTGGCCGAATCGACCCAATCCTATTACTGCAAACCTTGCCATAATCTGTTCCTCATTTTAAAGTGCCTAAAGTTTAAAGTGCCTAAATTGCCTAAAGTTGAAAAGAATATAAGTTACAATTGTTAAGTCTTTTGCTTTGCTCTACATTCACTTTAGTCACTTTCGCTCATTTTAGACACTTTAGTCACTTTTTTTCTTTATCCGACAATTATCGATTCGTCCGGGTAGCTGTATCGTGCCGGTTTTAGATTAAAAGTCAACATTGCTAAGAGCGTTAATGGTCCGAGTCTGCCGATCAGCATTACCATAATAATAATCAATTTTCCGGCGGTTGTCAACGTCGTCGAAGGGCCGGTTACGCCGGTAGACAAACCCACAGTTCCAAGAGCGGAACTCGTCTCGAACATAATCTGCGACAGGGTAAAGTTGTTTGCATTTTCAGTAACACTAAGCGCCAGTGTCGCGGTAAACAAAACCGTAAGGAAAAGCATTGTAACCGTGATTGCTCTGCCGACAACAACTATCCTGACCGAGCGATTGAACATCTCAACTTCGGGTCGCTTTCTCAAAGCTGCGATAGTGGTCATAACTACGACTGCTAAAGTGACGGTCTTAATGCCGCCTGCGGTTGAGCCCGGTGAACCGCCGATGAACATAAGCAGAATCAATATGAACTTGCTCGAGGGTGATAACGCCTTGATATCCACAGTGTTAAATCCGGCCGTCCTTGCGGTAATCGATTGAAAAAGAGCACCCATTAGTCCTGTCTTTTGCCCGGAATCGCCGTGATTTGTATAGTGCTCGAAAAAAAGTATTCCTAAGGCGCCCAGAATTATCAGGCTTGCACTTACGGTCAGGACAATCTTGGTTTGCAACTGTAATCTTTTAGGGGCTTTCATCGAAAAACGAGATTGCTTGATGAAGCATTTTTTCAAGAGCCGTTTTGTCCTATCGGATGCGATATTAAGCAGATCATAGAGGACGCTAAAACCAAGCCCACCCAGGATTATCAATGGACATACGACCGAATATAGCTGCCAGTTTCGGTTGTACTTGGTGAAACTATTCTTAAATAAGCTGAAGCCCGCATTGCAAAAGGCGCTGATGGAATGGAAAATGCTGGTGAACCATTGATTGTGCATACCGGACCAGTTAGGTGAATCGTCCCACATCCAGAAAAGGCTGACGGCGCCGGCGGCTTCGATGAGCACTGTAAAGATAAAGATGAAAGCTATCATATTACCGATTCGGCTGATGGTGCGGGTATTTAGTAAATCCTGCATTGCTACCGATTCTCGTAAGCTGAATGCCTGACCCAGCAGCAATGCGAGAACTGCACCGAATACAACTATTCCCAGACCCCCGAGCTGAATCAGGGTAATAATCACTACCTGTCCCATCAGGGTAAAATCATGGCCGGTATCTTTTACAACAAGACCGGTGACACAGGTTGCACTGGTCGATGTGAATAAAGAATCGATAAAACTCATATTCCGGTCGCTGCTTGATGCCGCCGGCAACATCAATAATCCAGATCCGGATATTATCAAAAACAGAAAACTTGCAATTAAGGTCTGAGTCGGATTTCTGCCCGATGCGGCGAGGTTTATACCTGTCCTGCAAAGTTTTACTACGACCTGCAGGACAAGATATATGCCGACGGTAAAATGCCGGACCTGTGCAGCTTCCGCTTTTGATAAGGCAAACCAGTGGCCTGTTCCAAAGATGGTGATCGCAAGTAAAAGAAAAAGCGGAACTTCATACCAGTTGGCTCTGGCGAATTGAGCTTTTGATACCGAATTGGACATCCGGATGATTTTTTCCAGTACGAATATGCAGAGCAGCATGACCTGGAAGGTATGTAGCATCCAGGCCGAAAGCAGGGGTTTATCGAAGCCGAACAGCAGGATAAAAGTAGCTACAACCATCGCGCAGGTCAGGGCGTTGGCACCGATCGTTACCCTCTCCAGCCGATTGTCTTTATAATCTATCCGCATAAATCAATGCATATTTATAGGATTTTTGAATGACAATTTTAAATATAAACCTGCAATTAGCAACCTGAAAACCTAAAAATCTTCATGCAACATCAGCTAAGCCGAGTGAGTCACCGAACTTAGATAGCAAAGCTCGACGAATATTCCTGTGCTCGGGACTTATCAGCATCGGGTCGCACCCGACAAGTTCGAATGCATTTTTTCTTGCCATAACCAGCAGGTCATAATCATCTATGATATTTGCAATTTTCAAATCCGGCAGGCCGTGCTGTCTGGCGCTGAACATCTCCCCCGGTCCGCGCAGACGTAAATCCTGCTCTGCTATCTCGAAACCGTCGTTGCATCTGATCATCACTTCGAGCCGACTTTTGGCTGTTTCGTTGTCCGTCTCGGCGAATAAAAAGCAGTATGATTTTGCCTCGGACCTGCCGATGCGTCCTCTTAATTGATGCAATTGTGCAAGCCCGAATCTGTCCGCCCCTTCGATAACCATTATCGTGGCATTCGGCACGTCCACACCTACCTCCACAACGATGGTCGATACGAGCACATCGATTTTGCCTTTGCGAAATTCCGACATGACCTGCTGCTTTTTTGCAGAAGGCATCTGACCGTGAAGAAGTTCCACGGTAAATTCCGGAAATATTTCTTTGGACAGATATTGCCATTGGTCCGTGGCGGCTTTGACATCGCCGTTTTGTTCTCCGTAAGTACCGTTAGGCACGCCTTGCGGCGGAGTCCCAAGGACGACGGCGGTAATACGTGGATATACAAAATAGGCCTGTTTTTTCGCCCGTAAACGTTCGCGGATAAAGTTGTATGCCTTTTGTTGGTCGTTCCGATCGACCCAGCGCGTGACAACAGTGCCCCTGCCCGGCGGGCAATGCCTGATGATAGAGACATCCAAATCACCGAAAGCCGTCATCGCCAGTGTTCGCGGAATAGGGGTTGCCGTCATAACAAGGCAGTGTGGGGTTGTTTGTTTTCGCAGTTGAGCGCGTTGATGTACACCGAATTTGTGCTGCTCGTCAATTACGACCAGACCCAGGTTTTTAAATTCGATATCGCTTTGCAGCAAAGCCACTGTGCCGACGACGATGTCAATCTGGCCGTGTTTTATTTTGTTCAGAGGCTCCGTTCTTTTTTTGCCGGTCAGGCCGCCGGTTATCAGTAACCTTGTAACGTTACTGTTTCTTAAATATCTTTCAATGCTGATAAAGTGCTGAGCCGCCAGAATTTCCGTTGGGGCCATAATCGCCACCTGCATTTTATTGGTAACCGCAAGCAGGGCGGCGTAAAGCGCGACAACTGTTTTGCCGGAGCCGACGTCACCCTGTAAAAGACGATTCATCGGCTTTGATTTGCTCATATCCGCGGCAATCTCGGCAATGCAGTTATCCTGGTCCTCGGTCAGCAGAAAGGGAAAACGTTTTCTGATTCTTCTGTCTATCTGTTCGGCACACGAACACGGCGTCGCAGCAGAAAAATGCTGGACTTTATACCGGCGAAGTGCCAGTCCCAACTGCATTAAAAACAGCTCGTCATATTTTAATCTTCGTTTCGCCCGGGCCAGTTTTTTCTCATCCGGCGGTTTGTGTATCCAGGAAAACGCATCTTTTCTGCTGATGAGGTTCTTTTCTTTCAAAAAATCCTTGTCGAAAAACTCCGTGACAAGTTCGTTCAGGTTATCGAGCACCGGTCTGATTATTCGTTTGATTTGTCTGCTGGAGAGTTTGCTGCTCGCCGGATAGACACCGCCGCTGAGATATTCGAAAGGTTCGGGATGCTCCTGATCGAGTACTATAAATTTCGGATTGGTCATTTGCAATTGATGCTTGTAGAGAGTGACCTTGCCGGAAGCCAAAATAATTTGGCCCGGTTCCAATTGATTGCGAAGATACCCGCCGTGAAACCAGATAATCCTGCATATTCCTGTATCATCACTTATCAAAGCTTCGAATATCGGTTGCCTGCGATAACTTTGGTAATCCACGGACTCGACCAGACCTGTGACTGCGACTGTCTGGTTCGGCTGCATTTGATTTATTTTTATCGGCTCAGGCAGAAAATTCCAGTCTCTTGGAAAATATTCCAGCAAATCACCGACGGTCTCTACACCTAATTGCGAGAAGGTTTTGGCCCTTGACGGCCCGACGCCTTTGAGGAACTGAACCGGCATTGATATATCAATTCTGTACGACCCGAGACCTTTGAGTGACTGGACCGGCATTGATGAATCAGTTCTGTTTTGCGATTTTTCATTTACCGGCATTGATGTTTCTTTATGTTATTTTAGTTTATTTTTCCTTTTTGTCATTCCCGCTTGCGCAGGAATGACGGAAAGCTATTGGTCGAAACCGTATTCGCCGTAGAGCTTAACGAACCGGACATCACAGATAATTCTCTCAAACAATTTATCTGTTCTTTTTTCGCAGGCCACAAGTTCCTGCACACCGGTAAATCCGACAGGGGCTACTATCAAGCCGCAATCGACAAGTTGCCCGATGAGAGGCTCCGGAATCTTCGGGACCGCTGCAGTAATCATAATCCTGTCGAAACATCCGGATTCCGGCAATTTGGATTTGGGCCAGCCGGTACTGCCGTCACTAACGGAAAATTCGATGTTATTATAACCTAATCTGCCTAAAGTCGCCTGCGCCGATTTGGATAATTCGGGGAGCTTTTCGATGGTATATACTCTTCTTGCCAGTTTGCTCAGGACCGCAGTTTGATATCCGCTGCCGGTTCCAATCTCCAGGACATCACAGTCCGGGCCGATATGCAGTTCCTGGGTCATCAGCGCCACAATATAAGGCTGAGAGATGGTTTGCTCCATCCCTATAGGCAAAGGTCCGTCGGTGTATGCCTGCGACCGATGGGAATTCGGCACAAATTCTTCTCTCGGGACCTGGGCCATTGCAGCCAGTACGCGGGGATTATTAATTCCCCGGCCCTTGAGGTCCCATCTGAGCATACGCTGCCGGGCTTTGCTGAATTCGTCTTTGTTATGTTGTTCGCGCATAACTTCAATAATCGTTCTTTAAAGGATATTATGCAAACCAATTTTGTCTGCCCGACTCGTATAATATCGCACTAAAATAAAAGTTTAATAGCTGCCGCAACCGCCAGAATCTGAACGACGGCGATAAAAGCCTTTTGGGGGATTCGTTTTAGGAAGAATATCCCTGTTACCGCTCCTGCGGCAATAAACGGCAGCATCATCAAGTCAAGTTTCACAGATTCGGTGGTCATCAGATCCAGGTTTGCGCTGAACGGCACCTTTAGCCAGTTGATTACAAAGAAAAACCATGCCGCTGTTCCGACGAATTCCGTTTTGGGAAGTCTCATAGCCAGCAGGTAGATAATCATAACCGGCCCGGCGGCGTTGGCCATCATTGTTGTGATTCCCGCCATAAAGCCGAGCCAGATTGCCAGCCACCATGGACTTGGAATCGGAACATTTCTATCTTTGCCTCTCGTTCGCCAGTAATTTATACCCAACATAAGCAGTACTATTGCCCCGATAATCGGTTTTAACTGCCGGTCGCTGACGACTTTCAATCCGAAGTAACCGACGACTATACCCGCTAAAGCGGGCGGAAGGAGGATAAGCACATGAAGCCATCTTGCGTTGTGTCGGTGATAAGTGATTGCAAATACATCCGCCAATATCAGTATGCCCAGCAGAATCCCAGTGGATTGTCGCGCCGGAAGCACCAGGGCCATCAGGGGCACAACGAGTATGCCAAGACCGGGGATACCGGTTTTTGATATGCCGATCATCATTGCACATAAGGCGACTGTAGCCCAGCCGATGAAGTTCAAATCCAATTATTTTTTCCTTTCTCTGTAAATTTCATTCGGGTTCTGTTCTGTAACATCTGCAATCTATCGGTTTTAATCTTTCTTTTCAATTGACAATTATTTATTGAAGCTCGAAGATATTCGATGCTGAAAGCAAAAATTAGATAATAAATATTTCAAAAGAAAATAACAGACATAAAGGAGGCCGAAAAATGAATACGAAGAAAATTCTTTTTTATCTGTTAGCGGCCGTTTTATGCGGTTGTGTGCCGGTTGCGTCCTTACATTGTCTTTATACCGATGCAGATATTGTTTTCGAGGAAAAACTGCTCGGCACCTGGGTACAGGAGCCGAATGATCCAAAGACAACGTGGGAATTCTCGCGTATTGATGAGCCGAACAATGCGTATAAACTTATTTTTACCGATGAAGAAGGCAGAAAAGGCTCCTTTAAAGCTCATTTGGTCAAGCTTAAGGGCAAGCTTTTTCTCGATGTCTTCCCGGCTGAGCTTCCGTGGGAGATGGAGGATCCGAATAAGGTGGACTGGCCTTATAATAGTTTTTTCCTGATACCTGCTCATACCTTCATCAAAATCGAGTCAATAGAGCCTCGGTTAAAGATGCGGATAACGCAGGAGAGCGAAATGGAAAAGCTTCTTAAGGATAATCCCAAAGCAATAGAACATACCTCCATTGAAGACAGGTTTGTTCTGACGGCCCAGACAAAAGAGTTGCAGGCATTCGTTCTCAAGTATGCCGACGATGAACGAATGTTTGGTGACGAAGTTGCCTTGGATCGCAAAAAGGCCGGTATGTAAATTTGTGAAGAATCCCCCTGCCGATAAATATTGAAAAAGTGATTTTTCATTTGGTTATTATTAATTAATCGTTATTATCTACGATTTTTACAGGTTTCCAATAGATGACTGAAAAAACTGAACCAAGACGTTATCTAACTAATGTTGATTCTGTTTCCGCACAGCAGTTTTTTACCGATTGTCTCGTGATAGGCTCCGGCATTGCAGGTCTTCGTGCGGCAATCGAAGCGGCCGAGCACTGCGATGTTACTATTGTCTGCAAAGGCACTTTGAAAGACAGCAATACATGGAAGGCCCAGGGCGGCATTGCTTCCGTACTTGAAAAGGCCGATACGTTCGAATCGCACATAGCAGATACACTCAAGACCGGCTGTGGATTGTGTAATGAGGAAGTTGTCGATTTGGTTGTTCGCCGGGGGCCGGAGCTGATAGAGCAGCTTTTTCAGTGGGGTACCGAGTTCGACCTGATCGAAGACCGGATTGCCGTGACACTCGAAGGCGGTCACAGCCATCCTCGTGTCGCTCACGCCCACGGCGATGAAACAGGAAGGATAGTTGCCGAGGCGCTTATAAGGAAAATCAAGGGTAATTCGAATATAAGAGTGCTGGAAAATTTCTACGCCGTCGATTTACTCACAAGCGACGACAACGAATGCCTGGGAATAATCGGTCACCATTCCAAAAGGGGCGTTCAGATTATCTGGGCCGCACATACGATACTGGCCTCCGGTGGGGCGGGGCGGTTGTATCGCGAAACGACAAATCCGGATGTGGCGACCGGCGACGGTATTGCTATGGCTTACCGGGCCGGTGCCGTCCTGAGGGATTTGGAGTTTATGCAGTTCCATCCGACAACGCTTTATATTGCGGGCGCAACGCGTGCATTGATTACCGAGACGCTCCGGGGCGAGGGGGCGCTGCTTGTGGACAGCGGGGGCAGGCAATTTATGAAAGACTATCACGAAGATGCGGAGCTTGCACCGCGTGACATCGTCAGCCGGGCCATCCTGTCTCAGATGCGAAAGACCGAATCGACTCATGTCTATCTGGATGTTCGGCATTTCGAAAAGGCATATTTCGCGGAGAGATTCCCCTGGATTCACGAGCTGCTTGAGAGTTTCGATATAGATGTAAGTCACGACCTGATCCCCGTACGACCCAGTGCGCATTACATGATAGGCGGAGTAAAAACCGACATCTCGACGAGAACAAGCATTGAAAATCTTTACGCCTGCGGCGAAATAGCCTCCACCGGCCTGCACGGTGCGAACCGGCTCGGGAGTAATTCTCTGCTCGAAGGACTGGTGTTCGGCAAAATAGCCGGACAGGTTGTTTCTAAGAACAAAAAAATAAGTGCGGCATATCACAGGCACCCTCTGATAAAATATAATATTCCTCATTCCGGCCGAACCCGTCTGGATACGGATGACGTTAGAAATTCGCTTAGAGCGATCATGTGGCGAAATGTCGGTATAACAAGAGAGGACCAGCCCCTGGCGGAGGCCCAGGAAATTATAAAATTCTGGCATCGCTATGTGATGGATAAGGTTTTCGATTCTCCCGAAGGCTGGGAATGCCAGAATATGCTCACCGTCTGTTTGCTCATGGCGCAGTCCGCCCGGTTGCGCTGTGAGAGCAGGGGAGTGCATTTCCGAAGGGATTTCACACAAACCGACGATAAAAACTTCAAAAAGCATATCGATATATCCAGGGCTTAAAATATCTGAACCTGCAAAGACGATAATCACCTCGTTTTTTCTTTGAGTGGAAAAAGGTGCGAACATGTGTTATAATCATTCATTATAGAATTAACTGGTTTGATTATTTGAAAATTTAAGAGAGTGGGTCGGACGGTCGCCCCCGTGTCTTCTGTCGAAGACAGAAACGGGGGAGGAAAGTCCGAGCAGGACAGGGCAACGGTGGTGGCTAACGACCACCCGGGGCAACCCGCGGGAAAGTGCCACAGAAAATACACAGCCGATATTCCCTTGTGGAAACAGGCAAAGGTGAAATGGTGCGGTAAGAGCGCACCGCGTCGTCGGTAACGGCGTCGGCAGGGTAAACCCCACCGCCTGCAAGACCAAGTAAGCTGGATAGCCCGGCCCGGGCGCGAGCGGTTTTGGCCGTTCATCCGGCGGGTAGGTCGCTTCCCCCGCTGCTTCGTTTTTGCGAAGCAAAACGGCGGGGGAGAGCCGGTCGGCAACGGCCGGTCCAGATAAATGGCCGTCGTCCCCGCTGCTTCGCTTTTGCGGAGCAAAACGGCGGGGTACACAGAACTCGGCTTACAGACCCACTCTTTTTTAATTGGCTTTGAATTGGCTTTGTTTTTTAACCCCACAAAACAGCAAAATTCCACATATTTACTTGTCATAAAAGAGCTTATGCCAATTTGGGACCAACCCAAATTGGCTTTGTTTTGCATTTTTTGGTTGATTTGTAGAGAGTTCTCTACATCTGTCGAATAAATCAACCAAGTATATGTGTTGATGTGTATATCTGTTAATGAGTTCGTATTTTTCCTGATTTATTGATTTACTCATTTACTCTTATACCCATTTACGCATATACCCTTCTACTCATATACCTGGCTTTTTGCTATCTGAAATGAATTTTTCCCCATAACTTAATGATACGATATTAAATTGTTGAATATACATTTTAACTAAAAAAGCCCGAAATACAACCAAAATCCCTGTTTTTGAAGGAAATTGTCCTTTAGTCCCGACTCAAGCGTAAAGCGTGTAGCGTTCAGCATTTAGGGCATAGGAATTCCCGGTCATTTCGACCCCCGCCGTCATGTTGTCCTTGGGACTCATTACGGAGAGCGTAGCGTAGCGCAGTCCGCCTTCGCCTATGGTGTGCCTCAGGCAGGGCGTGCCTTAGGCAGAAACATCTGGCCAACAAATCATAAAATTCACATGAGTTAATTAGTTGATTAGAGATAAGAGATTGAGACTAATTCGCTTTTTCCTTGCTTCTTCCGATAATATCGCCTATAATGTCACCATAATAAGCGGAACAGTATATACAACATTGATAAGACTACCATTCGGAAGCGGTGTGCGCTGCGAATTGAATAAATATTTGATTTTATGAATGTTGGATAAAAACGATAAGAGGAAATTGTTTTAATGGCGACAACAATTCTATAGAGATGCATTTTGATTGTACTGCACCGGCTCAAAAAAGAAATATTACGTGACGAAAATATTGTGTTGCGAAAGAACGAAAACTTTTGAGGAGGGAAAAAATGAAAGCTAAAAGTGGTTTTACATTAATTATTTCTTTATTATTATGGGCTTGCCTACAAGCAAATGGATATGAAATAACAAATCTTACCCAGCTGACGAATGGCCCAGTCGAAGAATCCGGACCTTCCTTTAACTTCACCGGTACTAAAATCGCCTATCGTTATCTCCATGAACCCTATTCTTGGGACAACTGTGATATTTGGGTCATAAACACAAACGGTTCCGGGAATACAAGATTAACAACCGACACCAATGGTGAATTCCATCCACGTTTTGCTCCTGATGGTCGTGTCTCTTATACAAAAGAATTTGGGAGCAACGATTACGACATTTGGCTTTGCAATTCGGACGGATCAAACCCGCACCAGCTTATCGCTGGCTCTTACCGCCAATCGGAGCCCCGATGGCATCCATCTGGCACCAAGATTGTTTACTACAGCGAATACCGATACTATGGTCCGGGCGAGATCTGGTCTGCTAACACCGATGGTTCTGGAAAAGTCAAACTTACAGACCACACCATTGATGGCTACTGCCAGCCTTATCCACTATATTCACGCTCTGGCAATTTAATCGCGTATGCAAATTACGTAACAAGCAGCGCAGATTCACAGATATGGATAATGAACGCGGATGGTTCTGGAAAACATCAGATGACAACCGGTCCAGGATCCCTTCCTATGTTCTGGTGGCCAGATGACTCTCTTATAGGATATACCAAGGATGGTGAGGTGTGGCTATACAATATTTCAACGGGTACGGATGAATTGCTGCTTTCTGTTCCAAATGGAAACATAGACTGGGCGGATTTGTCACTTGATGGAAGTAAACTCGTATTTGGTTTGTCAATCTCAGGCGTCTTCGGCCAACACATCTGGATTGGCGATGTAGTTTCTGGGTCACTAAATCAGCTGCCGATAGCTGTACCTGATATCGCAACAACCCAGATGAATAATCCTGTTAGCTTCAACGTGTTGGACAACGACTCTGACCCTGATGGTGACCCAATTATAGCAATCTTACTGGGTAGTGGAATCACAAGCCAGGGTGGAACGGTGACATTAAATCCAGATGGTACTTGCACCTATACCCCTGCTACAGAATTTGTTGGAGAAGACAGTTTCACATACAAAGCCTACGATGGTGAGTTATACTCCGCTGTTACTGTGGTAACAATCACTGTAACAGACGGAGGAGCATCGGGAGTTACCACGGTTACTGAGGGCTTTACAGAACAGTTTACTTCCGGCTCGGATGCCTTTGATTTATCGAATAAAGCCATCATGTTCACGCCGACAACGGACGGCAGCTTTTACAATGCGACTTTGAGTAATATTACACAATTGCCGACCGATCCTGCAGGAGGTACAAATCTGGCATTGGACGATGATTCTTATACACTTGTTAACCTGAATAATCAAACAAGAGTTTCTATATTTGGATACAGTTATACAAGGTTCTATGTCGGTAGTGATGGTTATATAAGCTTTATCAGTGGGGACATAAGAAGTCGAACGTTGTCTCAGCATTTTGAGTCTGAGCGTATATCCGTTTTATTTGATGATTTCGATCCTTTCGCAGGTGGGCAGGTTAGCTGGAAACAATTAGCGGATCGTGTTGTTGTGACGTGGGAAAATGTTCCCGAATTCGAAACGAGCAACTCCAACACATTCCAGGTTGAAATGTATTTTGATGGAAGAATACAACTTTCATGGCTTGATATTGCAACAACCAATGGTATTGTAGGTTTGTCACAGGGACTCGGTTGGCCTGAAGATTTTCAGGAAATAGATTTTTCTGCGCTTCCAACAACGGGTACAGGTGGCGCTCCGGGAGTACCAGAAGGTCCCGGAAGAAGAAATAGAAAAAAGTGAGTTGAAGCGATTTCATCATACCCTACTTCTTATTGTTTGCCAATGAGCCTAAGCGGATGTGAATCGTGGCGATGTCACCTTCGGCCGTCATTTGAATAGTGCCCTTATCGAAACTGATATGGTCGAACCGGACGCCGTTGTTATCGCTTAATCTGGTCGCCAGAGTGGGTGAAGAATCGAGCTTGCGTAGAATCGCCTCGAATGTCTGGTTGAGGAGCATTCCACAAACGCTTAGCATTTGGTTACTTTGGCCGGGAGTGTCCGTACCGGCGCCAAGGGAGCCGATGTCACTGCGAAGGGCCGAGAAGACGAATTTGAGTATGTCGATTTGCCTTGCGCTTTCGGACGTATATCGCCCGGTGAGTATTTCCGCTGGAACAACGGCCCGGCAGTCGAACCGCAGGCTTCGGGTGGTTCGAGCTCCGAGGCTTGTCTCTCTATCGTTGACGACGAAGAAAGACTTGCGTATGACGTTCAGCCTGTATTCGTGGAACGTGACCATATTGAACCAGGTCATGTAGCCGTTTTTGTTCTGCCCCGACGATGCAACGGTATTTTGACTTTTGCTTAAAAGCTCGGTTCCTGCAAGGCGGCGGCCGAGCTGCTTTTGGGACCTTTGCATTACAGGGGTGACATCGAGAGTGATACTCTCTTTCAGGGTGATTTGGTTATATGGAGCGGCCAATTCTTCATATAAAAGTTTTTGCCGTTTTCCAGAGAACGGCATAATCGAACAGCCCGCCGTAAGATTGCCTAATACAAAGAGAGCAAGAAGGAACGACGCAGATGCATTTATGCCCTGTGTGATTTTTGGAGTCCGAATCATAAATCGACAATCAGCATTCCTTTGCTTAATTGTCTGAGCCTGTGCCATATCAGTCCTATCATAGATATAAATGCGCTGGTTTGTGTCATTTCTACCTATGGCACTCTGAAAGTGGAACGCAGCGGAGTTTGAAAATCTGTTTTTTAATAGATTTCTCCACTTCGCTCCTAAGGGGCTCCGGTCGAAATGACAAAAGCGCAAATTTTAATTACAATTGGTATCAATCCTTCCTGAATCGCAGGCTTGTATAAAAGACCATCAGACCTCTTTAGATTTGATCCATTTCATCATCTTACGCAATTTCCTGCCGACATTTTCCAACTGAGAACCGTGATCTTTTTTATATAATTCGTTGAAGTTCTTGAGCCCTGTATTGTATTCATTGACCCATTCCTTCGCGAAGGAGCCGGAAGTTATCTCCGAGAGGATTTTCTTCATCTCCGCCTTGGTCTGTGGGGGGATTATTCTCGGCCCGCGGGTCAGGTCGCCGTACTCGGCGGTATTGGATATGCTGTATCTCATGTAGCTCATCCCACCCTGGTACATCAGGTCAACGATGAGTTTTACCTCGTGCATACATTCGAAGTAGGCAATCTCCGGCTGGTATCCGGCCTCGACGAGCGTCTCGAAGCCTGCTTTAATCAGAGCGGTAAGTCCGCCGCACAGGACGCACTGTTCGCCGAAGAGGTCCGTCTCGGTCTCTTCCTTGTACGTGGTCTCGATGATACCGGCCCTTGCGCCGCCGATGCCGTTGCCCCATGCAAGTGCGATTTGTTTTGCGTCACCTGTTGCATCCTGCTGTACGGCTACGAGGCAGGGGACTCCGCCTCCTTTTTCGTATTCGCTGCGAACCAGGTGCCCGGGTCCTTTTGGGGCAATCATTACAACGTTAACATTCTCCGGCGGAACGATATACTTAAAATGGATATTGAAACCGTGGCAGAAGCCGAGCGTCTGGCCGGCCGCCAGGTTGGGTGCGATTTGGCTTTTATAAATTTTCGCCTGAACTTCGTCCGGGACCGTTACAATGACCAGTGCCGCCCCGTCCATAGCGGTTTTGATATCTGTCGGCGGAAATCCGTGCTCGGTTGCGAGATTGAAATTGTCGGTGCCTTCCAGTTCGGCGACCGCTACTTCTATGCCGCTGTCACGCAGGTTCAGGCTGTGTGCGTGGCCCTGGCTGCCGTAACCGATGACCGCTACTTTTTTGCCTTTTAATGCGTCTATCGGGGCATCGTTTTCGTAATAAATTGTTAACGCCATAATATTATTCTCCTTTTCTGTGTTACAGAATTAAATTATCCGGTGTTCCGGCCCTGCCCGGCTACGGCTTATTCGGCCGGGGCGAGTCGGTAAAACTCGAAAAACCAATATTATATTGAAAGTGGCTGATTAGGCAAGAATTTTATGGGCGTGGAAATAATGCCTGCTGTTTAGCTTCGGATGCGGATTAGGAAAAAAACGACTGCAGGTACTCGATGCTCTTTCGGGCGATAGTTTCCGGGTCCGGGTCGTACTTGAATACTTCGACCGAGAGCCACCTGTCCCAGCCGATATTGCGTATGGCCTCGGCAATCGGGCCGTAATCCACGTCTCCCATACCGGGGCCGTAGAGATTCGCATCGTTCACATGGAAGTGGCCGATGTCCTCGGCCCTGACCGAACGGATAATATCCGGCACGGGCGTTGGTTCCGAACACATGGCTTTGACGTCGAGATGGATTTTGAGGCCGGGATGGTTGATTTGACGAACCATTTTCATCCCTTCTTCGACGGTATTGATAAAATCGGTCTCCACGGGAGACAGCGGCTCAAGGCAGATAGTCAGGCCCATGTCGCCCGCCTTGTCAAGGACGGATTCGAGCAAATCCACGGCTCTGTTCCATGCCTGCTCGAAGGTCTGTCCCGGCGGGATGCTTCGCTGTTTGGGCGAGCCGAGCACTAAGACTTTACCGCCGAGGTCGCTGCATAAATCAAGGAGGCAGGACAGGTAATTCCTTGTCCTGCCCCATGTTTTTTGGTCGCTGGTTGTCAGATGCAGGCCGGAAGGGCCGGCGAAGAGCCAGTGCAGCCCGACGGTTTCGAGTTCGTTATCTGCAATAATCCGCCGAGTTTCTCTTCGCAGCTCTGTTGATATATCTTCGGCCGATGCCGAAAGCGTAAATGGTGCGATTTCGATCCCGTCGTATCCCAATTGCTTTGCTATCGGGCAAATCTCAGCCATCGGCCGGCCTTCGAACATTTCATTGCAAAGAGCGAACTTCATTAAACTTCATCCGGTACGACAAAAGGTTCACGGTAGTTTCGCTTGACGTACATATTCGCCATCTCACTTAACTGCCCGGTGAATTTCTCCGTTTTGGGGTCCATCGTCAGCATCGGGCCGATTGCCATTGGCTCCATTGTGAGGTCGATTTCGTTGGCTTCCATATGAGCCAGAACCCGTTCGTAAGAATCCATCATGTCGCTGTTCTTAATGGTCTCTTTTATTTCTTCCGGGGATTTGTGCCGGCCGATACGATAGGAGATATTGCCCATGTGGCAAAGTGCGCTGGAGATATGTCCCTTCTCGATGTCGGCGTTGAGGTCCGAGACCTTCCTGCTGCGAACGGCGTCGATGAAGTTCTGGTAGTGATTGCCGCCGCCTTTGCCGCTGAACTGCTTATCGGTTCTGGTGCCGTCGTTTTTCCAGATATATCCTCCGCCGTCGCCGGCCTGGAAGTAGCCGTTTTCGCACTGGACGACAATACCAACGCGGGTGCCTCTATAGTTGTCCAAATTCCTGGCACCTTTTTTACTCGGCAAACCGCGAACTTCGAAAATCAATGGGGCCGGCTTGTAATCATAAAAGCTGACCAGTGTATTTGGTGTTTCTCCCGCATCATACACTCCGAATCTGCCGCCGAAGCTGAATACCGCCGGTGCCAGGGCCTTTGCGCTGTCACCCAATGCCCAGCGAGCCAGGTCCATCTCATGAACTCCCTGATTTCCGATGTCGCCGCAACCGGTGTTCCAGACCCAGTGCCAGTTGTAATGCAGTTTCTCCCGTCGCAGCGGTTCCATCTCAGCGGGACCGCACCAAAGATTATAATCAATGCTTTCGGGAAGGGGATTCGGACCGTTTGTTCCATTGACAATGCCGTTGCTGCCTGGGCCGCGATTTTTATAACAGAAACCGCGTGACCATTTGATTGCGCCGATATTACCGGCGTGAATCCACTCGAAAGCTTCTTTGTGTGCTGATGAGGAGCGTTTTTGAGTGCC
This sequence comes from uncultured Pirellulales bacterium, assembly GCA_964570855.1. Classification (GTDB taxonomy): domain Bacteria; phylum Planctomycetota; class Phycisphaerae; order Sedimentisphaerales; family Anaerobacaceae; genus JAFGPS01. The sequence continues at coordinate 33,650 of CAZMZR010000009.1, forward strand.
GGTTTGAACGATCCTGTTGTACTTACGGGCGGCCTCTACCATCTTGCGGCCTTCCCATATTTCGTGCGATACCGGTTTTTCGATATAGACATCCTTACCTGCCTGGCAGGCCAACACCGTCACCAGTGAATGCCAGTGGTTCGGCGTCGCCGATGAGATCGCGTCGATGCTCTTGTCGTCTAAAAGTTCGCGAAGGTCCTGATAGACCTTTACATCCGGATTAGACTGTTTTATGCGTTCGGCCTGAGAAAGATCCGCATCGCAAACAGCCACCAGGCGAACGCCTTCTAACTTGGACAATTGCCTGCAGTGTCCGCCGCCCTGGCCTCCTGTCCCGATGACTGCTATCCGGATGTCGTTATTGGCGCCTCGAACTTTCGAAAAGGGAGATGCCACCGCCATAGTCGCTCCGGCGATCATCGAACTTTTTAAGAAATCTCTTCGAGTTAAACTGCTCATTGTAATTCTCCTAATGTTATTGCCTGACAAAGTATTTTAGTCTGAAATCTGTTTCGCTTATTTTATTTCCGAGTATTGGCGGTAATATTGAGCCACTTTTCCCTGCTCGTTGTCACCTTTGTGAATATACAGTCGATACCTGAATGTTAAACTCTCACCTGCGGGTATGGTAATATCGCCGGTGCCTCGGGGTTTTCGCTCGAAATCGGAAACACCGAAGGGATTGGCCGCGAACAGCCCGTAATCGCGAACGTGCCACCATGTCGGATGTTTGGGATTTTGGGGATGGTCGAAAATCGCGACACCCACTATATCCCCTTTCACCGGGCCGTAGTAATCGCACCATGCCGCCCGCTTTCCCCAGGCGTCATCGTCCCGGTCGCCCTGGTTGTTAATGATGTGTCCCTGCCCTACATCGCCTTTCAATCGCATCGTTGGTGCCAGTCGGATAGCCATCGAACCTTCCTTTGTGTCGCCTAAAATAACCTGCCCTTCTGATGCGTGGAACGTGATTTCGAGGTCCATCATCCTCTCGTCCGTGCGATTGTAAAATTTATGTGTTCGTGTATCGGTGCATATTACAGTTCCATCCGGTGCCACATATTTATTTTGCGATTGTGTAATACCGACGTCCTTACCGGATTCGATTTTGATGAACTTGTCGTGGACGACGTTACCGTTTTTATCGCCGTCGGTCCAGAAATCTATGCCGTTTATCGAGCCGTGTGTGTACCACAGCGATTGATGGTGGGGATGGTCTTTTTGTTCGTTCTCGCCCTCCTTCATCGGCCAGTGACGGTTCACGGCGACGCCGGTCGGTCCGATCACCGGATAAAAATACGGGCGTTTGGAATCGCTCTTGAAAATATACTCCGTGAAAAGTTTGCCGTTTGTTTCCACCCTGACTTTATTCTCACCTTCGATTATGTTTACTCCGGTACCGGCTTTTGGTTTTATCTTTGAAGATTTCGCTTTTTCGACCATCTGGTTCCACACCTGGCGTTGCTCGTTCAGAGCTGCGATTCTGTCCTTTGGTTCGGTGCGCGCTTCAAGCAGGACCCAGCCGGGATAGCTCATCCCGACCAGAAGATTGAATAGCTGCTGATAGGGATAATCGCCGATGTTCAGCTCACGGACATGGACTGTGTCACCAAAACGGTTTTTAACGAGATTGAAATTATACTCCAAACCCTGCCCGTCGAGGTCTTCGGAATTGCAGTTCCAGCAGATAGCGACATTAGGATGGTCGGCAACGTCCATAATCGATTTTATGACCGGCAAAGGTGAGCATGACCCGTGAACCTCCAGCCGAATTTGCTGGCCTAAGTCGGCGGCGAATACTCCCAGTTCATGGAGTGATTTGCCTATCTGTTCGATTGTTTTCTCATGCGGGACATTTTCCAAAAGGTCGTTCGACTTGACCTTGACGCCGGAGCCGCCGACATCGCTGGAGAGTTTTATGTATTGTTTCGCATTGTCTATATTTCTGCGAAGTTCCGCCTGGTCTGCGTAATGAAAAGCGTAGTTGGTACCCAGACCAACGAGCGTAACAGCACTATCCTCGAAGCGTTTTTTAACTTCACTGCGCTGTTGTTCATTGAGATTTGACTCTACGCCGTGTGCGTGTTTGGTTCGCAGTTCGACACCGAGCAGCTTTGTTTTTTCGCAGTTTTTAATCAGTGTGGGAAGGTCCCAGTCTTTGCCCCAAAGGTAGGTAACCAGTCCGAATTTCATTGCCGTTCCGGATTTGGCCGGGCTTGCTGCCAACAGCTTACAAAAAGGACCGGCGGTAATTGCCGCGGCGCCGAGATACATTGATTGCTTCAGAAAGTCACGACGTGTGTTACGGGGTACTTTCATTTTTTTTTCCTTTATGTATGTTTGCAGACTGAACTTATGCGGAACTCTTGTTAGTATGTTTGATAAATACATCAGCTCAGCTCACAGGCATTTTTCTCAATGAAAGTAGGACAAAAAATCCACCCGGCCCCAGAGACGCCAGACGAAAGCATTTTCCATAATTGAGACTATTCTGTCAAACGATTTTTTGGATTGAGATTAACAGGGACCTTTTCGATGCAAAGAATGTAGAATTCCATAGAGTAAATTGCTCGATAGAATGATAGTAAATGCGGTAGAACGGCCGGTAATGGGTAAGTATGAAAAGTGACATACCCAAAAAAGTTGAGATAGAATGGATAGATAGCAAGGGAGTAATATCAACTTGGTAATACAGAGATTGTATTGAATCTCTTGAATCTGTTTTAGTTTACTCATTAGGATATTTATTGGAGGATAATAAAGAATACAAGACAATTGCTCAGCCTGTAAGCGCAGACCAAACTTTAGGCAGAATGGCTATTCCTGTCGTTAGCATAAATAACATGTGCAAAATCAAGTAAAGATTAGCGTTTTTTCTTTCTGTCGGGTGCTTGTGTCAAAGCAGAAGCAGCAACTGACTTAACGGTCTTGCTTTTTGATGTTCTGAGCAATTTACTGGCCTTAGAGGCTACTTTTCTGGATGTTTTTTCGTTCCGTGCCATATTGTTGTTTCCTTTCATAAAAAAATGGCATTTACGATGAAAAACTGTTATTTTTGCTCTTTGACAAGTAAAGATGGTCGCTAAAAAGCGATTTATTTAACTTGACAAGTATATTTTGCCGAATTATACTACATATATGCCTAAACGGTCAAGCAAAAACCCCAGAGACTTGAACCTGCTTGCTTTGTCTATCGTAGATGATGCGACAACAGAAAAATTGTTGCAAAAAGCGGTAGAAGATGGTAAAAATCCTGCTGCTGTTATGCTTGGTAGGCTTGGTGGCCTAAAAGGAGGTAAAGCGAGAGCTGCGAAATTGACTGCGACCCAGCGAAAGGAAATAGCAAAAAAAGCAGCTAAGATACGTTGGGAAAACCATAGCGTATAATATATTCCAGCCAACAAGGGCTAATCAAATGGTAGAAGATAATTCTTTAGAGCATTCAAGTGTGGAAGCTGTGTCTCCTGTTACTTACACTTCAATTCTTCAAGAGCATGATATTGCTCGAACTCAACGTGAAACACGAGAGCAACGAAAACAACTTCTTGAGGAAATGTCCGCATCTGAACTAAATAATGACCGTGGCCCTAATGCAGTTATAGCCTACATTGCGCAAGATATGTTGGTTCCAAGTGATATTCCAGTGCTTGGAAATATTCTTTTGAAAGTCGGTGACGTAGAAACTCTGAATTTGATACTTCATAGTCCTGGTGGTGAAGGAACTACTGTAGAAAAGTTTGTAGGATTGTGTCGTGCACAATGCAATCGATTTCGTGTTTTTATACCTAATGAGGCGAAAAGTGCCGCTACTCTTATAGCACTTGGGGCGGATGAGATTGTTATGGGGCCACCGGCTGAATTGGGTCCTATTGATGCACAAGTACTTGTTGTTGCTAATGGCGTGGCACGTCTTATATCAGCACAATCTTTTATTGATGCCAGAGACGAGCTTTTGAAAAAACATGCTGATGAGTTGAAAAATAATCAAGATACAACTGCAACAATGCAGATGATTGCAACTTTAGACTTACCGTTTATTAATGAATGTGAACGTCTTATGGACTTTGGACGGGACGTTGCTAAAAAGCTTCTCGAACAATATATGTTCAAGGGTCAACAAAACAAAACAGCCAAAATAAAAAAAGTCGTAGATACACTGTCTTCTGTTAAGCGTTTCAAAGTTCATGGCCGTCGAGTAGATGGTTCTACAGCACGAAGAGAATTAGGTCTGAAAGTGAGTTTACGTGGTAAGAATGACCCTCTTTGGATCAAAATATGGGAATACTACACACGTGCTGAAATAGCTATGCCACGAGGAAATGCATCTAAATTTATAGAGACAGAACATGAACTGATTGTAGCTACACCTCGTAATTAAAATAAGTAGAAAGGAGGTTATTATGAAAGAACAAAATAAACAGTTAAGTGAGAAAGCAAAAGAAGCTGAAAAGATAAAACAAAATTTTTCAGAAGATATAAAATTAGCCACAGAAGCCATGAAACGCACTATGAGGCACCGAAAAACACGGATTATTCTTGAAACTCGGAGTGTGTATCAACAAATTATCTAAAAATCTTTGAAAAAACTTCTTGACTTTACTTAACCGCTCAAGCATAATAGTCAGTATGAATCGGGTGATTAAAGAAAAGCGTATCCAAGTCATATCCGCTCTTGTAGAGGGCAATTCAATTCGTTCTAACGTAAGAATGACCAAGGAGGCAAAGAATGTAGAATTCCATAGAATAAATTGCTCGATAGAATGATAGTAAATGCGTTAGAACGGCCGTTCCAGGATAATTCTATTGTTTTTCCGCAATATTTATCAGCTTTTCTGCAATTTCCACGTCCGCTCGCGGTTTAGCGATTGCTTTACATGCTTGTTTCATTTTTTGCCGTTTGTTTTCATTTTGTATTAATTCTTCCAGTTCTTCCCACAGCCGTTTTGAAAATTCTTTTTTATCCGGCAAATCGTCAACGATTACCGCCGCTCCAGCCTCCACGAGTTTGCCTGCATTTAGATATTGATGTTTGTCTTTATGATACGGATATGGGATGCAGATACCTGGCACCGCCGCAGCGGCAAATTCCGCAGCACTGACGGCGCCGCTTCTGCCTATTACCAAATCGGCGGCCGCCAGCAGGTTCGGCATCTCGTCAAAGTACCCTATAACCTTATAGTCTATTTTGGGATGGATATTTTTACTGCTGATTTTCTCAAAATTATCCCGGCCGGTCAGATGAACAATCTGCCAGTCGTTTGCGAAACGATCCAGTTTCTCGAACAACGAACATATCGCCTGGTTGATATTCGCCGAGCCGCTTGATGCGCCTGTTATCAGCAGTGTTTTCTTTTTCTTATCGAGTCCCAATTGTTTCAGGGCTTTTTCAGGCTTCGGGCTGATAAAACCGCTGCGTAATGGACAGCCGACTACATTGATTTTTGATTTTCCTTTGGCGAAATATTTTACCGTGTCTTCGAACTGTACGAAAATTTCTCCCGCCCAGCGCGCGATGATTTTATTTGCCCGCCCCGGCACGATATCAACGTTTAAAAGCGCAACGGGCACTTTGTGCCTGTGTGCCGCAAGGCAGACCGGTCCTGCAACAAAACCGCCGAGTCCGATGACAACGGATTTTTTACTCCGGGTTATTGCTTCGGTGGCCGTCTTATAGCTTTTCCAAAGCGAACTAAAAAAACCTGTAAGCTGACCAATTCGTGAGGGAAAAGCCCTGGCGGGCAGGATGGTGTATTCGAAGCCGGTTTGTGAGAGTATATGTGTATCGATACTGCGGGAGCTGCATAGAAAATGTATTTGCGACTTGGGCTCAAGCCTGACTATTTGCTCCGCAACGGCGATGGCGGGGTATAAATGACCGCCTGTGCCGCCGCCGGCAAAGAAAAAACGTTTATCAACCGATGATTTAGAAATTATAGCGGAACCCCATATACATATTCGTATTGTTCTGGAACTGGCCAAAGAAAGTCTGCGGGTAGTCGCCGAAGAAAATATTGCCGCCGACCTCGACCGCCATGTAATCGTTTACCTTATAATTAACGTTCGGACGCATATACACGTCCTTGTCCGACGGGCTGTAGTATGTAAACAGCGAACATCGCAGATTCTGTTTCATCAGCAGCTTCGTCAATCGTACTGTTGTCAAATGCCTGAACTCGTCACGTGCCGGTCCCGATGGAAGATTATCGTGGTACTGATTGAAATCCATCATCTGCTCGATGTAGTATTGCAGGGCTAATGTGAAGTCTCTTCCTATCTCCTGGGTATAACCGAGAAGATACCGCATTTCGGAATTGTTAATCAGGAAATTCTTTCCGCTTGCGTCATCGGCCGAATCGTAATAACCCAGTTCGATATTTCCGATGCCCTTGCCTATGACGCCGCGAATGCTGGCGCCATAGACGTTCAAATCGGGGAAGGTCGCCTGTGTCATCGCGGCGTTTTGTCCTCCGGGGCTTTTCCAGTAACCCAGATAGCCGTAAAACGCCAGCTCGTAGTTGTTGATGTTTTTGTACAGCCGTGCCGCTATTTCTGAATCTTTGAACCAGCGGTTGGGTTTGTCGGTGTGTACAATTGCATTTTCACCGGCCAACATGCCTGAATTCGAATTCCAGTATGAAATGCGCGAGCCGTCGATATAGCGGTCCGGATCGAACTGGGGAGTGTATATGATATCCAGATTCGCCGTGCCACTAAACAGACTTACTTTCGTTGCGTCGGAGGGGGCCTTGAGGTATTCGGTATCTCTGCCGATAAAAAAGGACTGCCAGTCCTTTGGGAACATATCGTTAATAAAAACCAAATCTCCCGTGCCCCAGGTCAGAATCTGCCTGCCGATTTTCAAATCCATAAATCCGGTGGGTCTGGCGAATATATTCGCCTCTCGCAGGTCGAAGTGGCCCTGTTCGGTCACCATGTCTCCGATAAAATCGCCTTTGACTTTTAAATCGGCCCAGTCGAGATATGAAAACAAATCGAGCTGCAGGCGGTTTTCCATAATCGACATGTCTTTTTCGTATCTGTCGTTTTGAAGACGGTATCCGGCCCGCATATCGTAAAAACCATGAACCTCCGTCACTTCCGACAGGTCGGCAAAAAACGAATGTTCAGGTTCTTCACCCTCGGTTGCTGCTTCTGACAGAAAAGAAAAGAGCAATAAAATTCCAATTATCCAAAATATCTTAGAAGACATTTTATAATACTCTTATATTTTAAACCTTTAGCAACTCAATCATATGCGAAACGGTTTCTCTATATTTCATTATTTACAAAACCACAATCAGCGTATTTGAGGGCAGGTTTTTAATGAATTTATTTACTGCTATAACGCGATATTCGACTTCTTTCCTTTTCCCTGCTACGTACTTTCGGTCAAGCCGGCATCAACAAATGAACGATTCAACAAATCAGATAGATTTAGCCTTGAAGCCCAGTGTTTGAGATATTGCAAATCCAGCCTGTTACCCTGGACCTTTAAGACGCCCAGGACATCTTTCAACTGCTGCTCTGATACTCTGCCGCCAACAAGATACCATTGCAACTTGCTAAGTATAACGTCCTCCGGCGAAGACAGATAGAACTTACAAGAACTTTCTTCATCCAAAGTGTCAGATTGACGTCTGGCGAATGCCTTGGAATCATACGGTTGGTTCTTTAAAATGAAAACGTCAATTTTGAACATGGTCTCAAGATGAATCAGGTTAAATGAAGCTCTTCTGTGAATCGCATCCCTTATCATATCGGCATCGATGTAGTAATCTTTTTCAAGAGCTTTTACTAAATTATCAATTTGGTGTATTTCGATGTTGGCAACCAGATCAACGTCCATTGTCGCACGGGCTATGCCGTAGGCAGAACTTGCAACAGAGCCTCCTATGTAGTACGCTATCCCAAGCTTCTCAAAACAATCGATTAGCATATTCAATGCAACTATTATATCCGGTTTTTTCATGGCTGCTCAGATCCCATATACAGGCGAAGACGCTCAGCAAGTTTTTCTCCGTAGTGATTTGCAACGAAAGCTATATTCACTTCTTGTTCGCTAAGAAATGGATTCGTACGTTGAATAGACCTTCGTGAAAGATACATAATAGTTTGAGAAAGTGACCGAACTTTCGATATTCTCCTGGCAACGCTTGATTCACGAATCAGGTTGATCTGTACTTTTTCCGCTTCAGGGGAGGTGTCAGGAGATTGACTTATCATTTCATGATTCCTTACAAACATCAGTTTTATCTTATTGCCTCCCGGGGCGGCCGTTGCAGGTATCGTTCGGTAAATATATCTTCCAGCTTGATATTATACTTGACGTTACTGAATTCCATTTCCGTTTTGCCGCCGGTTTGAATATTCGAAACGACGGATTTAATTACAGTGGGGAAATCCTGAATCGTCTCGATTTTCACAGACTCGATAGTTCTGTAGAGCTTGTTGTCCTTGTTGAAAAACTCCATCTTCATCGGAACGAAATTCCTGCGGTCTATCGAGACATTGTAGTAGCTGAACTCAACGGTATCGGGCTGCTTCGGGACATTTTTAACGATGAAAAAATTATCTGTCGTTTCAATAAGCTCGTGAGTGTCTTCTTTCAGGCTTCTGCCCGAGACGTCCTCGTATAAGAAGTCCGAGCCGACAAAGCTGGTGCGCTTGTCACCGGCGGCGATTCGCTTGGTGAGAGAAAGGGCGGGCAGATACAGCCAGCGGTCGTCGTCTTTTTTGGGATCGACGTATTTATGAACCATATAGGTCATTTTGCGTACGTCTGCCGGCTTTTGGAAATAAACAAAATATTTCTGGTCGCCGTTATCCTCGATATCTTTTCGCAGAATATTAAACTCGCGTTCGCGTTTTTGACCCTGTTTGCTTGTGATAACCATTTTGACCGTGGCTTTGCCGTCATCGCCCTGATAATATGCGACAATATTGGCTTTTTCGACAATTGTCTGGACGGCGATTGTTTCGACATCGGCGATTTTTTCGTTTGGATCTGCTTTTTCCACTGCGAAGATCGGCAATGAAATAGTCAAAATAAACACCACCGTTAATATAGTCCTCATCCTGCACCTCGCTTTCTATTTTTTACTTGGACTTAGCTTTTGACGCCGAGCTTTTTGAGTATCGTTATCATTGGACAGAAGTTTGTAAAGGCCGACTGCAGCAGATTCAAACCGACAAACGCATTAAAAAACAGCCAATACGGAGAATGATAATGTGCCAATAGAACAGTGACAAGTATAAAAGCACCTGCAATACCTCTTAATAATCTTTCAACAGTCATCATTGGCCCCCTTAAAAATTAGTTTTGTTCATTTTCTTTTGCCTGAGCCATTTTACAGGCCTGTCGGCGCGATATTGTTCCGCAGGCGAGTGCCATTGCCGTAACGATTATTATACTAAGGATAATTAACTTACTCAAACCAAGCTTGCCGTACTGGTGAACATTCACTGCTATCAGAGCCACAGATGCAATTGTTATGATAATACAGAAAGCGCAGTTACAGGATACTGATTTTGGCTGACGAATTGGTTTGAACAACCATTTTTCTGTAAGCTTCACGATGGAAGGCAGCGCCAGCAGGGTAACAGCCCCGGATAGGGCCATTATCGCACATAAAAATATTCCGACCGTTTTATATGGTATCAACGGGGCGGCCAGCAACGGCAGAAAACCGATTGCAATTACAAGCACGTTCCTGGTTATCGCCCTTGCCGGTTCGCCGAACATTTCCGCGGAACTTTTTTGCCATGAGCAGGTTTGGCTGTAGCTGGTGCGCGCACGTTCGAGAAAATGAATCGCGAAATCGACCGCCATACCGAGCGTCAACGCACTCAAAACCGCAACAGGCATATCATAATCTTTACCTAAAAGACCGATGATGCCGTAGATTATAATAATTGTTATCAACAAAGGCACCATGCACACAATGCCCCACAACGGCGAACGGAATAATATTGACATCATAATAAAGACGATGACAAAGCTTCCCAAGAACGACTGGAGCATACCCCATACCATTTTGTCCTGCCAGACGGTATTGATATAGGTCAGTCCCGCCCATTTGAAGTTTAGTTCTATCGGTGGCGGATTATCCTTAATGTATTGCTTTACTGCTTTCACGACCTTTTCCATATCCTTATTATCGCCGCTGGGCAACTGCATCCAGATATTGGCGTGCATATAATCGGTGGTGACCATGTGCCATAAATCATCGGGATTATGACTGCTCTGGAACTGCAATAGGCACTGGGCAACGGCGGGGGACGTGTCGGGGATTTTATAGTTTTCGGGATTTCCGTCGATTAGTTCCTGGTGTACCTTTTTAACAATATCCGCCACGGAGCTGCTTTTGCCGACGAGGCCGAATTGCTGAAGGTAATCCTGAAGGTCCCAGATATAGCGCAGTATCTCAGGTTGTTTGAATATTTTGATCCGTTCTTTTTCCAGCTCGAAAAAGTCTGCCAGTTCGTACCAAATGTCAACTTTATTTGCTTCGGCGGTATCGAGTTTGTTGTTGGCGAAAGAATATAGCTGGTCGAGCAGCTCTTCTTTGGTTTCGACCTTCGATGCAGTTTCCAGAAGTGTCTCTTCCACTTCGGGGATAACATTTATAATCCCGGGAAAATCCTCCTTTGATTCCAGCGATTTTTCCGAGAGGCGTTTTCTCAGGTCACTGATATATTTCGGCTGGATGGTATTCGGCTCGGCGGATTCTATTACAAGGTAGGCCATATAAGTTCCGCCGAAATGTTTGTTAAGTTCGATATCGGCCCGGCGGATAGGGTGGCTTTTGGAGAACCACTTGACCGGATTATCGTTTATCTCTATTCGTGATATGCCATAGACGGCTACCGCTGTAATTATCAGCATGACCACAAGAATCGGCTTTGCGGCTGCATAGGTGAACCTCCCGCCGGCATGCAGCAGCTTTTCGAGAAAGCCTTGTTTTTTCACTTTTACATTCGCAGAGCCGAAATTCTCCAGAGAGCTTTCTTTTATCATCATAATATAGGCCGGCACGAAAGTTATCGTGCAAATCCACGCGATCATAATACCGATTGCCACGAAAATGCCGAAAACCTGGACCGGGGGAATCGGGGTCAGGGCCAGAGAAGCAAAACCGGCGGCCGAGGTCAGAGACGTATAGAGCATCGGCATAAACAGATCGTTCATCACTTCCTGCGTGGTTTTTTTCCTGCCTTTTTCTTTCGTGTAAAGATCGAAGAATTCGGAAAGAATATGCACCGAGTCAACCACCGCTATCGGCATAAGGAAAATCGGTATCATCGAGCTCATGATATGCACGGGGTATCCCAGCCCGATCAACAGCCCCATCGTGGAAATGACCGAGACCATCGCGACAATCATCGGCGAGATGACAAGTACCAGCTTTCGGAAAAACATCAGCATCAGGAGAAATATCACCACCATCGCCAGCGGCGCCGATATCGCCATCTGGATAAACATCTCGACGCCGAAGGTGTCTTCCGCGACGGGCAGGCCGGTAATATGATATTCTTCGTCGCCGGAGAATTTGCTTATTTCCTTATTGAGCTCCATGTACACCCTGTGGCTCAGGTCCTTGCCGGTCAGTGGCAGGTAAAGGCATATCGCTTTGCCGTCTTCGGAAGCGACCGTCCCTTTTAACAATGGATTTGACATCGCCTTATTTTTTATCCGGATTGCTTCGCCCTGCGTTTGCGGCGGTTTGTGCATCAGCCATTCGAACGTGACGACTCCCGGGCCGCCCTGGCCGATATGGTCAACCGTCGAGGGTGCGAGCAGATCAACTTCGATAACGCCGATTTGCTCATCGGGATTGTTTTCGTCCTCCCAGCGGAGTGTTTTGGCGAATTCGGTCAGTTCGTATATCCTGGTCAGTGAAGTGGGATTATAGACGCCGTTCGGGTCTTTGTTATTGACGATTCCGACAACAACGATGTCACTTAGCCCGAATCGTTCCTTGGTCTGATTGTGGAATACCCGCACCGGCTCGTCCGTCGAGAGCATATTCTCCGGATCCGTATCAACCTTGATAAGGGATATCAAAACGCCGAGACCCAGGGTAAAAACAATCATTACAATAGTAATTAGTTTGTAATGTTTAAGAGAATACTCCGTTATCCTTTGCTTTAGTTCCATAGGTTAAATTCCCCATATTTTTGGTGCATAGCTTGCGAGCATATTTGCAGCTCGAATTCACATCGGAATTCTACAGCAAAAATGTGCTTTTTTCAATCTTATCTTTTTCGCCCCGGCCGCCATTATTGCCGGATTTGAATATACGCAGGTCGGTTACAGGTGTTCATAACGGCGTTTTTGGCTTTCCGAAGTTTCGTCCGGTGTGGCCGAAAAATAAAGATACTCTCACAAAGGACTTATCGAAAATCTTCGCTTATCTTTCAATTTGGGGAATTAAATTTCATTGCTATATTAATCTCAATTCGTATAACATATAAATATTGTATTTTTGGATTTGTTATTAGCGGTACAAAAACTAAGCGTGGAAATACTGGAGTCAAGGATGAAGAACAGGATTTTTATATCGGCACTGCTATTGATTGCGATGGTTTTTTGTGGCTGTAAAAGCCGGATGAGACATGAGATTAAGACTTCTTACGACAGACCTTTGCCGCCGGGCATGGATGCTTTGCGTAAAATAACGAATCCTCACGAAATCCCGGATTTTACGACGGCATCTCTTGATCTGACCGATCTTCGTGTTTCGATATCAAACAGCCTGAATTATCTTGCGAAGCCTTCGAGCCGTAAGTTTTTCCCGTGCGGACAGATTACTCATAAGCAGACGGTAAATAGCCTGGAGGAATTCGCTCGATTATTGGACTCCGGTTTGGCGGGTGGACAATTGAACGATGCTATTCGTCGGAAGTTCGATGTTTATATTTCGGTGGGCTGCGATGATATGGGGACGGTACTGTACACAGGTTATTATACTCCTGTTTTTGATGCCTCTTTTATTCGCACCGAACATTTTCGCTATCCTTTGTACAAAACCCCCAAAGACCTTGTAAAAGGTCAGGATGGCCAGATACTCGGCCAGCGCCGGCCGGGTGGGATGGTCAGGCAATATCCGGCGCGCTCTATAATTGAAGATTCAGGGATGCTTAAAGGCAATGAGCTTGTATGGTTGGGTGAGCCGTTCGAAGCATATATAGCTCATGTGCAGGGCTCGGCAAAGCTCAGATTACCCAACGGCAAGCTCGTTACTATAGGTTACAACGCCAACAACGGTCACGAGTATCGAAGCATAAACCGGGAACTGGTTAAGGACGGCAGAATATCCGGCGATAAGATAAGTCTTTCTGCAATGATTGACTATTTTAAGATGCACCCGGAGCAGGTTGATACGTACGTACGTCGAAATCCGAGATTTGTCTTTTTCAGAAAAGAGGAAGGTCCGCCTCTGGGCAGTCTTAACGAGCCTGTTACGCCTTTGCGCAGTATTGCAACCGATAAATCGATTTTTCCTCGCGGTGCCCTGGCTTTTATTTCCACAACCTTACCGCAGGCGACCGGAAGTATTGTCGTCAACAGGCTCTACAGCGGCTTTGCCCTGGACCAGGATACCGGTGGTGCGATACGGGCTCCCGGCCGTTGCGACGTCTATATGGGAGAGGGCGAGATTGCCGGTAAAATGGCGGGACAAACGTATCAGGAAGGCCGATTATATTACCTGTTTCTCAAATCTAATTACGATTAAAAATGACCATCCGGGCGAGGGTAACAAGCTGTTTGACTATTGGTCGGTCAGGAGGTAGAATACCTCGGTTTGCGAAATGAAAGGATTTGATAAAGCAGCGAATTAGATATGGCAGATAAAGAAAAAGGTCGAACAGTAAATCTTTCAGGAACCATTAAAGCTAAATCCAGTGCTAACGCCAACTTAACGGTTGTACGCAGTATTCCTGAATCCCTGGCTGCTGAAGCTGCGGTCCTGGGCTCGATGCTGATAGACCCGGAATGTATCGGGCAGGTTGTCGAGCTGGTTGACAGGGATGCTTTTTTCCGAGTTGAACATCGCCATATATTCGATGCTTTGATTTTACTTTACGAGAAAAACAAGGGCGTCGGAATAGACGCTGTTCTGCTTCGCGATGAGCTTGAAAAACGTGGCAACCTCGAGGATGTCGGCGGTGTGGAGTATATTGGAAAAATTTTGGACTCTGTACCTTCCTCGGCGAATGTCGCCTACTATGCGGGTGTTATCAAAGAAAAAAAGCTGTTGCGCGACCTTATCGCCACCGCCGGCGAAATTCTTGAAAATGCCTATAGCCAAAGCGTCGAGGTCAATGAGGTGCTCGATGAAGCGGAACGCAGGATATTCGCTGTTACCGACAAGAATATCAGCGGTGGTGCAACGGCTTTGAAGGACCTGGTTGTCCGCTCGTTCGAGCTTATAGAAAAACGCCAGGGCATTCATGTCACGGGTCTTCCGACCGGCTTTTATGAACTTGACGATCTGACCTGCGGCCTGCAGAACGGCGAGATGGTGGTCGTGGCCGGTAGGCCGAGTATGGGAAAAACTTCCCTGGCCTTGAATGTGATTGAGCATATCGGTTTGTCGGACCAAACACCTGTTGCGATATTTTCTTTGGAGATGGGCAGGCAGCAGTTGGCCGAGAGATTCTTATGTGGTATCAGCGAGATAGACAGCCAGAAAGTCAGGAGGGGGTTGCTGAGCGACGAAGATTACAAGAAACTGGCGGATGCATGCGCGGAATTGTCGGAGGCTCCTATCTATATCGATGATAGTTCGACGCTTACTCCGCTTGAGCTGAGGGCCAAGGCGAGACGGCTCAAGGGAATGTACGATATAAAATGTGTCATGGTGGATTATCTGCAATTGATGCATCTCGGTTCGGGCCGTGTGGAATCCCGCCAGCAGGAAATAACCACCATTTCAAGGTATATTAAAGCTTTGGCAAGGGAGTTGACTATCCCTGTTGTAGTCCTGAGCCAGTTAAACCGGTCCCCGGAGGGCAGAGAAGGTCACAGGCCGAGAATGAGCGATTTGCGGGAGAGCGGCAGCATCGAGCAGGATGCCGACGTTATAATGCTGCTGCACAGGGAGGATTATTATCATCGCGGACAGGACGATTATCAGGAGGATAATACCGCCGAGTTGATAATTGCCAAACAGCGAAACGGTCCGACCGGGACTGTAAAAATGACATTCAGGGAAAAAATCACACGTTTTGAGAATGCTTCTCGCGTGGTAGAGCCTGCCGGGGGTGGGGTGCCGTTTTAATGGGCGATTGGTATGATTCGAGCCCTGCGTTTTATTCCATTATGAACGAGAGATGAGTAAATAGATGCGATACGAAATTTTGATTGTTCTTATATCGGTTGGACTTTTAATTCCGAATTTGGCATATGCATCTTCCGGCGACCCGGCGGCGGACAACAAGATGGAGGAGCTTGCCGCTCTTGGCAGCGGCAGAAGCATTGTCAAATTTATTGATTTCGTGGGTAACGATTCGTTCAAGAACAAGACCTTGAGGAAGAAACTGGACTTCAAAGTCGGTGACTACGTTGACCCGGTTTTAGCCGGTTCCGGCAAAATCGCCATTACCGAACACTATCGTAAAAAAGGCTTCACGGATGTTCAGGTGTCACTCGATAATGCAAATTTATTTAAAGGCCGGGTCATTTATACTGTTAACGAGGGGCCAAGATATCAAATCAGGTCGGTGAAGTTAGAGGGTAATAAGCGGATTAAAACGGGCGAGTTGAGAAGTGCGATAAAAATAAAGACGAGCAGTTGGATTTTCTGGCCGGTGTACTATACCGAGGAAAAAATAGGTTCGGATCTTCGGAAGCTGAGAAACATTTACTATCAAAGAGGTTATCTGAATCATGATATACAGACTGCCGGCCGAAGTGACATAATCTTTACTATCGACGAGGGGCCGCAATATAAAGTTGGCCGGATTATTCTGACAGGCGCTGAGTATTTCGATGAAGACAGGCTGCTGACCGGTATGGAACTGGAGCCCGGACAAATTTATTATCCGCAAAAAGCACATGCACAGACCATGCGAATTCTTCAGCTCTATCAGGAAAACGGTTTCATAAACGCACAGATAGAGTTTCAGCATAAGTTTACTGAGGACGGCGATAATGTAGTTAATGTGGAATTCAAAATAATCGAGGGTAACCAGTTCAGGATAGGCCGGGTTAATATAACCGGTAACGAACAGACTCAGGACAGGGTTATCAGGCGGGTTTTAGATGAGTATGATTTTTACCCGGGGCAGCTTTATAATGCTCACCTGGCTCCTGTTCAGGGCAATGGTGACTTGGAAAAAATCTTACAGAGAACGACTTTGTCCGAGGAGATTATTGTAAGGCCTGTTGTACCGCCCGAAGGCGCAGATGACCGCAGGGATGTGTCGGTGAGTGTAAAGGAAGGCCTTACAGGCATGTGGAATCCGGGTGTTTCTATCGGCAGCGATACGGGTGTCATAGGGCAATTGATGTGGTCTCAGCGTAATTTTGACATTTCTGACTGGCCGGAGAGCTTCGGGGAATTTATCACGATGCAGTCATTCAAGGGGGCGGGCCAGAGTTTGACTGTTGCATTACAGCCCGGAACAGAGGTGAGCTACTATTCGGTTGTATTTACCGAACCATACTTTCGGGACAAACCGACCTCGTTAAATGTGGCCGGTTCGAGCCGGGAGTGGTGGAGGGAAAGTCACGATGAAAAAACCACAAAAGGATATGTGGGATTCGAAAAGCGTTATAAAAACCGCTGGCGCCGAAGTTTGGGCTTTCGAGTTGAAAACGTTGAAATTTTCGACCTTGATTACGATGCGCCACAGGAGATTATCGATGTCAAAGGCTATAATCTTCTTGTTGGTCTCAAGCTTGGTTTTAGGAAAGATGCGACGGATAATCCGTATATGCCGAGCAGCGGCTATGAATACGGTTTCGGCTACGAGCAGGTTACCGGCGATTATGATTTCGGAATTTTGGAAGGTTCCGGAATTTGGTATCACACACTCTATGAGGATATTCGCGACCGGAAAACCGTGCTGGCGACCAAACTGCTCGCTGCAACTACGTTATCGAATGCCCCTCCTTTTGAAAAGTATTATGCCGGTGGAATCGGATATTACGGAATAAGGGGTTTCGAATATCGCGGCGTCAGCACCAGAGGTCTTCAGACGGATGTTAACGATCCGCAGCTAAAAGACCCGATAGGCAGTGACTGGATTTTACTGGCTAAAACAGAGTTAACCGTACCTCTGATAGGCGAGAATGTTTCCGGATTGTTTTTCTTCGACAGCGGTTTGATAGACACCGGGCCGTATCGCGCCTCGGTCGGAGCGGGAATACAGATAATGATACCTCAGGTTTTCGGACCGGTACCGATGAGGTTTTCGATAGCCACCCCATTGAAGAAAGATGATAACGACGATACGCAGTCTTTCAGTTTCTTTATGGGAAGGCTGTTTTAAACAGAGGATTATATATCTATAAGGACGTAAATCTTGAAAGGATTTTTTATGAAGCTTAAGATGATGGTATTCGGATTGCTAATAATTTCGCTTGTTTTGCTTTGTGGCCATGAATACAGTTCGGCCCAACCGAGTGAACAGGGCATGAAAATCGGCGTAGTCAGTATTGAACGGGTTCTGCGGGATTGCAAAGCGACGGCAAAATTCAGGGAACAAATCACCGCTGATAACAAGAGGATGACTGCGGAGGAAGAAAAACTTTCCCTGGAGATTAAGGCTCTCTCAACCGGGCTTCAGTCCGGGGCCCTTATAATCGGCAGCAGTGACCATCTGGCGCAATATAAACAGATGTTGCAGAAACAGGCCGAGCTGGAAGCTCTTAAGGAATTTAATCCAAGACAGAGCGCGCTGAAACAGCAGCAATGGACGCAGGAGCTTTATAGGAAAATTCTGCAGATAACCAAAGAAGTGGGTGCAGAAAAGGATTTGATGTTGGTACTGGAGAAAAGTGAACCCGAATTTCCCGTCCAAAACGAGCTTGGGATGATTATCGGTACGCATAAGGTGCTTTATAGCGGCGGGTGTATGGATATTACAAACGATGTACTAACAAAGCTGGATGCGGAAGAAACGACATCTGATAATTGAATCCGAAAATAAGTCCATGATTGACTGCTGTGGAAACCGATATGCAACGGGAGTTGACTTGGTGTGTACAGCTTGAGTTTTATTTAAAAAACAGAGTAGTTAATCAAACTGGCCGTTCTTTAGAATATAATTGTTATAACTAATGATTTTGTAATAACATAACACAGTATGTCATTCCCGCGCGAGCGGGAATCCAGATCATCGAAATCATTTCTGGATACCTGCTTTCGCAGGTATGACAAGTCAAATCGGTCAGTTTGAGTTATTTAATCTTTATATTTTATATTTGATTTATGGTTTATAATGAAGCTGACGATTGAACAATTGGCTCAACGTATCGGTGCCGAGCTGGTGGGTAATGAAAAACAATTTCATCAGGGGATAATTGCTGTCGGGCCGATTGAGACGGCCGGCGAAAATGTAATCACATTTGTCACAGATGAAAAACGTAAGGCTGCTCTTGGAAAATCTGGTGCAGGTGCGGTTATTGTTTCATCTCGCTTCGAAGATTTAGACAAGCCGCAATTAATTGTCGAGAATGTGAATAAGGCTTTAATACAGGTATTAAATATTTTTGCACCAAAACTGAAAACCCCGGATGCAGGTATTGATCCTACGGCTAAACTTGGCCGGGATGTTAAAATAGCCGAGGGAGTATCTATTGGGCCCTGGACGGTGATTGATGACGGGGTCGAAATAGGCGCAAACAGCGTAATTAGCAATGGATGTAAAATCGGCCAGAATTCCAAAATAGGCCGAAACTGCCGTCTTGATAGCCATGTCGTTATTTATCACAACTGTCTCTTAGGTAATAATATAATAATTCAGGCCGGCAGCACGGTAGGGGCGATTGGTTTCGGATATACATATTTCGATGGGGCACATAGACTTATTCCACATAATGGTGGTGTAATAATCGAGGATTTTGTGGAAATTGGAGCCAACTGCTGTATTGACAGGGCCAAATTCGGCAATACTATAATCGGAGCTGGAACGAAGATAGATAATCTCGTACAAATTGCACATAACGTTATCATTGGCAGATGCTGTTTGATAGCGGCTCAGACCGGGATTTCCGGAAGTTGCAAACTTGGCGACGGTGTTGTTTTGGGCGGGCAGGTCGGTCTGATGGACAATATTGAAGTAGGACCGGGTACAATGGCCGGCGGCCAGACCGGCATCATGCGTAGTGTTCCGGCCGGGAAAAAAATAATGTGGACACCCGCACTTGAAGTAACGGAAGCGTTGCGAGTTTTAAGCTTGGTTAGGCGTTTGCCTGATATGGCCGAGCAGTTAAAGCAACTAAGCAAGAGGTTAGAAGAACTTGAAGCTGCAAAAGACCATAAAGCGTGACGGTAAGATGCGGGGTCGCGGTCTGTTTGGAGGCGCGGAAGCAAAGCTTGTTTTCCGTCCCGCCCCCGTAGATTCCGGAATCACCTTTGTTCGGACCGATGTCCCCGAACCGGTCCGGATTAGTGCTATTGCTACAAATATTGCCGAGCGCAGTCGTCGTACGACAATAAAGAAAGGTTCTGTCAGTGTAGAAACCGTCGAGCACTGTCTTGCGGCGGTCAACGCTCTTGAAATTGACAATATAACCGTTGAGGTTGACGGCCCGGAGCTGCCTGCACCGGGCTGCAGCAGCGCCGAGTATCTTAAAGTTCTAAAGCGCGCCGGATTTGTTGAACAGAACGTCGGCAAGAAAGAGTTTATTATTAACAAACCTGTGACTATTGCCATGGGGGATGCCTGTATTTACGCTTTGCCGTATGCCGGCGACGGATTAAACCTCACATACGACCTGGATTACAGCGGACATTCCGGTATTGGCAGACAGATTTACAGTTGTAAGCTTTCTCC
Organism: uncultured Pirellulales bacterium; assembly: GCA_964570855.1. Taxonomy (GTDB): domain Bacteria; phylum Planctomycetota; class Phycisphaerae; order Sedimentisphaerales; family Anaerobacaceae; genus JAFGPS01. The sequence continues at coordinate 53,657 of CAZMZR010000009.1, forward strand.
GGAGAATTTTGAAAAACAACTGGCTCCGGCCCGGACGTTTTTGCTCGAATCCGAAGCAAGACAATTTCATGCTCGTGGAATCGGGACGCATATCGGCCCTCGCGATCTTTTAGTTATCGGCTCGGACGGACCGATTAAAAATAGTTACAAATTTCCCAACGAGTGTGTCAGACATAAAATTGTTGATTTGATTGGAGACCTCACATTGGTGGGCCGGCCTGTCAGGGGAAGAATCGTGGCCTATAAGAGCGGCCATACTTTGAATCAGCAGCTTGCAAGGAAATTATACGAAGCGGCGCAGCAGCAGGAACGTATTCAGAAATACGGGTCCGATGCACTTTTAGACATTCGACAGATTGCCAAGATTCTGCCGCACAGATATCCGTTTTTGCTGGTGGATAGGGTGATAGAAATCGAGGGTGATACCCGGATAAAAGGCATAAAAAATGTAAGCTTCAATGAGCAGTTTTTCCAGGGGCACTTTCCCGGCACACCTATTATGCCCGGTGTTTTAATTGTAGAGGCGATGGCTCAGGTTTCCGGTTTGTTGTTTGCACAAAGATTGGAACATACGGGTAAACTGGCGGTGCTGTTGAGTATGGATAACGTAAAGTTGCGTAAATCAGTTGTTCCCGGCGACCAGCTTATTCTGACTTCTGAGACAGTCAGGTTAAGAAAAAGAACCGCACAGTGCCGATGCAGGGCGATGATCGGCGATGCGGTGGTTGCCGAAGCGAATATAAGATTTATGCTCGTTGATGATGAAACGGTATAGAAAAAAGTGAGTTGAATATGAGTCAAATACATCCAAGTGCTGTCGTGAACAGATACGCCGATTTGGCTGATGATGTTATTGTTGGTCCCAATTGTGTAATCGAAAGTGGTGTCTCGATAGGCTCCGGCTCGATACTCGGGCCGAATGTCGTTATTGATAGGAATGTCAGGATCGGTAAAAACAACCAGTTTTTTGCCAATTGCGTGATTGGGAGCCGACCACAATTGTTACGTTTGAAACCGGATACCGAGATCGGCGGGCTTTTAATAGGTAATGGAAATATTTTTCATGAGCAGGTTACAATTCATCCGAGCATTTATCCGGGGGAACAGACCGAAATAGGAAATGAAAATTTTCTTATGGTCGGGGTACATATCGGGCACGATTGTGTACTTGAAGACAAGATTGTGATGAGTAACTATGTCCAGATAGGGGGGCACTGCAGGATTGAAACGGGGGCATGGTTGAGCGGTCTGGCCGGGTCGCACCAGTTTGTCACTATCGGCAGGTGGTGTTATGTCGCCGGCCTGGCCGGAATAAACAGGGACATCCCGCCGTTTCTTATTATAAGCGGACATTATCCCCAAAAAGTTCGCGGTGTTAATGAGCGAGGTCTGGTTAGGGCCGGTATGAGCGAGCAACAGAAGGAAAATATTTGCCGGGCGTATAAAAAACTTTATCGCCAGGGCAGTGTTTTATTGGAAAACGCAAAAGCTTTAGCAAAGGAAGATGGAATCGATGAAAATGTCCAGGCAATGATAGAGACAATAACAAAAAGCAGCGAACATCGTTTTGGCAGATATCTTGAGAAGTGTCGAAGACACTAAGAGCCTGATTCATCAACCGGAGATTGCCGGGCAACGGGGGTGGAATTAAGGATAAAAGATGCAGAATACGAAAGTGCGGACCGCAGTGGTTGGTGCCGGTAAAATGGGTTCGATACATGCAAAGGTCTATGCCCAGTTATCTCAGAGCGAGCTTGTTGCCGTAGTCGATGTCGATGCCGGCCGAGCCAAATCTCTGGCCGAACAATATAACTGTCGGGCCTACAGCGATTGTATTGATCTTTTGGGTAAAGTCGATGCTGTCACAATCGCTACTCCGACAGTAACGCATTTGCAGTTGGCAAAAATCTTTATTAAAAACAATATTGCGGTTCTGGTTGAAAAACCGCTTGCCGCCAATGTCAAAGAAGGAACAAAGATTGTAGAGCTTGCGAAAAAGAAAGGCAGCGTTGTTGCTGTCGGGCATTCCGAGCGTTGCAATCCGGTAGCACAGGCGATGAAAAGGCTGAATATAGAGCCGAAATTTATCGAAGCCAACCGCATAAGCCCATATCCGTTCCGCTCAACGGATGTCGGCGTTGTTCTGGATGTGATGATACACGATATAGATATCATCCTGTCTTTAGCGGCGAGTAAGGTTAAAAGGGTTGATGCCGTTGGAATAAGCGTCGTGGGAGAAAAAGAGGATATTTGTAATGCGAGGGTTGTTTTCACCAACGGCTGTATTGCGAATATTACCGCGTCGAGACTTGCCCTCAAGACGGAAAGAAAGGTCAGAGTGTTCAGCCGACAGGCGTATTTGAGTGTGGATTATCTCAAAAAAAGCGGGATGATAATAAAGGCTGATCCGAATATTAACGTGGTCAAATGGATAAATGAGCATAAAGCTGCGGGCGATTTTAATCTGACGACAGTTAACTGGCCGGACCTTTTGCATATCGAGCAGCTCCAGATTGACGACAAGGAGCCGGTGCGTCTGCAGCAGGAGGCTTTCCTGCGGGCGGTGACGGACAGACAGTTCATGCCCGAGGTCAGCGCCGAGGAAGGGCTTGCGGCACTGCAATGTGCGGAGAAAATACTGGCGTCCATCGAAAAAAACAAATGGGACGAGGGTATAGGTGAAAATACTTAACGAATTGCCGCGAAGGGGGATAAGGTTATACATTGATATTAATTTTAACATTGAGGTGTATTTGCTATGATTAAAAGATCCTTGTTGTACATTATTGTGGCGGTTGCTGTGTCGGTTTGCGGTTGTAACTCGGAAAAACAGACGGAGCCGGCGGGGCAGGAAATAGCGCCGATAGAAAAAGAAATAGTACTCTTGGAAAGGAACACGGTGGAAGCAGAAAAAAAATTAGTGAAGCTGGAAACAAGCATGGGGGATATTATTATTGAACTTAATGAGCAGGCTGCTCCCGTCACGGTGAAAAATTTCCTCGAGTATGTCGAGCAGGGCCACTTTAACGGGACCATATTTCACAGGGTCATACCGAACTTTATGATACAGGGTGGTGGTTTTACCGCAGATATGGAACGCAAAGAAACCCGTGCCCCGATTGTCAACGAAGCTTCCAACGGCCTGGGAAACGACCGCGGTACTATTGCTATGGCGCGGACTAATGATCCCGACAGCGCAACCTGCCAGTTTTTTATAAATCATAGAAACAACAGATCTTTGAACTATATTAAGAATGTCAATCCGGGATACACGGTATTTGGAAAGACCATCGAGGGTATGGATGTCGTGGATGCAATCGCGAAGGTGAAAACGACGACCCAAATGGGCATGAACGATGTCCCGGTCGAACCGGTGGTGATTATATCTGCGACTGTTGTTTCTGAATGAATCTATGGTGAAACAGCGGATCTGGTATTATCAGATTTTCAATCTTAATTTGCTGACTAATTGATGCGCTATGCGTGTAGGTTCCGGCAGGCGATATTTAATTGCACAGGATAAAACAATTTCTATCGCATCGTCGAGTGTACATTTGTTCCCGACCGAAACAAATACAGGCTTAACGTTGGTTCGTGTTCTGACTACCGCGCCGATTACTTCGTCTTTCGTGGTTTGTGGTTCGTTGTTTGTTTGTTGTTTATCCTTCCTTTTGTCTTTTAACAAACTGTAATAGCCTTTTTCGATAGGGGGTTCATCGAAGTGGCCTGTTAGTCTGCTTTTTGCACAGCCGATGGTTGGCCTATCGAAAAATAATCCCAGATGAGCCGCCAGACCTAACCGGCGGGGGTGTGCGATGCCCTGACCGTCGATAATAAATAGGTCCGGCTGATTTCGCAGTTTCTCCACTGCCGCAATGCATACGGGGGCTTCGCGAAAGGAAAGCAAGCCTGGTATATAGGGAAAGGTCACTTTTCTGACAGCGCTGGTTGTTTCGATGGTTTCGAGTTTAGGTAGTTGTAAAACGACAACGGCGGCGATGATTTTCTTCCCGTCCCTGCTGAATGCACAATCCAGACCGGCTATAGTTTTAGGTGGATTTTTAAGCCTGGTATGTTTTACCCGGCCGGCGAGGCGTTTTTGTAATTCTATCGCCTGTGAATAAGATAAATTCCAGCTATGTAGCTTCCTTGTTTGCATTAGAATGACTCATCCGGTTCATATATATTGTTATATGCCGGGAAAACATTTTACCTTCCTGCAGGGGTTTGTTACAATCATTGGTTTGTTTATATCATGGATTTTTTTATAGGGTATCCTTTCATATAAAAGCTCTATGGCAAAGACGATAGAAAAGGCAATAAGAATAACAGGCGCCGCCGAGCATAATCTAAAGAACATCAGCCTGAGTATCCCACGCGATAAGATGGTTGTAATTACCGGCATAAGCGGCTCCGGTAAAAGTTCGCTCGCATTCGATACTATTTACGCCGAAGGGCGAAGAAAATATGTCGAATCGCTCAGTACTTACGCCCGGCAGTTTCTCGAACAGATGCAAAAACCGGCGGTTTCAGAAATCTCGGGTCTGCCGCCTACCATCGCAATCGAGCAGCGAAGTGCAAGCAGCAATCCTCGTTCGACTGTGGCTACCACAACCGAGATATACGACTATTTCAGACTACTTTTTGCCCGTGCGGGCCAGCCGCATTGTTGGGTATGCGGCAAAGAAATCTCCAGCCAGCATCCCTCACATATAGTTGATTCGATTCTCTCCTGGCCGCAGGATACCAAGATTCAGATTTGTGCTCCTTTGGTTCGCGGCAAAAAAGGAGAGCACAAAGATGTTATTGCCGTGATACAGCGTGAAGGTTTTGTTCGTGTTCGGGTGGATGACGCCGTTTACGATGTGCGTAATGTCCCCACCCTGAACAAACAAAAAAAACACGATATCGCGGCAGTAGTTGATAGGCTGGTCATTAAGGATTCGATTCGCGTTCGCTTGGCCGATTCTGTAGAGACGGCGTTGAAGTTGGCCGACGGCATTCTTCTTGTCTTGAGTCAGAAACCGGATGCGAACAAACAAAACGGCGGTGACGGTCACTGGGAAAAAGTTATATTCAGCGAAAAGTTTGCCTGCCCCGAACATCCGCAGGCCAGTCTTGCGGAGCTATCGCCGCGTTTGTTTAGCTTCAACAGTCCGTACGGCGCCTGCCAGGGCTGCGACGGTCTGGGGACTATTCTGGAGTTTGATCCGGATCTGATTGTGCCGGATAAAAGCATCTCGCTTGAAAACGGCGCTATCGATGCCTGGCGCAAGGGCGGCAAGCGAATGAATATATTCTATAACAGGCTGGTCAAAAGATTCTGCAGAAACGTCGGCATCAGCAAATCGATACCCTTCGAGCAGATACCCGCGGAATATAAGAGAATCCTGATGTACGGAACGACGCCGGCCGACGAAGAGAAATACGGTTTGTGGTTCGAAGGGATTATCCCGAATCTTACCAAACGGTGGAAAAATACGACAAGTGAATACGTCAAGACCAGGCTGCACGGTTATTTATCCGAACAGCCTTGCCGCAGTTGTAGTGGTGCCCGGCTACGGCCGGAGGCTATTGCCGTGCATGTCGGGGGCAGGAGCATAAATCAGTTGGCCGAGTTGAGTATCGAGAAGGCGCAGAAATTCTTCGGCAAACTTAAATTAGATAAGGAAAAATCTGTTATAGCCGCGGCGATATTAAAGGAAATCAAGGCACGGCTCAAATTTATGATGGATGTCGGTCTCGGATATCTGACGCTCGACCGAACCAGCAGTACCCTTGCCGGCGGTGAGGCCCAGAGAATTCGCCTTGCCACACAGGTAGGCAGCGGTCTGGTTGGAGTCTGTTATGTGCTCGACGAACCCACGATAGGTCTGCATAAGCGCGACAACGACCGGTTATCGAGAATTTTGCGACAACTTACCCTGTTGGGTAATACTGTAATAGTAGTCGAGCATGACGAAGATATTATCAGAAAAGCAGACCATATAATCGATATCGGCCCGGCCGCCGGTGCACAGGGCGGCGAAGTTGTAGCCCAGGGCAGTCTCAAGGATATTATCGCAAGTGAAAAATCGCTTACCGGCGAATATCTAAGCGGGAAAAAAAGCATAGACCTGCCTGCTGAACGGCGAAAGTACAAACTATCGAAATGTATCGAGGTAAAAGCTGCTGCTCAGAATAACCTGAAAGAAATTGATGTTAAATTTCCTCTGGGAGTATTTATCTGCGTCACCGGTGTCTCCGGTTCCGGCAAGAGCACGTTAGTCAACGAGATTTTGATGAAGGCTTTGAAACGAAGGCTCTATCATTCTCGTGAAAAACCCGGAAAGCATAAAACTATCCTGGGAACCTCGCAGATTGATAAGGTGATAGAGATAGACCAGTCGCCTATCGGAAAGACGCCACGGAGCAATCCGGCTACCTATACAGGGGCCTTCGATGTTATCAGGAAGCTGTTCAGCATGACACGGGAGGCCAAGATTCGCGGCTACAAGCCCGGGCGATTCAGCTTCAATGTCAAGGGCGGTCGCTGCGAGTACTGCCGGGGGCAGGGAACGAAAAAGATTGAAATGCACTTTTTGCCGGACGTGTATGTCACCTGCCAGAATTGCAAGGGTACAAGGTATAATCCGGAGACCCTCGAAGTGACCTATAAAGGCAAAAATATTGCCGATGTACTCGGTATGCGGATTCAGGAGGCTCTTGGTTTTTTTGCGAACTTTCCGACAATTTTGCGAATACTGCGAACATTGGCGGATGTCGGTCTGGGATATGTACAATTAGGCCAGGCGTCAACGACCCTCTCCGGTGGCGAAGCTCAACGGGTGAAACTCTCGGCTGAGCTGGGTAAAGCGGCTACCGGGCATACTTTATACCTGCTCGATGAGCCAACGACAGGGCTTCATTTCGCTGATATTCACAATCTTCTCAATGTGCTTCAACGGCTGACGGATTGCGGTAATACTGTTATTGTAATCGAGCATAACCTTGACGTAATCAAGATAGCAGACTATATAATAGACCTCGGCCCCGAGGGAGGTGAAGCCGGCGGCAGGATTGTCGCCGAGGGTTCGCCTGAGCAAATTGTGAAAAATAAAAAAAGTTATACCGCCAAGTTTCTTAAGGAAAAGCTTTTATAATATACTCAAACTTGCTGTTTTTTAGAATATGATTGTTATAACTAATTATTTTTTTAATAACATAACCAATTATGTCATTCCCGCGCAAGCGGGAAT